>JAZQDP010000193.1:0-8318 GCA_045546875.1 Thermoguttaceae bacterium | reverse complement strand
TTATATTTTTTCAAATGGTTCTTTGCGTTATTGGCACGAATATTTTTTATCGTTGTTCGTAGCTGTACTTGTAATGAAAGCGGCGCCAAGGCGCCGCACGCCGAAAATTTTTATCTCTTTTTTAGCGTCTCAACGCTATTTAATAATCGGGGCGACGAACGTTCTGGCGCCCAGTTCCCGGTCAAGCATCAGCATGGCGCCGTGGTTGTCTTGAGCCATCTTGACTTCCGAGCAAATCTCGCCGGCAGTCGCTTCTTCTTCAACCTGTTCTTTGACGTACCAGCTGAAGAAATGCCCGGCGGCGAAATCGTTTTCCTGAACCGCCAGAGCCGCCAGACCGTTGATCAGGCTGGTAACGTAGGCTTCGTGCTTGCAGGTTTCCTCGAACATCGCCAGGGCGGAATCCCATTGCGTCTTCGGGCCTTCGATAGCCGTCAGCGTTACCTTGCCGCCGCGTTCTTGAACGTAGTTGAGGAATCCCATCGCGTGCGCGACTTCTTCCTGATACTGAATGTAGAACCAGTTGGCAAACCCTTTCAGGTTCATGTCTTGCGCCTGACAGGACATCGACAGATACAAATAGGCGGAATACATTTCCGCGTTGATCTGTTCGTTAATCTTCTTTTCCATTGTTTCGCTGATAGCCATTATATACGCTCCTTTCAACAGGGGATTGAACTTCATAAAACGCAGCAAAACATCCTGCTGCGCCATAAAGAAGACTTTTCTTATTTCAATGTAATAAATTTTATCATAAATCAGTATGAACGTAAGGGGGGGCGAGAATAATTCGGAATGCGAAGTTAGGAATTCGGAATTGCGCCAAGCGGTCCTCTCCCGGTTCCGCTTCTCACAAAAACCAATTTTTTTCTAAATTTTATCCAAAAATCCCCTCAAAGAGCATTAACCTGATTGACAAACCCGAAAAAATATATATAACTACGAATCATTTTGTGTTCTTCCGACAAGCAGGAGCCTGTTAAATTACGAGAACTGCAAGCAACTCACAAAACGCTCTCGCAACTCGCAACTTGACAAGGCATGCAGGAAAACCCAAAATACCCAAGCGTCCATTGTTCAGTTTTTCAAAACCCTTTTTTACGATTTTGTTTGACGTACTTTAATGAGCGCAAATCCGCACGACTTTTACGCCCCGGAAGATTGGGCAAAAATTTACGAAGAAACCAAAAAACACGAAACGCCATCTTTGGTCGTTCATCTCGGAATTATCAAACGAAAGTACGAAGAGTTCTGTCGGCTCTTTCCGTATTCTAAATGTCACTTCGCAGTCAAGGCAAACCCGGCAAACGAGGTCGTCAGCCTCCTGCGAGACCTGGGCAGTAATTTCGACGTCGCGTCCGTTTACGAGCTTGACCAGCTTCTCTCCCTCGGCGTTGACCCGTCCAGAATCAGCTACGGCAACACGATTAAAAAAGCCAGAGACATTCAGTACGCCTACGAAAAAGGCGTTCGTCTGTTTGCAACAGACAGTCTCCCGGACATCGACAACCTGGCGAAGTTCGCGCCGGGCAGCGACATTTTCATCCGCCTGCTGGCAGAAGGTTCCGATACGGCGGACTGGCCCCTGTCGCGAAAGTTTGGCTGTCATCCGAACATGGTCGTTAAAGAGGCGCTTATGGCGCGCAACCGCGGGCTTAATCCGCGCGGGATTTCCTTCCACGTCGGGTCGCAGCAGCACGACATCGGCGCATGGAGCGCGACGCTGGTCAAGGTGCGTTACATCTTCGACGAACTTCTGGATAACGGAATCAAATTCGATCTTATCAACATGGGCGGAGGGCTTCCCGCCAAGTACATTTCCAAGACTAACCCGATTGACGCCTACGCTTCTGAAATCACAAAATTCTTAAAAGCCAATTTCGGGGAAGACCATCCCAGCATCATCTTTGAACCCGGGCGGTCAATGGTCGGCGACGCCGGCGTTTTAACGACCGAAGTCGCTCTGGTTTCCTGGAAATCCGACCTGGAGCTGGACAGATGGGTCTATATAGACGCAGGCATTTTCAACGGGCTGATTGAAACGGTCAACGAGAGCATAAAGTACCCAATTTACTGCGAAGGCGCGGGCGAAGACGAAACGAAGTTCACAGTCGCCGGTCCAACCTGCGACAGCATGGACATCATGTACGAATGGTACAAAGTTCCCCTCCCGGCAGACCTTGCCGCGGGCGACAGAATGTACTGGATGACCGCCGGCGCGTATACCGCCAGCTATGCCTCCGTCTGCTTTAACGGCTTCCCCCCGATAAAGACTTACTTCGTGGAGTAACAACCGCACAGCCAACCCTCAAAGGAGGAACGTCGGCTTTTGTTTGATAAGACAATGCAAAGGTTTTAGGACAGGGCTTTGCATTCGGATATCGCTCATTCAGCCAATCAGGAACAAAGCCGTCGTTTTCGCCTTTGGGAACATTCCAGATTACAATTCCGCCTTTTTCGTTGACATCAGCATCGGAAGCCCAATACCCTGTCGGTATTCGTCCCGTTTCCAAACCATAATAGTAAATAAGAGTGCAAGGTCTGTCTGCCATGTACATAGCTGCGTGACATGCCGGCAGCCAATCGCCGGTAATGTATGGGCATATTCCCCCAGAACCGTGTTCTGTCCAGATTTTGGTTGCCAGGTCTGCCAAACCCCGACCGGGATAATGGATTCTGGAACCGCAAATCTCTTGCCCAAACCGTTGCTGATGCCAATAGTATAGTTGATAGTCCATCACATAACATACAGCATTTCCAAGCAAAACTGCAATACAAAATCCTACGGCAGTTTTGTACGCTTTTGCCGAATCTGCCGTCTTAAATCCACATAAAAACCATAACGCGATAAACGACCACAGCGGCGAACCGTAAGCGGTTCGCATTGTTCCGCCGGAAATCATATTGAGAACAATCTGAAAAATAACCGGGAAAAATATAATAAACGACAGAAAAAAACAGTTGTCTTTGTTGCTGAATTTATCTTGAAATGCTACAGTATCGACACTGTTTTTTGCTTGTTCAGCGATCGGTTTCAAACGAAGCTGCCACAGAAATCCAACTATTGGAATGAGTCCAATTAAAATGGGAAGAATGAGAATAATTTGCTTGAAAAGCCATCCTATTGGACGTGTAACATGCTTGATTAAAGAAACTTGTTGTGTCACGCTTTCAATACCATAGGCAACTGTGGGAAAACCATGATTGTAACTCCAAATCAAGTGAGGCAGGAATAATAAAAAGGCTACAAAAGTAGTCAGATACGGTCCAGCCGTACGCCAGTACCGATAATTTTTTCCTGAAATCGCCAGGTATAATACCATCGTCAACGCCAGAGTAAAGACGCTGTACTTTGATAAAACGCCCAATCCCAAAAAGACGCCAGTTCCAAACCAATATTTAAGTCGATTGTATTTAAGCGATAAATAAAACAGCGTCGTTGCAGCCGCCCACAACGCAATTGGAGGAACGCTGGTCGTGTAACTGATTACCCCCATGTTATAATACCGAAATGCAGCAGTGCACAAAACGCTAATCAAAGCCAGCTTTTCAGATACGATTTCACGACTAAGCCTCCATACCGCCCATAAACCTAAAACCGTCCATACTTGACCGATCAGATACAACGAGAATTCCGCCCGGCCGGTTGCCTGATACAATGCTTCAAAAAACCAAAATGGAGCCGCAGGATGCTTGGTCGTTCCCATTGGCCATTCTCGAGCCGTTGCAACCATTTCGCTCACATCGATATTACCGGGATTGAGCTGAATAAAAGTTGGCAATACCGTCCAAAACAGAGCATGAAATATTGCAAAGCGCCAAAAAACTTTCGCTGCTGTCGAACTGGAAATATCTGTTTCGTTTTGAGTATCCATTAAGAATTCTCGGCTTAAAAGACATGATTCATCCGGCAAACTGGCGCCTGGATGAGATAACGATTTGTAACGTCATGAGATTCTTTCGATAATAATAAAACAATTTCCAAACAGAAAGAAATGCCATGATTGAAAGTTATTATACACCCAACAAAAAGAATTTGCAACTCCAATTTGGAGATAACAATAAAAATTTGTTCATCTGGCAAATACAACCCTAAAAGCTTTTGAGCAGATTTTTCCTGTTCACAACCAACGATTTCCTATTCACAACCAACGAGCAACAGAGCCTCTAACTATCCGATGTTCTTTCTTGTTATGACGGAATCGTCGTTGAGCGCCATAACTTCCGGCTCGATGACCTGCATTGACTTCCAGCTTCCCCATTTGTATCGGGCAAAAAAGCAGGCGCTTATCAGGAAAAAGCCGGAACTCATCACAATCCAGGCGTACGTAATTCCCATTCCAAACCAATAAACGCCAAAATAGTTCATCAACGCCGGCAGAGGACATACGCAAACGGAAATCAGCAGGACGTACGCTGTATCTCCCGCCCCGCGAAGGACGCTGGAAAACAGCACATTCAGACTGTCAAAAATCATAAGAGCCGCGATAAACTGGAGCAAATATACTGCCATAGCTTCCGTCTGGGCAAAATCTTCTCTGGCGCCCCATTCGTGAGCAATAAAAAATACGCGCGGACATGTTACGTACAATATAGCAAAAGCTACTGTATAAGTCATTCCAAACCACAATGCAGTATGCGTTGCCTTGACGGACAGATCAGGGCGTTTCTTGCCCTGACATTGCCCTACCATCGTTGTTAAAGCTAATCCCAAGCCCAAAACTGGCATAAACACCAAACATTCTATATTGAACGCGAGATTGGTTCCAGCCATCTCAACCGCGCCAATAACGCCCATAATGAGCAATTGTGACGTACAGGAAAAATTCTCAACAATAAGCTGCAATCCGCTCGGCGCGCCAAAATATAGCAGCCGGCGCATAACAGACCAGTCATATTTCCAGTTCGACAACGTATGGAACGTCTCTCGATTCCGTTTTGACCAGAATATCGCGAAATAAACAATCGTTTTGAACCAGACGGCTATTGATGTCGCCAGTCCTGCCCCAACTATGCCCAATTCCGGAATTTGCGGCAGAAACCACCAGGAAATCTTGGCTGTCCCGAAAATCATCAATAAATCCAGAACAATATTCAGTCCAGACGCCAACGTATCGACAATCATGACAATCCACGTCTGCCCTCGCCCGCTGAAAAAACCTGTCAGAGCGGATGACATAATACACGCTCCGCCGCAAACGCACAACGACTGATAGTACGCCGCTTCGTGAGCGGCAACGTCAGCGGAATGCCCCAAGAAATTATAGAACCACGGCGCCGCCAAGCCGGTTAGCCAGATTATCGGCAAAAACAGGAATCCAATATACAATCCCTGCCAGACGACGGATGCTATTTGCTCTGGACGTTTCGCCCCCCAATACTGAGCGACAAACGTTACACAATAAGCCGCCAGTCCCTGAGGAAAACAAAATATTGTGAAATGCGTCATGCCGGCAGGCATACACGCCGCCAACGCCTCTTTAGAATGCCACGCAAGACAAAGCCGATCAATGAAGTGCATAATACTCCACGACGACGTTGATATAATTAAAGGCAGAGCAATAATCAGAAGCTCTTTCGCTCCGCAAGGTTGATTCCACCAGTTTTTCAGTCGAGAAAACATCTTTCCCTGTTTACTGCACAGGACTCATAACGCCAGTTGTTTATCGTTGTCTTTTGTCAATACGGCGTTTGATGCCGTTAAGACTATCGGCAAGAAAAGTGAGTCCGTGTTCTTCCAGCTGACGAACCTTGTCACGCGTCATACCAAGCGTTTCACTGATTTCTTTGAGCGTTTTGGGTTCATATTCATCTAACCCGTACCGCATCTTTAATACAGTCGCCTCCAGTTCGTTCATTATTTGCATGGTTTCAAAAACGATTTTCAAATTATCATGATAAACCGTATCTGTTTCCGGATCTCTGGTATTTTCGTCCATGAGCATATCTGCCAAGGTGCGCCCAGACTCCGGCTGTTCAAACTGTGGCGTTCTGTTGTAAATATGAATCGCTTTTTTAACAATTGGCAATTTCTTTTTAGGCAATGCCAACAAACGAGCAATTTCTTCAGGCGATGGATTACGACGCAAATCTTCAGAAAGGCGAGCGGACGCACGACGCCATTTCGATAAAAGTTCCACCATGTATGCCGGGATACGAATCGGCTTGGATGTATTAATCAGAGCGCGTTTGATAGATTGCTTGATCCAGTATGATGCATACGTTGAAAATCTTGTCCCCATATTGGGGTCAAACCCTTCAACCGCTCGCATAAGACCGAGATTGCCCTCTTCTATTAAATCGGAGAGACAAAGCCCTTTATTCATATACCCACGAGCAATATTAACTACAAGACGCAGATTTGCTCTGACCATTAAATCGCGCGCTTCCGGATCACCTTGAGCAATACGAATAGCCAACTCCTGCTCCTCTTCCGAAGTCAGCAATGCGGTATCGTTAATTTCCTTCAGGTAGGTTTCCAAAGGAGATTGAAGACCGGTCGAGCTGAAGGCGGCATCCAAAAGGTTTAGGGATTCGTCAATTGCGTCCATGATTTCTCTGATCTGCTGTGTGGTTCTGACATCGTATTGAAATAAAATGATATAATCTTAGGCGGCAAAACAGAACAATGTGAATTCGGAATGAAATGTGTGAGTTCTTTATTAGATTTTTATCCCGAATATCATACAATTCGCAATTTCTTTCTGATTGCAACAGCCTAATATCAGTATCTATATCTATAGTTATAACGAAATACGATATTTTGTATATCGACTTCACGATAGAATTTGCTATAAAATCTACAAATATTATCCAGTTAAATCGAATATAAAAAACATTCCGATTATAACGATTATTCCTCTTGACCCAAGATAAAAAAAACGCTACTGTTTTATATGATAATATATATCCAATTCCAGAAAGCGGCGCTCAGACGTTGCTTTCATCAACTATTTATAAAATACAATACAAATTAAAAGCAAATATGAAAAATACCTTGTGGGCAATCATTTTAACGGTGGTAACTTGTTTATTGTCAGGTTGCTCTTCGTTTTATTCTGATTCTTCTGGAATCATGAAACGAAGCAGCGCTCAAGTTGCTCAAAATAGTTTATCTGCTTCAACCACTCCTACTCCCATTACGCCTGATTTGCCGGATTTAGAACCAATTCAGACCGCTCAAGGGGCACAGACGTCCCCTGCTCTACCCTCAGCGCAAACAAGCAGTCAAGTTCAGAATCCTTTTGTCAATGGAGGAACCCTGGCTTCGTTAGACAGCCCCAAATCGAATTCCCCGGAGAGTGAATCTGCGATTAAAGTCGTTCGTCTGCCCAAAATAGATAGCGCAAAGGCTACAGATATTCAACAAGTTGCGCTCAATGAACCAGAGTTTGCTCCTTTACCCAATTCCCCTGAAGCATTACAAATCGCAACAACACAAACAATTCCTGTAGACAATAACACTCTTCCAGAAAATACTCCTCTCGTTCCAGAGGATAATCAAACTTGGCATACCGCTTCAAATACGCCAAAAGAACCGCAAAATAACGCTGTGGTCGCCCAAAATTCAAATAATTCCGCATTAACAATGACGCCTGACGTGCTTGACACGGATAAAAATCAATTTGCTAAAACCGATAATTCTCAAAATACCGATAAAATCGTAGCGCTTCCCAAACCTATGGAGGGCGCTAAACCAATGGATTCTGGCGTGTATCTGGAAGAGATGCCTGAATCAACAAGTAATCAACAACTTGCGGTCGATAATAGCGTTCAAAATATCCCGGATGAGATTTTTGACGCCCCAACAAACGTTATTGCCAATAATGCCCCTCCTCAAGAAACGGAAAAGACGGTTCCCTCAGAATTGGAACAAATGCTTGACCCTGCTCCATCGCAAATTCAGCAATGTTCTGCGACTGAGCCATGTCAAAGCTTTCAGATGAAGTCATTGGCTTTTGTAACGTCGATCAGAAAACTGGGCGACTTCACTGCAGTCGAAAAACCATATATTTTTACTCCTGGACAAACCCTTTTATTATATATGGAGTTCGAGAATCCCAACAATGCCGCAGCAATTAAATCCGGATTTGAGGTTCTTGACTCATCGGGCGCTCAGGTTCTTTCTCAAGGGAACCAATCTGACGCACCAACGGGTGAAAAAATCTTTTTCCAATATGTTAAACTTGCCCTTCCGACTGACATTGCGTCTGGTAATTATACAATCCGCGTTTGGGGGCGCCCGGCTGACACGCAGACAATTTCCTCTTCCAACATATCTTTCCAAGTCAAATAAAAACGTTTCAAAGGAGCTAATT
>JAZQDP010000192.1:0-10435 GCA_045546875.1 Thermoguttaceae bacterium | reverse complement strand
ACAAGTCTGGAAAGCTTCTGCTGGAGTCCACGCCAATCTGGTCGGACAGCCGCGCAGGCGACCAGGCGGAAGCGTACTTCAAAACAAACGATTATCTGTCATGGTACAGAAAAACCGGAGCGGGATTTCCCTCGGGACTGTACACGATTTTCAAGCTGTTGTGGTACAAAGAATATCTGCCGGACATGTTCAACCAGATGGACAAGTTCATCGGGACAAAAGATTACATCAACTATTGGCTGACCGGGGTCGCGGCGACGGACTATTCTTACGCTTCCGGCTGCGGCGGGTACTCTCTGACAGACTGGAACTATTCAGATGAAATCATCGAATCGACGGGGCTACCGCGCTCGATTTTCCCGGAGCTGTACCCGTCAACGGGCGTTTTAGGAACGCTGACCGCTCAGGCGGCTGCGGAGTTGGGGCTGCCGCAGACGGTTAAAGTCTGCGCCGGCGGGGTTGACAACTCCTGTATGGCTTTGGGCGCCAAAGCGTACACAGACGGGCGGTCGTACGCCTCGCTGGGGTCTTCCAGCTGGATCGCTGTTTCCAGCTCTCAGCCGCTGCTGGACGACAAATTTCTGCCCTACGTTTTCGCTCACGTCGTACCCGGTCAGTTCGCTTCGGCAACCGCAATTTTTTCAGCGGGAACGACGCTTCGCTGGATTCGGGACAATTTCTGCCGCGACCTGACGGCGCTGTCTGAAAAGACGGGAGAAAACGTCTACGCGCTGATGATGGAAGAGGCGAATAAAGAATCAGAAATCGGCGCCCGCGGACTTCTGCTCAACCCGACTTTTGCTGGCGGATCGTCGCTGGAACCGTCGAGCGAAATGCGCGGCGGGCTGTTCAATATCGACCTCAGTCACACCCGAGCGGACGTCATTCGCGCCGCGCTGGAAGGCGTTGCGCTCAATCTCCGCAAGGCGTTTGACGCGTTGGACTCAATTCTGAAAAATCAGTCCGGAGTTTCGGCTTCTTCGTCGGCAACGCTGTTGGTTGGCGGCGGAGCAATCAGCCCAATTTGGCGGCGAATTTACTGTGACGCCTGGAACCGTCCGGTTGAAAAGACTAATATCGACCAGGATGCCGCCGCTCTCGGTGCTGCTGCGATTGCTGCTGTCGGAACGGGGCTGTGGAGCGACTTCAGCCGGCTGGACGAAATCCATCAGAGTCAGGAAATTCTCAACCCGATTCCAGAAAACGCTGAGAAATACAATCAGATTCTGCCCCTGTTCCTCGAAACGGCAGAAATGTTGACGGCGTTAGCGAATGAGTAATTCGTAATGGGTAATTAACGAAAAGCGACGGCGAGGCGCCGCTCCCGACTCACGCTGCTGCGCGCCTGCCAATACCCGTTCCCGTTGGTTGCTTTATTCCGTCCGGGTTCTGCGACAAAACGGAAAACCTTGCTGGATCGCGGACGTAAGTCCGCCATTTTAAAAACACAAAAAACACGAAATACACGAAAGGATTTTTTAGAATCATATATTTTTCGTGTTTTTCGGCGCTTTTGGTGATTAAAATTCAGTAATTTACGAATGAAAGCTCGAGTTGTAAATTAACTAATCGGTGATAATCTGTTTAATCCGTCAAATCCGTGAACGGACTGACCTGTACAAACGCTAGGCGCCAACTTACCGGAAGAACCCTTAATTTCTCTCGCAACTCGCAACTTAAAAATGAACTACAAGGTTATTGATATAGAAACGTATTATCGGAAAGGCGTATTTCGTCATTTTAGCGAAGATTGTAAATGCTCAACGTCGATGACGGCGCGGCTTGATGTAACAGAATTGACTGCGTATTCCAAAAAGACGAATACAAAGTTCTATATCAATTTCCTGTATCTTCTCTCAAAGACGCTCAACTCTCGAGACGATTACAAGATGGGTTATCTATGGGAAACGCAAGAGTTAATCTGTTACGACGTCGTCAATCCGACGCAGTACGTTTTTCATGAAGATACCGAAACGTTTACCCTCGTTTATACAGAATACAGCGCGGATTACGAAACGTTCTACACCAACGCTTTTGCGGACGTGGAAAAGGCAAAGCGGACCCGGGAATACGGCTTGGACATGGCGAATCACCCGAACTGGTTTGACGCGTCGTATATTTCGTGGCTGTCCTACGATTCGCTCAATGTTGAGTTGCCGGACGGCTATTTGTATTTCCTGCCGATTGTTAACTGGGGACGATACCGCGAGGAAAATGGCAGACTTCAAATGCCGGTAACCGTTCGCCTTAATCACGCCATTGCCGACGGCTTTCTGGTTGCTAACGTTTACCGCCTGTTGCAGCAGGAAATTGAGGCGTTCGTTACGAGATAACTCGATTTTCCGGGGCATAAAGCGCCCTGGATATCCTCTCTTCCTCCTTAATCCTGCTTATTTCTATTATTCTTGCACAATATCCCTTGTATTTCTTTTCTCTTTGAGGTACAATTTATTTGTAGTCGGCAGGACTGTTCGCGCCTGCTGGGGTTGTTCATTTTTATACTGTCAGAATTTACCATGAAAAAGATTGTTTTATCGCTGTGCCTGACGCTTGTTTTGTCAGCCGTTTCCGTTTTGGCGCAGGACGCTCCAACGGTTCCCGCCAGTTTGAAAGGTTCCCCGTGTCTTGACGGGTATACGCTCGTTCAGGGCGTGAACATCGCAAACCAGATGTACGACGACCTCCATAAATCCGGGACGAAGTACGAATTGGCGGACAACGTCCAGAAGCTGAAAGAGCAGGGCGTTCTTTTCGATCGCGTTGGGTACTGTCTGGAATACGCGCCGACGGCGGACGCTCCGCTGGAATACGTATTCGTTTCCTTCGATTCCGCCAACGTTACAACCGACGTCGCCAAAATCGGCGTTCCGGACTTCCCCTCCGGCATTTTCTATCAGCAGGTTGTCAAGAATCTGGAAGTAACGTCGAACGTCAAGGGCGTTCATACCGGAACGTTCAAACGAGGTTATTTGGAATTCTGGCCCTGCAATTACGGTCAGGGAGCCAAGGGCGCGATTGCCGGTCGAGGACCTTCGACGCATCAAATTCCAGCCGAGGATACGAAAGGCGCGATTTCAGAAGGCAGCCCGTTTGTTTACGACATCAACGACGCCCCGCATTGGGAAGCCCCGGCGGGATACGGCTCAATGCAGGTTCACAATCTTGACGCCCTGGAAACGGTTTTCGCCTTTAACTGTTTTTCTCCCATGAAAAACAACAATCCCAAGGCGTTTGGAATTGGCAACGCCCCGGAAGGCGCGCCGGACTACACGTTCAACTACGACAAAGCCAAATACGCCGTCGCGAATCTGTACGTATTTATTCGACCCTGCAAGGCGGTTTTGACGACCAACGAGGCGAAGTCCGGGATCGAATTTTATCAGCGTGACAAAGACGGAACGGCTCTGGTTCCGATTTCCGGGACGTTCAAGACGGCTGACGGCGTTACAATCGAGTCAATCGACGCCGCTGCAGAAAGCGGCGAGAAAACCAATTTGACTATTTGCAAGGGATCGTATTTTGGCGTTCTTTCCTTGCCTGCGGGATGGCATAATGTAACTGTTACCGCAAAAGACGCGACCGGCGCTGTTGTCGCAACAGCGTCTTTAGACAGAATTGGCGTTGGAGAAATTTTTATTACCTGCGGTCAGTCGAACTCTGCCAACCACGGCGACGTTGCCAACGGGATGCATAAGTTTACAAAGACAGGCAACGCCGTCATGTACGATTTGAAGCTCAAGTCCTGGATTCCGTCCTGCGACCCGCAGCGCGGCGCGACGGGAGAAAATGGCTCCACCTGGGTTCCGTTTGCCGACGCCTTGTCGGAAAAACTCGGCGTTCCAGTCGGAACCGTTGCTACCGGATACGGTGGATCGAGTGTTTCTCAATGGCAGCCGGGAACCGATTTTCTGGAGAACCGACTCCTGCCCGCCATTCGCGCTATGAACGGGAATTTTGCCGGAATTTTGTGGCATCAGGGAGAAACCGATTTTTCACGCAATATGAGCAAGGATGAATACTATAATAAACTCCGGACAGTGATTTACATGTCCCGCAAAGAGGCGGGCTGGGACGTCCCGTGGGGCGTTGCGCTGGTTTCCTACTGCCGTAAAGGCAACGTCTGGACGACCGGCGGCGGAGGGGTTGAAGCGCAAAAGCAGCTCATCGCCGACGACCCACTCGTCTTTGAAGGTCCCAATACAGACGTTCTGACTCGCGAACAGCGCGGAAACGGCGGCAACCAGATTCACTTCGGCGTTGACGGCTTGGACTTTGTTGGTCAACAATGGGCGGAAACTGCCGAAAAGATTCTCAATCGCGATAAAAAATAGTCTTTTTTGCAAGAATTCAGCCCGGAGGGATACCGGGCTGTTTCGTTTTGTTCCTAAAAATTCATCAATAATTTAGGTTCAGCCGGATTTTAGCCCCGAGGCGCCAATTTTTTGGAGGAATTCTGTGAATACCCCCTTGTTAATTGCTGTAGATTAAGTACAATTTATAATAAGCAATAAAGCTCCCTAATTCAATCCGGGCTTTTGATTTGGATTGCGGTAAGCGCCTGCCCCTCTTGCGAGTAGGCTTTCGCGATTTCAAATCAATCAAATTTTAAGCGCCAGAGTTTCCTATTTTTCAGATACTTATCCAATTTAGTATATGTCCACAGAACTTCCTTTACGCCGTGGTTCCAAAAAACGCGCTATAATTCTGAAAACGAATTCGTACGACCGAGCCAGTAGCTTGCTTGTGGCGCTTTTGATTCTTATTGGATTCGTCGTTGGACTGATGTTTGCGCTTTGGTTGTCTGCTCGAGCGGTAGGGTCATTACCGCCCGTTCCGCCCAGTTTTCTGGACGGCGATGACGGCGACGGCGAGCCGGAAGGGGGCACAAAGTTAGACGCACCCCCGGCTGACGTCCTCGGAATGGAAACCGACATCGAAACTCCGCAGCTTCAAGATACGCTGGCGACAGTTGTTGACGCCGTTGCAACCAGTACCGCGATGTTGGATTCTCCCGTCATGTCAGAGGCGGAATTTACCGGAAAGGGCGGGTCAACCGGGGATGGTCGAGGTAAAGGACATGGTTCTGGAACCGGGACAGGCGGAAAAGGACGCCGTTGGGAACTGCTTTTCGACAGCGGGAATTCTCTAACCGAATACGCTCGTCAGCTGGACTATTTTCATATCGAACTGGGGTGTCTGTTTGACGGCGGAAATATCGTCTACGCTACCAATTTGGCGTCTTCAACTCCAAAACTTCGGTCAGGAACGACAAAAGACGAAAAACGCTATTATCTGACCTGGCGCAACGGAGGGCTGGCAGAAGCGGATATACAGTTGCTTCAAAAAGCCGGCGCCAAAGGCGACTTGCATAGCGGCATTATCATAAAATTTATTTCTCCTGAAACTGAAGCGGCTTTGTACAAACTGGAACTGGACAAAGCTCATGGTCAAAAAGTCAAGTCGACCAAATTTGGCATCCTCAAACAGGGGAACGGATACAGATTTTTTGTTATTGAACAAACTTATAAAAACTAAAAACCAACATGGAACAAGTACTCACAATCATTAGTAATTTAACGTACGTTGCCTTGGGCGGTATCGCTCTTTGGGGCGCTTTTTGCGTTATCCTGGTCTGGAACCGCGTTGCGAAAGTTCGGTTTAAGAACGAAGACGCTCAAAACGAATTTCTCGACGAACTGGACGAACCGCTTGAAAAAGGCGACTTTGACGCAGCCGGAGAAATCTGCGACGCTAACCCGAAAGCAATGCCTCAGTTGTGCTTGCTGGCTATCGAAAATCGAAAACTCGGATTTGCCAAGGTTAAGGGGCTGTTGATCGAACGCTTTCAGCGAGACATTCTTACAGACCTGGAATTCCGCATCAACTGGGTCAATACGGTTATTAAATCCGCTCCTATGATTGGTTTGTTCGGTACGGTTTTGGGCATGATGGCGGCGTTTGCCAAACTGGCAGGCGCAGGCGACGGCGCCGCTCCTGACCCGACGGCGCTGGCAAACGACATCTCCTTCGCTCTGATTACCACCGCGTTGGGGTTGACGATTGCCATTCCTCTGATTATTTCATTGGCGGCTATTAACATCCGAATTCGAAAGATGGAAGATCTCGTTTCTTCCGGAATGACCCGATTTATGGAAACGTTTAAAGAAGCCTTGAAGAACGAAAGATAAGTACGAGCTTTTAGCTTCCAGCTCCTAGCCATTAGCTTGTGCATTTGAAGTTCTCGGCGTTAATATTTAAAGCCTGTAACTAAAATAACCAAGCTAGAAGCTAGCGGCTAATAGCTAGTAGCTCATTAAGCCAAAACAGCGAAAAATAAAATGGCTGAGAACGAAAACATACCAATTGACGAAGAACTCGACGATAATTCCGCTGTGATTAAACCGCGTCCTTTGCGGGATGATACTGAAATGGACATCACGCCCATGATCGACATTACGTTTTTGCTGTTGATCTTCTTTATCGTCTGCGGCAATCAAAACGCGTCGAAAATCGCTTTGCCTCAAGCTCGGTTCGGGCAGGGGGTTAGCGAAAAGCAGAGCATTATTATTACCGCCCAGTCGCAGGGACCGGAAAAGGACTGTCTGGTTATTTTAGGACAGGAAAAGATTGCTGACGGCGAACAGCAATCCGTTCGTATTCCAGAATATATAGAGCAGACGCTCCAGGACGGCAAAAAGCTGCCGCAAGTAATGTTGATGGGGGCGAAGGACATAAAAGCCAAAGACCTCAAACGGATTTCAACAGCGATTGGAAAAGTGGAAGGCGTCCAGTTATATCTGGGCGTTGACAATGTGAAATAGAAACAATAGTATTCTGCGAGACGTATGGTTTCGCAGTTAGGAATTAGGAGTGAGGAGTTAGGAGTTTAATCTCTCGCACTCGTAACTCGCAACTAAATATTCAAATATGAAACACTTTAAATGCGTTCATTGCAAAGAGACGTGGGATTTGGAAGACAGCCAGGTCGGACAGGTCATAGAATGTCCAAAATGCCATCATAAATTCCGAATCCATACCAAACGCAGAACGACTCTGGAAATGGAAAGCGAGTCGGAAACGAAAGTCTCGTTTAAACGCGCCAAGCCTGAAGAGCCGGAAATGGATCTGACGCCCATGGTTGACGTTACTTTCCAGTTGCTGATCTTCTTTATGGTAACGGCGTCCTATTCCATTCAGAAAGCGTTGGAAGTTCCTGCTGCTCAGGAAATGGCTGAAGCTGCTCAAAACATCGTTCAGACGGACGAGGATGACGGCGCGATTGTCGTCAAAATTGAACGCGATAATACAATCTGGGTCGAAAGCGTTGAAGCCCCCAGCTATCAGGATTTGATTTCCAAACTCAAAGAGCGCAAAAACGGAGCCAACAGTTTGAAAATTGAAGCAGATAACGAATGCGATTACGAGTACGTTGTCAGAGCTGTCGACGCCGGCAGCGCAGCCGGCATGAATAAAGTCCAGTTGACTATGACCAGCAGCGACGAGTAACCGCGAGGCGAAGGTTTCGCAGTTAAAAGTTAGGAGTGAGGAGTTGACGCAAAGCGTTCCACTCACTATGTACTATGCACTAAGCGCTAAACACTATTCAAAAATGAAAACAGCAGAACAATTTTTAGATATCCTTGCCAGTAAAGACCTCGTCGAAGAAAAGATTATTGCTCAACTTCAGGCGCAAGCCAAACAGGCGACTGCAAAGGGAAAGCCTTTGGCGGCAGAAAAAGTTGCGGACTTGCTCATTGAAAAAGAATATCTTACACGTCGACAGGCAAACGGAATTATCGAATCCATCGTTGAAGAAACTCCACAAGAGGACGACGAGTTTTCGCTGGTTATCGACGATGAACCAGTATCTAAACCCGCATCTGCACCTAAACCAGCGCCTCAGCCTGCGCCTAAACAGTCGACCAAGTCGCTTGAAGAGGAACTCGGATTAGCTCCGGAACCCGGTTCTGCTCCCAAACCGGCGCCTAAGCCCGCCGCTCAACAGCCTAAGCCTGCTCCGAAACCGACTCAACAACCCAAGCCGGCGCCGCAATCAAAACCCGCTCAACAGCCCAAACCAGCCCCGCAAAAATCTGCGGCGTCTTTGCTGGAAGAAGAACTCGGTCTTTCCGGCGGCGGAAATTCTCTTTTAGACGATTTGATGGACACTGGAGGAACAACGGCAGGCGACCCCTTGTCGTCCGGATTAGACGATCCTTTAGCAGGCGGGGAGGTTTTGCAATCTGCTCCAAAAAAGAAAAAAGGATTGGCAGGCTTATTCAGTAAAGTTCAAAAAGCAATGGGCGTCAAACCCAAGACGCAACAACAGGTAAAAGCTGAGGTAAAAAAACAGCAGAAAGCTGCTGCGGAAAACCCGTGGGATTCCAAGCTTATGCTTATCGGCGGCGGTACGTTGTTGTGCTTGTGTTTTGCTGGTATTGCATTGTGGTTTGCGTTGGTTGGACAATCAGGCGACGGCGCCTTTGAAGACGCTGAAAACGCCTATATGCAAGGGTCGTATTCTCAGTCGATTGAAATGTTTACCAAGTTTATCGACTCTTATCCAAAGCATGAAAAAGCAGGCGTCGCTAAAGTTCATCGAGGTTTGGCTCAGATGCGAAACGCGGTTGAAGGGTCAACAAACTGGACTCGTTCTCTGGCTGAAGTCAAAACAGCGTTGTCCCAAATTACTTCTGTAAATGAATTTCCCAACGAAGCCCCGTCTGAATTGGCGTCTCTGCTGCCCAAAATTGCCGAGAATCTGGCAAACGAAGCGTTCACCAACGCGGATGCTGAAAAACTTGCGGCTGCTAAAGAATCTATGACTTTGCTCGATAAACACGTTCCTGAATCCAAACGTCCCAAAACATTGACTGCAAATCTTAACGCTCTGATTTCTCAGGCTGAAGACAAACTCAAGTGCGAGGACGATTTAAAAGCCTGTTTGGAAGCAATGGATAAAAAGATTGCAGAAAATGATTCCGTCGGCGCGTATGCTTTGCGAGACGAATGTTTGAAAAAACATCCTTTGCTCAGAACGGATAAACGCATTCTGGACGAAACGCTTAAAGTTTCCGCGATTGAAAGCCAGTCTGTCGCTTTTGTTGAAAAAGACGTCCCAGCTGTAACATCCGATTCGAGCGCTCAATCGTCAGGCGTTCAACTCATGCAGTCCGTAAAGGAAAATGACGTTTCTGGCGTTGCAGAACAGATTTTGCTCGTTCCCGGTCGCGATTTGTATGGCGTCAGCGCAAAAGACGGACAAATTAAATGGTCGTGTCCGATGGGAACAGACGTCAACTTTACAGCGGTATCCTTCCCGCCAACGTATATTTCCAACACAACCGGCTCTGACTTTATCATGCTGGGTAAAAATAATTCCATTCAGCGTCGCAGCAGTAAAGACGGTTCTCTGAAATGGTCGTTTAATCTGGACGAAGTTGGCGCTGCGGGGTCGGCATTTCCGCTTGTAACGCAAAACAACGTTTTCGTTTCCCAGAAAAATGGACGAGTTCACGTTTTGGACGTCGTTTCCGGCAAACAGATCGGTTATTATCAATTGCCTCAAAACATTACTGTCGGCGCCTGTTTCGATTCCAAAACAGGAATGCTTTTTCAGCCGGGCGAACATACAAACCTTTTTGTTATTTCGACGGCAGATAAAAAATGCGTCCGAACGATTTATCTTGGTCATTCTCGCGGGGATGTTATCGCTCCGCCGGAACTGATTGGCGATTATCTGATTGTTCCCGTTACCGTAGACGCCAATTACAGCGAAGTTCGCTTCTTCTCAGTTCTTCCGGATGCGGAAGGCGCCTATGCTCAAGAGCCGGTTCAGACTGACAGGGTTAAAGGACACATCAACGCTGCCCCTCTGATTCGCGAACGCAGAGCGTTGCTTTGTTCGCACCGCGGCATTATGAATATCTACGAGCTTCAGGCGGCGGAAACGCCCTTTAAGCTGATTGCTCAATACGCACCGGACAAGGAGCCTGATGAAAATTTGACTTCCTTCTGCGCTCTGACCAGCGTCAAAGCATACAAGGTAGACAATATGCTTACCATGTTCGATATTTTATCCTCAACTGGACGTCTGAAAGCGGGCTGGACGAAAAACGGACCTTGCGTATCGACCGTGCCGCCGGTTGTCATCGGAAAGACGATTTTCCATATTCGAGATCTTCAGCCGGTTCTCGTTTCTTCCCATTTGGAACGCGACGGCGCTATGTGTTGGCAATCGCTGCTTAACGATCAGGTTGTCGGCGCGCTCAACTATGCCGACGGAAAATTTGAAGTTCTTACAGAACATGGCGGTTTATTTACTTGCACTGTTGAAGATATAGAAAAGGGTGCAATTCTAACTACGCCGGTTTGCACTGTTCAATCGGGAGACGTTCTTGGAGGAATTCCCCAGGCGCTGCGATTCCCCAACGGG
>JAZQDP010000191.1:0-2125 GCA_045546875.1 Thermoguttaceae bacterium | reverse complement strand
GATTCCCAAATTCGTAACGGACAGCGTAACAGCGAAAGAAATCAACGGCAAAAAGGCTGACAACGGCCCCACCGGTACCAAATTGACCGAAATCCCGTATAACAGCAAGTATTATTACGACGAAGAACTCGGTTATTATCGTATGGGTACGGCAAACAAGCCTGGCGCGATTATTTACGCGGCAATCAACAAGGTTTCCCCGCGTTTGTTGCAAAACGTGGCGTTCACCCAACTGTTAAATGAAGGCGCGACGTTGCGCGTTGCTGCAGCGTCTAAATACACGGCGGAAGGCGATTATTGGATACTTGATTATGCTCCATTTATTATGAAAGACGCAGCGGTTGGCGGCGTGCCTGGCAATAATTATCAAGAATTCTGTAACGATGACGGTTTGTATCCCGTGAACAAAGAATTGTATAATTTCTTGTATTTGTACACGAAAGAACATCGTCCTGCCAATATCGACGATTCGATTTGGGATAATGAGACGTTGCGCGAACAACAAGCTTGGCTTGCGCCTTGCTATTATTACGCAACCCTTGCCGCAGGGGATAAAAACAACCCCATTGACGCGCAAATCGGCACGATGAGCGTAGCAGTTCCCGCTTACGCCCCCGTCTATTACAACATCAAATATGCGGATACCCAATCGGGCGCGCTTGTTTCTTACGTTACCGTTTCGTGTACGAGCGGAAACGCTGTATTGCGTATTGGCACTCGCACTTTCAAAGCTCCTTTCGCAATCACCTTAGAAACGAACGCTACGACGGGCGTTACGATAGCTTTCCAATCGGGTGCGTTGCAAGAAGAAACGTTTATCGTAACGATTACGGAAAACGCGCGCGGTTCGCAAGCGCAACCCATCGAACTGACGGAAGGCACGACGACGATCGACACCAACGAATTCATCAGTTTAAACGGCGAATCGTCCTTTGAAACGCATTACGTTTACAAAGCAACGAAAACGGGTGTTTTAACGATATCCGCGCCGTCGGATATTAACGTTTCGGTTGGTGATAACGGTTACGTAAACGGTAGCTATTCGGTAGAAGTAACCGCAGGCGACGTCATCGCGATTTGGGCGTATGCCGACGTCGATACAACGGCGGATATTACGGTTACTTTTGAGGAAGGAGCGACGCTTTCTTAAAAAATTCAACACAATAAAAGACGAGCTATGCTGAATCATCGGCATAGCTCGTTTGTTTTTTGTTTGGTTTTATTTTTTATCTCTCACGTAATAATCGTACAGTTCTTCCTGCGCGAAATGCATTTTCGTCAGGTAATTTTCCGCCGTTTTCAAGAACATGAAATAGGTGGTTTCTTTCGTTGCGATATCAAAACAATCGCCACGGTTTAAGAAATCGTATTCGATATGTACCGAATACATGGACGATACGGGTTTATTCAATTCAAACGGCTGACCGTTTACTTCGCCCTTAAACGTAAACCCGTTTTCATCGTGCGTGACGCGCGCCTGACCGACTTCAATGCAACCCGTCTTCGTCGAATAATATTCTTCTACGCGAACGTCGTCTTCAAAATGATAAGCGCCTGCCTGCACTTCTTTGCGCACTTCTTCACGCTCCCAACGATACCAATCGGGAATATGTGAAAAGCCCTTATCTGTATTGACGCCTTTCAAACGGCTGAGCGTATCCATTTCCCATTTTGCGCCACATTCTTCACACCAAAGGTGAATACCTGCGCTCTTGGTTTTAAATTCCGCGCCGCAAGCAGGGCATTTATACAGAATACGGTATAATCCGTCCGCGCGCTGTTTGCATTTGGTATGATAACCCTTTTCCACCTGCCAAGCGTATTCGTCGCGTTCAAACGCCTTTTCAATCTTCGCTTGTATTTCCTCCGCCGTCATGCTTTCCAATTCTTCCACCGTAAACAGTTGATAAATCTCCGCTTCTTGACGAATTTTTCTATACGGATGTTTGCTCCATTGAGGGGAGTTGATAAAATTACCGTTCGCTTTGAACATAACGACGGGCACTTTTGCGTGTTTACAGAATTTACCGAGCGCGTCGTCCAAGCGTTCGTTAATACCCGCCAACGAGAAACGCGCCTCGGGATACAACGCGCAAGGATGTTTTAATTTTTTCAAATAACGCAT
>JAZQDP010000190.1:0-6536 GCA_045546875.1 Thermoguttaceae bacterium | reverse complement strand
TCCTTATAACGGGTAAAACTGGTAAACAGTTATTAAAACGACTTTGCTACCGAAACGCACGGGCGCAAATTGGATTATCGTTTTTAACTATGTATATTATACACCAATTTTCACAATCTCAAAGGCGGCGTAGGGGATAATTTTTGAAAAAAAGAGAAAAAAGATGAAAAAATTTTGAAGAACAGATAATTAAACACAGCTAAATTAAGTAAATAATAAACAAAAAGTAGTCTCTGGAGGGGCGGGCGCTAGCCGTACGGGCGATATTACTGGATCGCGGCGGCGCCCACCGCAACAAAAACAACCAACAAAACAGCAGGAGTTGTTGTAAAGCGGGCATAACGCCCGCGATCCTGTAATTCCCACGTCCAAGCAGGAACAGACCTTGTCGGCGTAAGCCGTCAAGAAAAAAACAAAGAATTACCAATAAAAGCTCCCGGCAGTTTCGGCTACGTAACAGTTTTTTCGTACTCCCGGCAAGTAGCCCGAGGGCGGGCTACATCCGGAGGTGGCTTCCGGTTAGCGTCTGTTTGTTATGCACACTTCGCGGCAGAAAGCGACCAACGGGAGAGGTTTTTGACTTCCGTGCGGAAAAACATATGGGCGAGCCGGGAACGTTCTGGGGGGCAAGTATTACTTGCCAACAAATCAACCAAAAACGTCTCCGGGGGGCGGGTACTGACAAGGTCGTAGGCGAGCCGGGAACGTTAGTTCCCGGGTATCCGGCTTTTTCGGAGACAACATGTTCGCTCCGCTCACACCCGGGAGTTTACACACCCGGCTCGCCTAGCTCGCGCCCCACCAACAAAAAATCCAATAATATATTTTTCGCGGACAATGTCCGCTCCCCAGAAGCGTTACCCCAGAAACGTTATCCTCACTACATTACCGCCTTCCAATCCTCCTGCCCGTGCTACTACGCCCCCGGCTCGTCAGGCACAAATTGCAACATATCCTTGGGAGAATCCGGTTTAATTTCTCCCTTTTCGTGCAATCGTTTACGGAGAATGGCGATTTTCTGGGCGGTCGTCAACTCTTTTTCATCTCTTTGAACGTCTGACGCCCGGATCAAAACTTTCGTCCACCGGATAAACGTTTGATTTTTTAGGCGGATGTCGAAAAACGTAGGGTTATAGCCTTTATTTTCAGACAATACGTCGTGAGTGTGAATGCCAACAATCCCCAATTCGTCTTTATACGGCGTAAGTTCATCAGCAATTTGGCTCGCAACTTCCA
Source organism: Thermoguttaceae bacterium (assembly GCA_045546875.1). Taxonomy (GTDB): domain Bacteria; phylum Planctomycetota; class Planctomycetia; order Pirellulales; family Thermoguttaceae; genus RUG11551. The sequence goes on along the minus strand of JAZQDP010000190.1, from coordinate 5,300 downwards.
CTCGGGCGTCATCCCACTTCTGACCAAGCGTGCTGGCAGGCAAAGACTTGATGCCGGTTATTGCCAGATATTTTTTCACGTCGTCTTTTGTAAAAAAGTTCCTCGACGGAAGCAGATAGCCGTCTTTATCAACCGCAAGATAGCCTTCTTCGATTGACGGCGAATTGACATACACCATCGCAATTGGCGTGAAATACTCTACATCCAGAACAATGGTATTAGGATACTTGCGATATACAGAATTTACTTTTTTAATTATTGTCGACAAGCTAAACGAATTGGAGATGTCCTCTAGCAGGTTTTTGTCGTCAAATGGTCTGGCAAATAAATTCGGATTGCCGTTTTTGACAAAATGCACTACATCAACATTTTTCCAAACGCCTTGAGGCGGATTGATTTCTACTTGCCAGCTTTCCTGCTCTGAAGGGAAAAAATCCGATTTCAACCCCCAGTACAGGGCGCCCATTACCAGAGCGGAAATAAGTATAAAAGATCCCCCAAAACCACAGACGGATCTTAAAAGGCTAAAAAACTTCAATAAAAAGTTTTTGTCTTCGGAGTTATTGTCTTCGGACGTTTTGTTTGCCGCTGGTTTTTGAGAACTGGATTTTCGCGAACGGGAATCTCCCGATTCCTTTTTAGACTCAGAATCAGGATTCACTTTCTTTTTTGACATCTATTGGTTATTCTACTATAGCAATAATAGCTTCTTCCGGAATAATGAGATAGTCGTTAGCCCCGACTCGAACTTCTGTTGCGCGATAGGATTCAAACAAAACGCGGTCGCCCTCTTGAACCTGCATTGGTTTACGCGATCCATCGAGCAGCATTTTACCGCCGCCCACTGCCAAAACCTTGCCCTCGTTAGGGACTTTCTGGGCGGAATCCGGCAAATAAATGCCGTTTACTACCGTCTGCTTTTGAGTGCGTTTCAAAACTACGTTGTCGCCTATGGGAACTAATTTTTCCATAGCTGTATACTCCTGTGAAACAAACCCTATATAAAATAAATATCAAGGAGAAAAAACATTTATCCTCCAAGACCATAATATACTAATTATAAAATATACTTTTTCAATTTGAAATTTTCCGAAAAGGAGCTGTTAGCCTATTAGCTTCTAACAGCTGGCGGCTTCTCAGGCGCGAACGCTCCCGAAGAACCATAATAATCGCACAAGCTATTAGTTAATTAAAGCGTAAAATGAACTCTTTGTCAAGGGTTTTAAATAACGTTCTAATCTAATAATTATAAAAGCAGAATCTGCAAATAACCTAAATACGCTACAGCGCCTCTATTTTACCTAAATTGATTCTAAACGATCTTTCTGCGGCTTAATTCCGGGACGCTAAGGAGTTGCTTGTCTTCATGGATGTCTCGAATAAGCTGACGTATTTCCGACATAAATCGATGAGATTTATTGATAATCGTTTGCTCATCTTGCAAAATCAAATCTGCCTTGAAACTGTCCTTCCATTTTTTTGACAATTCGCCAAGGTAATTATTGACGCTGCTGCGTCCATTTCGGGAAAAGACAATTGTAATCGCGCTGGCTCCGATAATAAACCAAATCGCAGTAACAATATATACATACGTTGGATATAAAACAGATGTTCTATAATTTATCGCAACGTGGTCTATCGATCGGTTTTCAATTACCTTTTCTACGACGGGGCGGTTCGCAGAAATGTCGCTGACAATTCCTTTATACAAATAGTCGTAAAAGAAATTTTTGCACGGCAGCCACGCCAGAAGAATAATCCACGCCAACATCAGGAATTCGAAAAAGCCTCTGTAATACCAGCGTGAATTCTTTTTTGCCACCGTTGCGACAACGTCGTCTAAATGGGCTTCAGACGAAATCAGGAACTGCTCCGCCGTCAAGCTAAATTGAGTGTTAATCTGGGATAAATCGTCGTTCGGCAATCCGGCTGAATCGATAGCGTCGCTAAACACGACCCGATTTTTCTCCTGCTCTTCAGTCGTCAAGACGTTAACCGGAATGCCTTCCAGAAGAGTTTGGGACTGGGATTCCGAGAGCATGGATTTCGTTTTTCGAGCGACTTCCACAGCTCCAAGCACCGCCAGCTGAGTTACAGATCGAGCGCGGAAAAGCAGGGAGCTAAACAGCAACCGGTCTATCATGCCGTAGATTTGCAGCGACAACGACAACGGCGTCGTTCCCCACTGGCTAATCGTTTCGTTCCGAATGCGGCGTTCCCATTGATGCCGGTCGTCTTGAAGCGCTTTGACTCGTTGCTCGGTCAACCGCTCTACTACGGTTTTACGCAGCTTGCCAATTTTAGATTCTAACTCGTCTAAATGACCTTTTTTAGACTCTAACGTTTTCAAAACGCCAGACAGAGAATCTTCTGCGATGTCAAGAAAGTGGTATCGCCGAATTCCTAAAGCCCCTATTTTGGGCAATTGAGTTGTGAGCGTTTCGAGCAGTTTGGCAAAATCGCCCACCGGCGGTTCGCCGGCAAGCTGACGTTTTAACGCGTCTTTAGAATCGACAAAGAAGATATTGTCAACATTGTCAAACTCTTTACTCAGTTCTTCTTTCCAATGCGGACGAATATCTTCATCTTTGTCGGCATGCGTCTGAACCCAAATCATACTGCTGCCAATAGACGCTGACTTGAGTTCTCGGGCAATAGCGTAATTTTTATATTTCTGTTGAGTCGTTAAATGAATAATAACGTCGCAGTGCGGCAGCACGGAACGCAAGATTGCCAAATTTTCCTCTTCGGAAGAATCCGGGTCTGGGCAATCGACAATCATGAGTTTTTGCAGAATCGGGCTGTTGCACGTTTCAACAACAACCTGATTCTCTGGCAAACCTATCAATGAAGCGGTATAGCCTTTTGAACAATACAGCGTAGCGCGGCGCGTCGTTGGGCGTTGTGGGGAAGCCTTTGCGAATTCGCCTCCCAAAATCGCGTTGACCAACGAACTTTTACCAACTCCCGTACCGCCTAAAAGAGCTACGATGATGTTTTCGTTAAATCGATCTTCCGTTTGCGCCAAGGCGTTTATGACTCGGCGCAAATAAGGAACCGCATCCTCAGCCGGACGCCATTGCGGGGCTTTGCCGCACAATTCGCCCAGACGATTGAGAATGTTGTCAAACGATGCCAGAACTTCAATCGACATGGTTTCTCAAACAGAAAAAGAAGGATTTAGTGGTCGCCATTTTCTTTTTCGACGCGGCACAGTTCTCGATACGCGGCTTCGTCGAGCAAAGAAGACAACGAACTCTCGTCTGAGACTTTGATTTTGCAAATCCAACCAGCGCCAAACGGATCGGACGTCATCGGATCAAGGCTGTCTTCCAACGATTCGTTCACTTCGATAACTTCCCCGGTTGCGGGAGCGTTAATATCCGAAACCGCTTTGACGGATTCGATTTCACCGCACTTTTCGCCTGCCGTTGTTTCATCGCCAACCGAGGGCAATTCGATATACGTCAGGTCCATAAGCAATTCCAGAGCGTAATCGGTCAACCCCATTGTAACAATGATAGTTCCATCAGATTCTTTGGAAACGGAAGCCCATTCGTGGGTTGGTGCATAAAGGAAATCGGACATGGTAATTTTAATGGTTATTGGTTAAAGGTTTAACTAAGTGAAGGAGCGCTTCGCGCACTACTGCCTACTGCCTACTCCCTACTGCCTTATTTACTTCTCTTATAAAACGGCAGCGGGACAACTTTCGCTTCCGTTTTGCTGCCGCGAATGTCAACGACAAGAATCGTACCCGGCTCTGCAAACTCCGGCTTGACGTATCCCATGGCAATGTTCTTGCCCAACGTTGGGGACGGCGAACCGCTTGTTACAAACCCTACTTCTTCGTCGTTGACATAAATTTTGTACCCTTCGCGCGCTGGTCGTTTCCCAAGGATTTCGATTCCAATGCGAGTGCGAGTCAAAGGCTGTTCCTGAATCTTTTTCAGAGCGTCTCGACCGGGGAAATCGTAACCTTCCAGGTAACACGCTGACCCTAACCCCGCCTCAATCGGATTGATGTCTTCTGAAAGCTCGTGACCGTACAACGGCATCCCCGCTTCCAAACGAAGAGTGTCTCGGCACCCCAACCCGGTCGGAATGATTCCCAACGGTTTGCCCATTTCAACAAGGACGTCCCAGAACGCGGGAGCGATGCCGGCGCCAAGGGTGATTTCAAAACCGTCTTCCCCGGTGTACCCGGTACGGGAAATAATGCCGCCCTGACGATTAGCGCACGGGTGGAGAATTCGGCACTGGCTTCCTCGATAATAACGCATGGACTTCAAGTCCACGTCAAACAGAGGTTGAAGCAGTTCCAGCGATTTAGGTCCCTGAACGGCTATCATCGCCCAAATTGAGGACATATCGGTAAAGACAACCTCTTTTCCGGGAGCGTTCGCAATTTCGTCTGTCAAAAGAGCTTTGATCCATTTAACTATTTTGTCTCGATTGCCGGCGTTGACGACCAGCATGTAATACGGCTGACCGAAATCGTTGAGGTAATACCCAAGCAGAACGTCGTCCAGGACGTAGCCCTGTTCGTTGGTTACGAGCGAATAGCGAATTTGCCCCAGGGACATGTCGCAAACGCGCCGGGTAAGCGTTGAAGACAGGAATTCTGCCGCGCCGGGACCTTCAAATCGAAGACGCCCCATGTGGGAAACGTCAACCAAACCGCCGGCTGAGCGAACGGCATTGTGTTCGGTAATGATAGAACAAAACTGTACCGGCATATCCCAACCGGCGAAATCAACCATCTTCGCTCCAAGGCGAACATGACAATCGTAAAGAGGCGTTCTCATGAATGTGTACTATATAATAAATACTGAATATTGGTGTTGTAGCTCCTGGCTGCTGGTTTGATAAACTGGATTCGTGCGTTATCGCAAGAAGAGCTAACAGCTAATAGCTGGTATCTAATTATACTCTTTCAATGTTCTTTTGCAAGACGGGGGGGACGGAACAAAAAATAAAAATTTGAAAGCGGCAAATCAAATAGGCGCAAATAACCCTGATTGCGAAGATAGATAAGATTGACAAGCCGGGAAGCGATTAGATTGAAAGGCGGTAATGGAGTTCGCATAGCGAACGAAATTACGCATTGAACCGCACCGCGGTTCAACATTTTACACACGCACACGGTTCAGCCCGAATTAGCTTTACATCCTCCGCGCCTCCGCATCTCCGCGTGAGGCATTTCCGGGCAGCTGTTCGCCCCCGTGGCTTGCCTAAGCGTTTCAGTTCCTTTTCCTCCCGCCCTCCTTCGGAGGACAGAAGGAAAAGGTTGTTTGACG
>JAZQDP010000189.1:0-11243 GCA_045546875.1 Thermoguttaceae bacterium | reverse complement strand
ATTTACTAGCGCTACATTGCTGAATAATCCAGTCTGCGATCTGCTCTGCGGCAAGAGCGTCTGTATCGACGCTGACGTCGGCGGTTTGCTCGTACCAGGAACGCCGCATGTTGAGCATCTTGACGATTTCTTCGCGCGGGTCGCTGTCCGTTAAAGCCGGACGGCGCGTTGCGGTCGTTTCGTCTGAATACATGCGATTGTAAATCGTTTCCGCAGAAGCTTTAAGCCAGACGACAAATGCGGTCTGCTTGAGTCGTTCCCTGTTTTCAGGTCGAATAACGACTCCGCCGCCGGTTGCGATAATCGTTTGAGGGCGCAAAAGCAGTTCCGCCGTAAGGGTTGACTCCAAATCCCGAAATCCGGATTCGCCGGATTGCAGGAAAATCTGAGCGATTGTTTTTCCAGCCGCTCGTTCAATTTCAACGTCGGCGTCAACCCAGTTCCAGCCGGGCAATCGGCTTGCCAATTCTTTGGCAACCGTCGTTTTACCCGTTGCGCGATAACCAATTAAAGCAATGTTTCTCATCATACCTTTATAAAATTAAAACGAGAAGCGTGAAAACTTTGAGTCTCTCGCTTCTCGTCTTACGTTAATCAAATAATGATACGAATATTATTTGGAAGATTATTCGTTATCCGGATTGAGCGAGAACAACGGTTTGCCATCGCTGCCGCCCAGACCGCCTTTGAGTTCTGTTGTCGAAGCCGGTTTGGCGCTCGGAGCTGCGGCTTCTTCTGCAGCTTCAGCGGTAGCTTCTTCTTCGTTGGACCATTCAACGCGTTTACGAGAAAGACCAATCTTGCGTTCTTCAATGTCAACGCGAAGAATCTTGACTTCGATCTCTTCGTCAACCTTGACAACTTCTTCCGGATTGTCAACTTTGTTGTTAGCCAATTCGCTGATATGAAGCAATCCTTCCAAACCGTCTTCCAAACGAACGAAAACGCCAAAGTTGGTAATCTTGGTTACTTTACCTTTAACCAACTGACCAGCGGCAAAACGTTTCGGAATATCGGAAGACCATGGATCTTCGGTCATCTGCTTCAGACCCAAGGCGATGCGGCGAGTCTTTTCGTCAACCGAAAGAACCTTGCATTCGATAACCTGATCTCGTTTGACCATTTCAGACGGATGCGTAACCTTGCGAGTCCACGACATGTCGGAAACATGAAGAAGACCGTCGATGTTTTCGCGAATCTGAATGAACGCACCGTAGTTGGTGAGGTTGCGAACCGTACCGGTAACAACCGAACCAACCGGATATTCCTGAGCAACTTCCTTCCACGGATCGGGAGCGGTTTGCTTCATACCCAAGGAAATTTCTTTCTTTTCCTTGTTGATTCCCAAAACGACAACTTCAACTTCGTCCCCGAGGTTGACCAGTTCGTTTGGATGGTTGATGCGTCGAGTCCACGACATTTCGGAAATGTGAATAAGCCCTTCGATGCCCTCTTCCAGCTTGGCAAAGGCGCCGTAATTGGTAATGCTGACGATTGTACCCTTGACTTTGGAACCGACCGGGTATTTTTCCGCAACCTGTTCCCACGGGCTGGGCTGCTTCTGCTTCAGACCGAGAGAAATCTTCTCCTTTTCGCGGTCAATAGACAGAATCTTAACTTCGATCTGGTCGTCAATCTTAACCATTTCAGACGGATGGTTAATGCGTCCCCAGGACATGTCTGTAATGTGGAGCAAACCATCGATTCCGCCCAGGTCGACAAAGGCGCCGAAGTCGGCAATGTTCTTGACGGTTCCCATTCGCAACTGACCTTCCTGCAGTTCGGACAAAAGCTTCTGCTTCTGTTCTTTGCGTTCTTCTTCGATCAGATTACGACGGCTGACAACGATGTTGCGACGATTTTCGTCAATCGTCAAAACAACGCATTTAACGGTCTTTCCGATGAAATCAGCAATGTCGGCTGGACGACGAATGTCAACCTGAGACGCCGGCAAAAAGGCGTTGACGCCAATATCGACGAGCAAACCGCCCTTGATTTTGCGGGTAACTTCGCCTTCGACGATGTCGCCGACGTGAACCTGCTTCATGACGTTTTCCCACGCTTCAATCTTTTCTGCCTTGCGCTTGGACAGCAAAAGCATATCGCGGTTTTCCTGCGGCTTTTCGGAATCTTCGTCCTCTTCGATAAGAGCCTTGACTTTTTGACCAACCTGAGGAGCTTCTTCGTCCTCTGCCCATTCGTCCCGTTTGATTGCGCCTTCGCTCTTGAAACCGATGTCAACCAGAACAAATTCGTTGTCTACGCGGACGATTGTGCCTTCTACAATGCGATTCGATCCGAAATCTTCAGGAGTGTGCCACTCTTTACCGCCATCAAGGTCGCGATCTTCCAGCGCCTGATTGAGTTCATCTTCCCATTCCTTAACGCCAGCGGCAGCGTCCAAATTGTGCATCAAAATACGATCAACCATTAAATACACCTTGAAATCGATGACAGGGCGCGTCTGACGATTTCGCCTTCTTTATTTTGAGGATGCCCTTCTTTTTCGCCAGGTTACTCTAACCTGAAATACGAAAAAGAGCTTAAAAAGTAAATTGGTAGAAATACCCATGTATTTTAAAATACAAATTTATGTAATGGTACCAGATTTAACGTTTTTGACAAGAGGGGGGAATTGTTTTTTGAGGTTTTTCTTAAGATTTAAACAACTTTTTTTATTTTTTTGCCCTAGGAAATAAATTTTGACTGCATTTTTAACAAATCATTTTTTGAATAAGCGCTCTTTTTCCCTTGTTTTTTCAATAGATAATGCTATAATATAAATTGAACTATTTAATTATCAGTCTCAAATTACAAAATTCTCAAAGCCATGTTAAACTATATCAGTTCCGTAATAAGCTGTTTTACTACTCGCCGGGGCGATTATTCCAGCCGGACAAACTGCAAGACGTTCTGGGGGTTCTCCCTCGTTTTGACGGGATTGTACGTTCTGTTATTTACAATCGCGTACTGTTTATCGCGATATTATAGCGTTTTCTGGGGCAGCGTCATCTTTTTCGCCTCGCTCGTTTTGTTAATTGAATTCATTCCGACAACCGTCGCGGCGCTCGTTCGCCGATTCCACGACAGAAACCATTCCGGCTACTGGGCGATTCCCTGTTTTCTCGTTCCCGTTATCGGCTGGATTGCTGGCGCCATTTACGCGCTTTTCCTGCCCGGACAGGCGCAGGAAAACAACTATCCTCGGCAAATTGATAAAGTTCGACCGTTCTGGAAACACAAGCGATTTTGGCTACTTCACGCCGCGGCAATATTGGTTGCGTTAACTCAATTCCCGCTTTCATCTGTAACAATTACAGAACGCTCGCATTATATTACTCAACCAAGACGCCCGGACGGAAAAGTCGATTACGCCAAGGCGATGTATGAGATAATGGAGCCGTTATTTAAGAACCCGGAAGAGAACGGCTTTCGACATCTATGTCAACTTTACGGCGCGAAAATTATTGACGACGTTCCCGAAGACAAAAGCTGGAAAGCCGCCTGCAAGCAGCTTCAACTCGACCCGAATCTCAAGCCGCAGTACGACAAGATTCCCGACTTCAGCGATTATCTTGCTGAAAATAAAATTGACGTCAAAACGCTCAAGTTCGATAAAGCAGAATTTATTCGACAGAATCCCGATTTTACAGACGAAGAATTAGATCCGGATAAAAACGCAGACGATCCGTATTTTCAAGAATCGTTAGCTAAAGACGTCTATGAATTTTACGAACAAACGTTGTCTTCCGGTCCCGCCTGGACGTCAGCTCAGCATCCAGTTGCTTCTCAATGGCTGGACGACCATGCAGCAGAACTGGACGCCTGGGCAAAGGCGATTCGCATGCCGGTTTTCCAATGTCCATTTAAATTTGAGTCGCCAATTATACTTCAGGATGTAAATTTTGGGTTAATTAAAAATGTTGTCATGCATGTATTTAATATGCGAATACGTCGTTCTTTGGGCGAGGGAAAAATCGACCAGGCTCTTGACGATATGGAAACTCTGGTTTTATTGGCTAAACATTCTAAAAATTGTTCCAATTCTTTATTAGCCAGCCTGTTTAATAACGTTTTCGTTCAGTTGTTTTTGAATTCCGTAAAAACGGCATTACGAACGCCTGGTTTTTGCGAGTCAATGACAGACGAACAGTGGGAGCGGCTGAACAATCTGACGTCTCAAAAATGCGTTGCAGATCTGGAATGCGTCCTTGACGGCGAATTTATTGAGATATATGATTATATCCAATATATCTTTAAGCGAAACGGTCAAAATGGAACCTTTGGCAACGCAATAATGTGTAATTTTGGGGGAGTATGTTGTAATGTATCAGAGATTTTCCCTTTCTATTATTTGCTTATTGACGAGAATAAATATCGAGAACAACTGTATGCAGATCGCAAACGGATTCAAGACGCTTTTTTGGAAAAAGACCGCGCTATTCGAAACCAAAAATTTGACAAATTAAGTGAGTCGTTACCAGTTCATGAATATATTCGTTATTCAAATTGGCTAACAATAAACAGACGTACGTATTCAACTGCTTACTGCGTTTTTAATCCAACAGAAAATTCATTCTGGAGTATTATTTGTATCACAGATAAAGCCTTATCAATTCAAAAACTTGTTCAGGTTGCCATTGCAATAGAACGTTATCGAGTCAAAGAAGGTCAATATCCCGAGTCGCTTGAGCAGCTGACCGATAAATACTGGGACGAGAAAAAGCAAGGTTCAATTCGATTTGATCCCTGTTCAGGAAAAGACACGTTGGGGTATCGGCTCAACACGCAGTCAAAAGAGGACTGGGAGCGAAAACTGAAGCAAGGGCGAGAGAAAGCCCCGGAATATCGTCATGAATTCGACGATTATTCGTTCCCTGTTTGGCGTCCGTTTATCCTCTACAGCGTTGGTTTAAACTTGACAGATGAAAACGGTGAGATACTCTCATTGACAGATGAAAAAGGCGATATAATATTTTAAAGTAAAAGACGGTAACGCAGCCCTTGAACAAACAGCGCGAGTTTTGGCAGGTTCCAGCGCCAATTGGGTCGATGAACAACCGCCTAAAGCAACCAAAATTTGCAAATCATTGAATTAGGGAAATTACCGTCTTGACAAAAAATTTTTTTACGTTATATTAATCTTATATTGAGTTGTCCCCATAGCTCAATTGGATAGAGCAACGGACTTCTAATCCGTAGGTTACAGGTTCGACTCCTGTTGGGGATAGTTTGCAAACTCCCTTTTTATAAGGACTTACGAAAACTCGAAAATCTTGAAAGCGTCCTTTTTTTGGTCAAAATTGATGGCGCGCCATCAATTTAAAAAAGGAGGCTCAAAATGAGTAAAAAAACTCTTGTCGGTCCAATGCAAAAACGCACGTGGAAAGACAAAAAACGTAAAGCTGTAGCTATCTGCTACGTGTTCAAAAACGGAAAAAGAACCCAAAAAACTCTCGGACATTGGGGAACTCAAGAAGCTCAAGACGCTTACGCCAGAATCATTGCTGAATCTCAAAGCGAATTTGCAGACATTGACAATTATTCAGACGTTACTGTTGCCATGCTCTGTTCCGCGTTCTGTAAAGACGCTCAACAACGAGCTGATAACGAACGGCTAAAATTCGCTACAAAGGATTTGAACCACTACAAAACTGCGATACGTCAATTGATTCGTCTCTATGGCGATACGCCTGTAACAAAGTTTAACGCCTCTTGCTTTCGCGCTTTTAGACAACATTTAGTCAATATCGCGCCTACCACTGAAAAGAAAATCTGCGGCGTTTACGCAAACAATGAAAGGAATATTAAAAAGGGTGTTGCCGGAAAACCAAAGTATATCTACACTAAAAAACCGTGGACGGAAAACTACGTCAAAACGCTTACCCGCTACGTCAAAATCATTTTCAGCTGGGGAGTTGGGCACGACCTTGTTCCTCCGGCGGTTTCCGACCGGTTCAAACACGTAGAAACATTGCAATCCGACCTTGACGTTAAACAGCCGCGACTGGACGTATCGGACGATATTATCAAAAAGACGTTGCCATGGCTAATGCCTACGGTTAGAGACATGGTAATCATCCAGCGTCAAAATGCGTTGCGTCCTAATGAGGTTTGCAATCTGCGCGTTGGCGACATTGATAAAAGCGGGGAATTTTGGACGGTTACAAAAATGACAAAAACAAAGGTTCCGATGATTATTAAATTCTGCCAGTCAGACCGCGAAATTATCGCTCGGCGAATCAAAAATAAAGGGGCGGACGAGTTTGTTTTTACCCCTATTGAAGCGGTACAAGAACAGTGGGCAGAAAAAGCCAATACCCGGCAAACGAAAGTGCAACCATGTCAGCAAGCAAGAGCAGAACGTGTAAAAGACACAAAACTGAACCGTTATAAACCTTGCTATGACGTCAATAGCTATCGTCGCGCGATAGAGTACGCCATTAAAAAAGCGCGTAAAAATGGCGTTAATATCCCCCACTGGACGCCGTACCAACTCCGACACACCGCCGTTACTGTTACCAGCTACGAACACGGGCGCGAAGCAGCCTCTATGCTCGCTGGGCATACAAACACAACAACGACGTTAATCTACGAACACAAAATCGAACGCGTCAAAGAAGATTTAGCCAGGGAACGGCAAGCTTATTGGACGGAAGATATGGAATAAAAAAGTAGCTCATCAGGAATCTATGTACCAGCCTGCTCAAAAGCAGGTTAGGTCATTTACAGGTTTAACAAATTAAAGAATCCTTTTTAGCGCTTTCCCAGAGCTTTTCAAAGTAACGGAGATAAATATCGGCGCCAACGCCTACGGTTGAAAAACGCATTGTAAACGTCTGTTGGCTGACTTTCGCTTGATGCGGGCCAATAAACAAATCGGAATCAAAACAATAGTAAAATTCCAATGGAATGCTGTCGTATGTCCTGATTTCCAGATTCTTTTTATTAAATTGGCTCGCCCATTCCAACAGTTTTTTAATGGTTTCACTGGTGTGATTTTGCGTTTCACCTTCAAAATCATCTACTTTCTGGCACTGTTCTGAATCTGGGGCAAGGGTTAAAATACGAACGCGAATAGAACCTTTTCTAATACGCTCTTCAAGAATGCCGATATAATTTGAATTTCTTAAACTGGATAAACCAAATGCAATAATATCGAGTTTTTTAGACGTTTTCATTAGTTCGTCAGCGGGAGCATTCATCATCGAGCGCGTTTCATATAAATCTGAAAGCCCCCATTTAATAACCATGTCCCGGAGCTTATTCTCAAACGTCAAAAACCAGTATGTAATAATGGAAACAATAAACGATGCGACCAAAGACGTTCCGATGCTCATAAAGACTGGAAACATGGCAACGTCTGAATATTGGGCAGCGATAATAAACGCGGCTCCTGACAAAGCCACGAGTAAATGTGCTATTGTAATATACGGATTGTGCTTTATAAACAATTTTAATTGTTTCATGGTTATTCCTTTCTTTTTCTATTATACACTATTTTTCAATTTTGAAAACACCATTTTTTGAAGGCAGCAGACCGGGCGGGGAGTCTTCTCTGGCTTGCCGGTTTGGGAAACATTTTTGACTTTGCTTGCCCAGAGAACGGACGTTGTTCTGAGGATAAAACTCGGATAAAACTCGGATAAAACCTGTCTAAAACCCGGATAGATGATAAATCTTAAAATTCCAATTGATAAATGTTAAGTAAGCAGTAAACAGGCTCAAAGCCCTGAAAAACAAGCGTTTCGGGGCTTGTTTGATAAATGTTGGGTTACTTGCCAAGCAAATCTTGAGTTACTTTTTTCTTAAAATAAGTAACCTCCGACAACCGCTGGAGCGTCCGCTCTATGGCTTTATCTATTTTTACAAATCCGAAAAATTTTTAGATTTTTTCGACTTTTTTTAAAATTTTTGCATTAAAACACCTCACCACTATTGACGATTAAAAGTGATGTGCTATAATGTAGGCATAACAATTAAGAAAGGAGGACAAATGACCGAAATTGAAGTTGTTAAGAGGTTGCTCAAAGCGGGATTTATCGAGTTTCCCGGAACAAAGCACCGATTTTTCAAACACCCCGATGGAAGAAACACTCGAGTACCTAGACACAAAGGAGACTTACCAAAAGGCACATTAAAAGCTATCGAAAAACAAAGTCAAGTTAAAATGAGTTAAACAATTTAGAGAGGGGGGCGCAAGCCCCTCTCGGAAAGGCTTATTATGAAATATACGTACCCTGCTGTTTTTGAACCTGATGGAGAGCGTGGAATTGGCATCTGGTTTCCAGATATTCCTAACGGCGCATCTGCTGGCGACAACTATGAAGACGCTGTGGAAATGGCGCAAGATTTATTGTACGAAATGCTCGGCGATTATGAGGAATCGCAAACAACGCCCCCGCCTCCCGGCTCTGTTCAAGAACCTTTGGAACCCGGTCAATATATCGTCAACATTACAGTAGAGAGGTAACTATGGCCGGAAAAGGACAACCACCGAAAGCTCCGGAAGATAAAAAGGAACGACAAACTGTTTATGTTTCCGAAAAACAAAAACAAACGATCGAAGAAGCCCGCAAAATTGAAGCCCCGGAAAAGCGTTTTGGAGCATATTTGAGAGATTCCGCCGTGGAACACGCTCAAGAAATTATTGATAAAAACAAGAAATAAAAATGGACGGTTTCTACCGTAGGAAGTTCGAACCGTCCAAGTCCAACATCAGTCAGACCGCTCTTATACTACCAAATCTACTGGTATTGTCAAGAGGGTCGGCTCTAACCCTTAACCGAAAGGAAATCGACCCATGAAATCTGAAAACAACAATCAAGAATCCACGTACCTGTTCGCCCGCTGCCGTCAGGATTACGACCTGACCGACGTTATCGAAGCCATGAACACCCAAGACGCAGATTACATCTATGCGATGGCTCTGCTCTCCGGCTTGTCAATGGTATCCGTCGAACGCGGCGACCTGTTCGCAGACGACAACGGCGACGACTTCGGCGACTTGCTGGACTACGACCTTAACTAAATCTTGACTACAGAAAGGACAATACCATTATGATGAAAGAAGAATTTGAAGCTCTCATTGGCAGAGAGATTAACGATGACGATTACAAAACGGTTGAATACGTTTATACCCATCACCCGCTCGATCCGACGTAAAGACGACGCGCTGGACGTCTCGGGAAGACCGGGCGACGTATTCAACCAGACTGGCGACATAAGAGCGTTGCTGGTCAAACACGGCTGGACGATGGCATACCGTTCCGACGACGAAGAACGATGGACGCGACCAGGGAAAAAAACGGGGACGTCCGCGACGTTGAAAAATATCGACGGCAAAGATTACTTTTACGTTTTTTCGTCCAACGCTCAACCGCTGGAATCAGACCGCAGCTACGACGCCTTCGGTCTTTTCGCTGCGCTGGAATGCGGAGGAGACGTATCCAAAGCGTCTGAAGAATTGGCAAAGTTAGGTTTTGGCGATAAAACTCAAATTCATGCTGACATCAATATTGACTTTTCCCATTTGAAAATCAACGGAGAATCATTTGGTTCAAGTATGCAGCCGTCGAAAAAAAGACCAGCGATGCAAAATCGGCGCGATCCAGAAAACTTTGAACCGTTTCCGTTGGAATGTTTGCCGGCGCATACAAAGCAATACATTGAAGAAAAAGCCCTGTCATTAAACCAGGATCCCGCCGGTCTTGCTGTCGCGCTCTTGACGCAAGCGGGAGCGCACATCGGCGCAGCTGTCAAACTTCGACTGGGTAACGACCGGTTTACTGCGCCTATCCTATGGGCGGTCTATATCGGCATATCTGGAGCGGGCAAATCGCCAGCCATTAACGGAATTGCCGCGCTGGCAAACGATAAAATAGAACAGTTCCACAACCAATACCGAAAAGAACAAACCGAATACGTTGAGGAGTACAAAGCGTTTGAGAAAGCTAAAAAGAAGGGCGAAACAGTTCAGGCTCCAACTCCGCCTGACTGTAATCGCGTTATTGTTACGGACACAACCTACGAAGGATTAATCAAAGCGGTTAAAGGTTCAAACGGGAGAATCCTGCTCAAAGTTGACGAGCTGATCTCGTTCTTCGCGATGACCAATCGCACGAAAACGCCGGGCGAAGCTCAAAAGTGGCTCTCCGGATACAACGGAGAAACGGTAATGACAGTCCGTTCGATGACGCAAGAATTCTATATCCGGGACGCATATTGGGCTATTTCAGGCGGAACGACCCCGGAAAAATTCCGCGATTTTATTTCCGCCGAAGGTAGAGATAAAGACGGAACCTTGTCTCGGTTCATAATGGTTTGGGCGCCAGAACAAACTGAATATTTAGAAGCTGACGTTGACGAGAACACCGTTGACAAGATGAAAGCAGTTATTGAAAAGCTCATTGACTTCAAACCACAAATAGACGAAAAGCGCCGATGTCAGGTAATTACGTTCGATGATGAAACAAATAAAGCCTGGCGAGCATGGAAACAGGCAATCTTTTATGCCAAGCAGAACGCAAGTACCGACATGGAGGTTTCTTTTATCTCCAAATCTCAAGACTTGCTTCCAAGAATTGCCATTATCCTGCATTGCCTTCAGTCAGCGGAAGAAGCCGTTGACGCTGATCAGAATACGACGATGCGAGACGTTGAAACTGTCGATGGAATAACCTATTCAACTCCAGTAGACCAATCTATGCTTATTCCTTCCAAAATCGCAATTAGCACGTGGAATAAAGCGCTGGAAATAACTCAATGGATCCGACAGGAGACTATGTCCTGCTATCGCCAGCTGTTGTTAATCAGCTCTGCAACGCACGATGAAACAACCGACAAACTATTGGCTACAATTCAAGACGCTGGTCAAGAAGGCGTTACAATGCGAGATATAGGACAAAAGATAAGACGATTCCGGGGCAAAACTGGTCAGGAGAAACTTTTTCCTATTCTGGAAAAACTTATTAAAGACGGAATAATTAAAAGAAAATTAGTCCAAAATGGCAACAATAAAACGTCAGACGGATACTTTTATGCTCATACAAAATAGGTTTATTTTAACTTCGGTTAGTGGAACGTTCTTGGAACATTCTGGAACGTTCTCAAAATTTTTTAAGCCTGAACGTTCCACTAGTGGAACGTTCAGAAGGCAAGTGGAACGCTCCGAAAGCCTTAAAAACAAGGCGTTTGAGGTGAACGTTCCACTTTTAGAACGTTCCCTATAAATATATTTATTG
>JAZQDP010000188.1:0-5500 GCA_045546875.1 Thermoguttaceae bacterium | reverse complement strand
GCCGATTTGGGCGACCGCGCTCAGACGCCCGTCGTCCCGGCTCTCATCTCCTCGTCCAACAATCCGGCAGACTGGCTGGAACAGTCGTCTGACAAAGCGCTGCTGTTCACCGCCAAGCCCGGCGCGTTTACGTCCGACGCTCTGACGTTCGTTCCGTTCTACGCTCTGCACGAACGGCGCAACTGCATTTTCTTTGACCGCATGACGCCGGAACAGGTTCAGGCGATCAAACAGGAAGCGCAGCGGCGGGAACAGGCGGAAAAGGAACTCAAAGCAAGAACGCTGGACTACGTTGCACCGGGAGAAATGCAGTCCGAACGCGACCACAACGTTCAGTCGGCAAACTCGGAAGTCGGAACGCACAACGGACGAAAGTACCGTCACGCCGGCGGATGGTTCTCCTACGACGTTGCTGTCGATCCGACGGTTCAAAACGAGATTCAGCTTGACTTCTGGGGCGGCGACGTCAGAAAGTTCACAGTCGAACTGGACGGGAAAGAGATTGCGACAATTCAGCTCAACAACGACAAACCCGGACAGTTCTTTACTCGTTCGTTTGACGTTCCCAAAGAGCTTACCAACGGCAAGACCAAAGCGACGCTGAAATTTGTCGCCTCGTCCCGGTCGCTGGCAGGCGGAGTGTTTGGGGTGCGGGTGTTGAAGAAGTAGATATGGAGTGCGACGGCTTGCCGTCGCTTTTATAAGAAAAAAATGAGAATAAACGAAAATGTATTTCGTGACAGTAACGTATGAACAATAATATCTATTATTCATCGCGTTATTGGCACGAATATAGTTTATCGATGTTTGCAGCGTAATCCCAAATGAAAGCGACGGCAAGCCGTCGCACTCCAAATTTTTCGGCTTACGCACCAGGAAAATCTACTTCTCCACAAATCGCGCGACCCAGCCGCCGTTACGAACCATGTCGATTGTCAGTGTATCGCCGGCGGTTACGTCAATCGTTTCCACTTCGGCTTTCTCAGCGTCTTTGGCGGATTCCGGGATGTCTTTGACAATCAACGCAGAATACGTCTTGCCCGGCGCGAGGAACAAGAGGTTGAGCTTGTACTGGCGAGCGTTAACGTCTGTTATCGCCGCGGCGTAATAGACAGAACCGGTTCGGCGGGTTTGGACGAAGAACTCGCCAATCGCGCCGTCCAGAGCCGTCGTTTCGTCCCAGACCGTTGGCAGATTTTTGAGAATCTCAACGCCTACCGCGCCGCGGTAATGTTCCGGCGTGTCGCACAGAGTCGTTACAGGGCTGTCGTAAAGAACGCACAGAGCCAGCTCGTGCGCCCGGGTTCCGACAACCTGCGTTGGACGCGTGCGGACGTACTTTTCCGGCTGACGGTTGAGCATGCCGCCGGGCGTATAGTCGGCGAAACCGCACAAGTAACGCGTAAAGGGCAGCGTCGCCGTATGAGCGCTGTCGGACGGCGTGGCGCCGCTCCTAGTTCGCGCTGCCGCGCGGTTACCTAAATACGCTCCCGCTGGTCGCTCTGTACCAACTTCACTACGGTCTTTCAATTGTGAACCAAGCGTAGACTTCCCCATCTCGTTTCCGCGAACGGCTTCGACTGTTACAAGGTTGGGATACGTCCGTTCAACTCCCGTCGGCTTGTAGATGCCGTGGAAATTAACCATCAGACGATGTTTCGCCGCCAGCGCGAGCGTTTCGTTAATCCAGTTGACGGTTTCCTGATCGTCCGCGTTCATGTGGTCGATTTTGCATCCGGCAACGCCCCATTTTTCGTACTGTTCAAATGTCTTTTCGACGCCGCAAAGCTGCAAGTCCTGACTTTCCACCCAAAGGAAAATCCCAACGCCCTTTTCTTTCGCGTGAGCGATAATTTTGGGCATGTCGACGGCATCTGTGCTTTGAAGCGTGTCGATGTTACAGCCGATTCGTTTTTGCATTTTCCAGCTGCAGTACCACGGGTCGTCGATTGTCATGTACTTCCAGCCCATTTCCGCCGCCATGTCGATTCGGTCGATAGTCGTTTGCGTGTTCATGCCGGCGTTGCCGTTAGACCACCAGTCCCAGGCGGACGCGCCCGGCTTAATCCAGCTTGTATCTTCGATACAACACGGAGCGTTCAAATTGAGAACGACGCCGGAATTGTTGACCAGGTCAACTGGCTTTTTTCCCAGCATAATCACCCGCCAAGGAGAAACAGTCGAATGGGTAACAACGACGCGGCCGTTTTTGTCTTTACGGGGCGTCAGACGGGTTTTGAGCGTCGTCGAGCCGTTCTTTGCCGAGGCGAATTGAGCGCCCGCCCAGTCGATTAGAGCCGCTTCGGTTATCGCCGCGCAGAAGTCCGGCGATTCCACCACGATCGGGCAGGCGTCAAAGGCGTCCTCTTTAATTTGAGAGAGTTTCTCCTTGACGAAGAACTGCTGATGATCCGTATTGTAACGCTTTTGGTTGGACGTCCAGACGTCAAAATCAGCGGGAAAGGCGTACTGCGTTAAATCCTGCTCGACGACGTACTGTTTGCCGTCTGGAACAGTGATTTCGTACCGAAACGCCGCCGCGTCGTCGTAGGCGCGAAAGACGTACCGGAATTCCAAGCCGTCCTTGACGTACGTCAGCGCCGTTTGATTGTAACAGTCTTTATACGTCGACTTCTTCCCGAACCGGTTCGTCCACGATTCGTTATGAGAGCTTTCCGACGTCCCGACGAACTTCCAGCCCGCCGCGGGGTCAACGTCTTTGAACTTCAGGCCCGTTTGGGACTCGTTGAGAACTGCAGCGCCGTTAAAGGACAGCGAGTACGTCGGCGCAGACTCGTTTTGCGTTACGACGATTTTCACCGCCCCGTTGGGCGACGTTACAACGCTCTGCGGCGCTGAGGCGAAAGAAACGGAAATATTCAACGCCGTAATAGCGGCAATCGACAGGAAAAGCTTTTTAAAATTCATAGCTGGGAACTGCTGGGAGTTTGCAGGGAACTGCTGGGAGTCGCTGGGAATAATTAAACGTGGTGTTACGCTTGCGTAATTGCTAATTGCAAATTGCTAATTGCTAATTATCCTTCAATCGCTTTTATAATCGCGTCCACGTCGTTGGGGACGGGAACGGGGTTGTTGGCGAACTGGGTGGTCGTAACGCCGCGGGGAGCTAAAACTTCGTCCTGGTATTTCTTCTGTCCGGAATGGTACGCGACGGTGGCAGTCGGGTCTTTGAGCAGATGCCCGGTCAGAATGCAAACGACTCTGTCGGACGGGGCGATAACGCCTTCTTCCCGGAGCAGTTTCGCCCCGGCAACGGACGCGGCAGAGGCTGGTTCGCAGCCCAAACCACCCTGCCCGATCTGCGCCTTGGCGTCGAGAATCTGCTGGTCGGTTACTTCCCGAACCAGTCCGTTACACCATTCCAAAGCGCGGAGGCATTTGTCAAAGTTGACCGGTCGGTTGATTTCAATGGCAGACGCAATCGTATGAGCGCGGCGGTTTTCGTCGTTCATGCGCTTGAAATATCCTTCAATGAGCGGACGATCCGGGTTCCCGCCGTTCCATCTGGCGCCGTTCTTCTCGTACATTTCGTAGAGCGTGTTGGCGCCGTGAGCGTTAATCACCGCCAGGCGCGGAACGCGGTCGATAAGCCCCAGCTCTTTCAGTTCGTGGAACGCTTTTCCGAAACTGCTGGAGTTGCCCAGGTTTCCGCCGGGTACGACAATCCAGTCTGGAACCTGCCACCGGAGCGATTCCAGAACGCGGAACATAATCGTCTTTTGCCCTTCCAGCCGGAACGGGTTGACGCTGTTGACCAAGTAAATGCCCAGTTTCGGACAGACTTCTCGAACGCGCGCCATAGCGTCGTCGAAATCGCCGTCAATCTGCAACGTCAAGGCGCCGTAGTCAAGCGCCTGCGAGAGTTTGCCGTAGGCGATCTTTCCGCTGCCGACAAAGACGACGGACTTCAGCCCGGTTAACGACGCGTACAGAGCCAGCGACGCGCTGGTGTTGCCGGTTGACGCGCACGCGGCGCGTTTAGCGCCGACCAGATTCGCGTGAGTCAACGCCGCCGTCATGCCGTTGTCTTTGAAGCTCCCGGACGGGTTGAGACCTTCGTACTGCAAGTACAGATTCCCGGCGTTCATGCCGACGTACGGCGCAACTTTATCCGCCTGCTGAAGAACCGTTTGCCCTTCCCCGATTGTCTTGCATCTGTCTTTCGGGACGAACGGAAGCAATTCATGGAACCGCCAGACGCCACTGAAAGACGTCGGAACCGTGCGCTCGCTCCATTTCTTCTCGAATTCCTTGAGGCTTTTCGGCACGGGCAGTTTATCCCATTCGTACTCAACGTCCAGCAATCCGCCGCAGGACGGGCAGGAGGTCAACACTTCGGAAATATCGTGGGTTTCTCCGCAGAGAATGCATTTCTGATACGCAGTCATGATTTAAGGAAAGGTAAATAAAGGAAGGAAGGTGTTGTTAAAACAACTATAAAACTAATACTGGTTTTTTTGACATTGAAAATGTTAATTAATTACAACATATATAATACATTTAGAATTATATATACAAAAGAGAAATTGACAAGCGCCAGCCAAAGTGGATTTTGGTTTAGACCTGATAAATTTTTTAGCGTCTACTTGTATTGAGATTATTTTGTGTTATACTGGATTTATATAATTCAGTTTGCTGTTTACCGTATGTAAACAAGTATTAATAATTGAATCTTTAACTAGCAATAGAATAATTCAGATTTATTTGCAAAAAGGTTAGTAAAATGCAGATAGTTCGTACTTCATCGCAAATGGCAGACTTGGCTGCACAGTGGAGAAAGGAAAATAAACTCGTTGGCATTGTTCCCACGATGGGAGCTCTTCATGCTGGGCACATTAGTTTAGTAACCGCAGCCAAGGCGGAATGCGACATTGTTGTAGCCACCATTTTTGTTAATCCCTCGCAATTTGGTCCTAACGAAGATTTTGATAAGTATCCTCGGACGGAAGCCGCAGACGTTGAAAAATTAGAAGCCGCTTCTTGCGATGTTGCTTTTATCCCCTCTGCCAAGGAAATTTATCCAGAAGGCTATTGCACGTGGGTTAATGTTTCCGGCGCGCCGGCAGACCGACTTGAGGGTAAACTTCGTCCCGTACATTTTCAGGGCGTTGCGACGATTGTTTTGAAACTGTTCAATTTAACACAGGCGTCGAAAGCTTACTTTGGTCAAAAGGATTTTCAACAAGTCCAGGTTGTTAAGCGAATGGTGCAAGACCTCAACGTTCCCATCGAAATTGTTCGCTGTCCGATAGTGCGCAAAACGGAAGGGTTGGCTATTAGCAGTCGAAACCGATATATGTCTGATGAGGAAACACAAAACGCTCTTTGCCTTAGCAGTGCGCTTAATAAGGCAAGAGAACTTGTTCAACAGGGAAATTGCACAGTTGCGTCAATCATTGAAGCGATGACTCAAATCATTATTCAGTCGAAAGACGCCAACATCGACTACGTAATACTGGTAGAGGGTGAAAATCTTGAC
>JAZQDP010000187.1:0-6358 GCA_045546875.1 Thermoguttaceae bacterium | reverse complement strand
GTCTTTCCTGTTCCTGTCTTTGCTGTTCGAGTCTCTCACGCTCTCGTCTTTGATGCTCTGCTATCTCTCGTTCACGACACAGCCGCTCCTGTTCAAGTCTTTGTCGTTCCTGTTGTTGACGCTGCTGTTCTTTTCTCATTCGTTCCAAACGCTGCTGTTCTTCAATTTTGGATTTATTACGGATATTCTGAACGTATTGCAGAAAAGCAGGCGTCCTGGTTTTTGAGAATAAAAATATACGAATGCTGGAAAACTCGGGATTCTTTTTCAATTCTGCCATTTTACTGGCAGGAAGGGCGTCAAGGGCTTTCTGGACGGTTTCCAGATTCTCTGTAACCGGAATTTCCATGAACTGGAATATATCCAACTGGTTATTATTGTCTGTCATTATCAATGCTATTTGGGTTGAAGCGTACAGGAAATCGTTTTGGACGTCGATGGCGAAAACCGCGTTTCATCTTTTGGAATGGCAGTCACAGTAATAAAGTATTCCTTATTCGGCTTCAATGTTGTAAAGGTATACATATTATCATTGAGTATTTTGCTGAATCTTTTTCCACTTTTCCCCATTTTGACTTCCACCCGATAACGATCTGCATTTTCAACTTTATCCCAAAGAAGAACAACAGAATTATTGGTTTCGACGACGTGAGGCTGAGGGACGTCAAGAGCGGTTTTGACGGATTGGGACGGTTTTTCGTCTGACGGTTCAGGCGTTAGAACTGAAGGCGTATAAGTATCTTTAGGGTTATCTTCCAGTTCTTCCTCTGTTTCATTTTCAGATTCAAGAAGATGATTTTTAACGGATTCAATATTTATCTTGACCGACGAAGACGGTTTATACTTCTCGTCGTCTGAACAAGCGATTAAAGTGTACTCGGTTTTACGATTGTCATGACGAAAAACAAGATACTCTGTTTTATTCCGAATTTCTGTCTCCGGCAAATCGTCGCTCTTGTTTTTCAGGAGGTAGTAGTCTGCGTGCTCAACGGGTTCCCATGAAATCCTGACGCTTTGACGATCGACGTCGTTAAACTTTACCTTGGGATTGGATAACGTTTCTGAACCAGAATCGTTAAACAACATTGCAATTCCACTGAATATACAGGAACAAACGAAGATAAGAAATACACAGCCTAATAATGTGTTTTTGTTACTCTGTTTGAGCGCTTGTTGGATTTCTTCATCAAGTTCGATATCGTCGTCATAATATTCCTGATTGTCCTGATAGTTGTTCTGATGTTGCGTTAGCGGGTCCTCATAAAGCGGATCCTCTTGCTGGTTATAGTTCTGCTGGTTATAGTTTTGTTGGTTATAGTTCTGCTGATTGGATTGACGAAGCGTGCGGATTACCTGGACGTATGCCAGGAAAGCGGAATTGTTCTTTGTATAAATCTTGCTTCTTATTTGGGAGAACTTAGGGTTGCCATATAAATTTTTGTATTTTTCGGTGCCAACCTTTAACGAGTCAATAGCTTTTCTGACCACCTCCGGGTCGTCAGTTACCGGAATGCCTAAATATTCAAAAATGTCGAATAACGAATCTTTGCTGCTCATATTATTGATTAATAGTAAACGATCATACGTTTAATCAGTGAAGAATGTCTGCTTTGCCGTTTCTTATACGCGACGCGATTTACCGATAACGCTTTCATTTCTTTGAGGAAAGTTCTCACTCATTTTCAGGCTATTGAAGCGTTTTATTTTAAACCTGAACGATAACGCCCCTGGTTGAAATGGATTATTATGAACCAGGTGTAACTTGAATTGTATCTGAATACACAGGGAAAACGTCTTCGGAATACGGATGCGCTATAACGGTAATGTAATAATCTGTATCAGGTAAAAAATTGTTAAAAACATAAAAATAATTGTGCTTCTCACTTGGGAGGCTGATAGTTTTACTGTAACTTTTGCCATCTTTGCCAATTTTGACGCGAAGTTCAAATTTTGTTATATAGTCAACATCATTCCAGATTGCAATTGCGCCATTTTCAATACTGACTACCTGAAGCTGTGGCTTTTGAGGAGGATTGTAATCCGTTTTATATGCTCCCATTCGTCTTTTGCGATCTTGAATTGAAGTTATTTTGATTTTTGATTGAATACCGTTGTTATCTATGATGATATCATGTGGTATTTTGTCAAAGAATAACTCCCCTCCTGAAAATGGATAATGATATTTTGGGGATACCTCAATTGTTTTTGACGAAGATTTGTTGTATCTCGAAGAATCGGAACACGCCGTTAATAAATATTTTTTTATGTCAAAATAATCGCGTTCCAAAATCACGGATGTTCCGTCTTTGACGATAATATCTTCCTCATTTTTGGTGTTTGAAGTATAACGGGGCGTATAGCTGAAATCGTAATCCTCGTCATCCATACTCATAAAGTATTCGTCATCAGAAGACGGAGTTTTTTTTAATTCATTAAAATGCAAGATGTAATAATCAGCGTGTTTCACTGGTTCCCAACTAACTTCAACAGAATATGTATTTTCATCGATATTGACGATCTTGGGCATGTCCAAGTCTACTGGCGCTCCAAAGCCTATCAGTGACGCCAGGGAGACAAAAAAGTATTTGATACACTCACAAATATAAGTAAAGCCTTGCCAAATAGCAATACAAATTGCGCTAATTAGCCCAAAAACCGCTTTTCCACAGCCATCAGGCGCGCCAGATGGATTTCTTTGAGTATTATTTCTATGCTGACGATTATACGGTTGGTACTGCTGTTGTTGATACTGCTGCTGTTGATACTGTTGTTGTTGATACTGCTGTTGTTGATACTGCTGTCGTCGAATCTGCTCTTGCCGCTGGCGTTCCTGCTGCTGACGCAGTTGCTGCTGTCGAATCTGCTCCTGTCGCTGGCGTTCCTGCTGCTGACGAATCAGTTCTTGCTGTTGTCGAATCTGCTCTTGCCGCTGACGTTCCTGCTGCTGACGAATCAGTTCTTGCTGTTGTTGATTCCTCATGTTTCGAATCTCTTGAACGTAGGCAAGATAAGCAGACGTGTTTTTTGTATAGATTTTGTTTCGGATTTTGGAGAATTCCGGATTGCTGTACAGTTTTTTGTACTTCTCGGAGCCTACAGTTAAGGCGTCGATAGCTTTTCTTAATTTTTCCGGGTCGTCAGTGATTTCAATACCGAGATAATCGAAAATATCGAATTGGGTTTGATTTGTGTCCATCGGTTTATTCAGAAGCTTTTTCTAAAATCGAAACAGGAATTTAATTACTCATAAACGTTTGACTGAGAGAATAATTCTCAGTCAGACGCATGAGTTAAATCAGGACTTTAAAACGTTGTCATTGTCTGTCTGAAAGAGTGCTTTAATTTTTGGTAAATTCAGCGATCTTTCTCTTGCTTGCTTCGGACGCCATTGCGCTTTCTTTGTATTCCAGCGTCATGCTCTGTCCGGTTGACGGAATTGTAACAAGCGCATGCAGCAGCCCCGACTCGTCGTATTTGACTTCGGTTTGAACGGCGCGGCACGTTCCGTCGGTCGACGGCGGAATATTGACGATCTGGTTTTCACAGCCGGTGAATTCCGTATCTTCAATGTCCTGACCGTCTTCGTCCACCATTGACTGGTAGATGGCAAAGCGGAGGCTGGTTTGATCCGGGGTAAGCAAGGAATAGCCAAAGCTGCCTTCAAATGGAATTTGCTGCTGAGGCGGGAACCATTGACTGTACAGACGCCCGCCCGTTTGTCGGTCGGTAACTTCGCAGCCAATGCCGTGCGGTGAAACCGCAAAGACATCCACGCGCTTGTTTTCAGGAAGTCCGAGCTGAATGCCCATGGCTTCAGGGTTAGCCGCGTTGAGAATTGCTCTGTTAGCGGCGAAGTAAGCGGCGCCGCGGGTAACCGCCAGATTGGGTTCCTGGCAGAACGCTCGGCTTTTGTCAATTCCAAGGTACTCTTTGAGGTATTCCTGAACGTAGGGAATGTATGACGACCCGCCGACAAAAAGCAGGTAGTCGATATCGCTCATGGAAGTTCGTTCTTTGTTTTGTTCAAACAGATTGTCCAGACTTACCTTGATGCGATTAATAATCGAGTCTTTGCCCGGGATTGGGGAGTTCTTCAGGACGTTTTCATTGAATTCGTCACGTGTAACGCTCAGATCAAGGTCGATCGGGCGTCCGTTGTCCGTTGCGAAAGAGCTAACGTAAATTTTGCCGGATTCGGATCGTGTAAGCGATTTCTTGCACAGAATGCATTGATTTTTAAGCATCGCTTTAACGCCTACCGAATCAGACTGCTTTGCAGAGGGATTCGCCGCCATGAACTTGTTTGTAACGTAAGCCATGAACATTTCGTCGATGTCTTTTCCGCCCAGTTGCGGGTCTCCGCCAGAACAAACGAAATTGACGATATTGCCCGCCATTGTACAAACGGTGAAGTCCAATGTACCGCCGCCGAAGTCAAAGACAAAGAGGTTTTTAATGCCGTCTTTCCATTTGTCGCCCGCCAGAAACGCGTAATAAAGCGCCGCGGCAACCGGTTCGTTAATCAACTGGATGATGTTCAGCTCCGCCAGTTCGCCGGCAGTTTTGGTTGCAATTCTTGCCTTTTGGGAAAAGATTGCAGGAATGGTCAAGATAACGTCCGTAACGGTATCACCAAACAAGCTCTCTTCTGCAATAGCTTTCAGGTGCTTCAGAACGACGGCGCCAACCTCTTCCGGTTTGAGGTCTTTACCGCCGGTGGAGCAGCGCGCTTCTTCGCCGGTTTGACCCATTTTTCGTTTGGCTTCGCGAATGCAGTCTGGATAGCTTTCCGCCAGTTCGCCAACCAGATGCTGTTGGGTTTGCGGATCGTATGCGACAACGGAAGGAACGACTTCTGTTGGCGTGGCTGCGCTGTTATCCTGGAAAGTTTTCCATTGTCCGTCTTGCCAGACGGTAATCTCGGATGTAGATGTTCCAAGGTCAATTCCAATTGGAATACTCATTGATTGCTTCTCCTTTATTGTTGAGATTAGGGTTAAACGATTCTAAAAGTTGGAACCGTATACAATTTAGTTTTCTGCTGATTCATTGTTGACGTCGTTTTCAACAATTTCAATTGTTTCCTCTTTGACGTTGGTTGTTTGAACTGGTTGAGGTATAATAACCTTGGCTGGTTTAACCAAGACGCCTTGATACTTGTAACCCTGTTCCTGAATTTCCAGAATTCGCAAAGGTTCTCCCTTTGGAACGGTTTCTGTTTCAGAGTAACGCGCCTGAGCGCCGTTGTTGGGGTTCCATTCGTCACCCACAGCTAGTTCAATTTTTTCAAACTGAACCGGTTCGAGGTAACGCAGAAGCGTTTTGGAATACCGCTGCGCCATGTAGCGATTGTCCTCGCTAAAGTCCGGATTGACGGCGTCTACTGCCAGGGAATCCAAAAACGTAGAAACACACTGCCACCATTGCTTTTCATTTCGCTTGGCTTTGCTCATTTCTCCAGACGCCTGCTGAACTTTTTCATTCAGTTCACGGCGAAGCTGAAGATTGACCTCGTCGGCATCCGACTTTTTGGAAACAGCGGTTTTAACCGCTTCCATGTTTTGAGAAAGCGCATCAACTTTTGCGTTGATCTTTTTTAAGGCTTCTACAAAATTCTGAAGTAAAGCGGCGTTAACCTGATTGTTTTCTGGAGTTTGCGTTTTACGACAAGATGCTTGCTTGTCCGATTCCTGATCTTTTTCGGATTCATCTGCGGTTTGCTGAGACGTGCACTCAGGGCAAAGTTCATTCAAAATAGCGGCGAGGCTGTGAACTCCGTCTTTGATCAATTCTTTACGGAAAGTGAAACGATAAATAGCGATGTTGGGCTGCTTTTGAAGCGCGTCCCAGTAGTCGAAACCGTTCTCGATTTCTTCCAGACCGTAAACGTCAAAAACCAGATAATACTTTTCTTCCTGATTTTTAACCGCATTTCTAAAGACTCCGCCTAACACTTTTTCAACAGAAACTTCTTCTGTTGACTTCGAATCGCCAAACCATGTCAAAACTTTCTGGAAGATTGGCGAGTTATCGCCTGCCGCTTTATATCCCAATACATTAACTGGGATGTTTTTGCACCTTTCGCGGACTTCTGGATTGTCTGAAAAAACATAAATGTTGCTTTCTGAACTCATTCGTTCTCCTTTCTCAAAAAATGAAAAGACATTTGATGGTATCTTTTTTCTTATTGGGAAACGCCTTATTTTGACATTATATATATCAATGGGGGCGTACTGATTTAGGAGAAGTTTTTTGAAAATATTTCTGGACGCTGTTTGGATTTATTTGCTAATCATATCTCTTAGCAGGCAAGCAACGGTAAATATTCTCAAGCTGTCCTGTTAAATGTTTTTGGTAT
>JAZQDP010000186.1:0-1617 GCA_045546875.1 Thermoguttaceae bacterium | reverse complement strand
CCACTCCCTATTCCTGTTTAGTTACGAAACGCTATTCACAAATTGCCAATTACGGATTGACAAAGTTGTTGCCAGCGAACGGGCTGGTAACGCCGGGGATAGCAATATTGTAGGGTTCCGGACCGCCTTTGCCGTTGGGCTGAACCGGGGCGGGAGAATCCATGGTGAGCTTTTCGTGACCTTCGTAAATCATCAAAGCCGGACCCTTGTTGACGGCGTCGTCCCAGGAAACGGTTTGTCCGGAGTAGGAAGCCATACGTCCGAGAACGGCGATCATGCAGGAATGAGCGGCATACCAGCCTTCGTTGTAGGGCTTGCCTTCGCGAATCGCCTTGCACAGATCTTGATGTTCCAGATCGTACGGGTTGCCCCTGCGGCCGCCGCGTTCAGTAACGCCGCCCCAGCCTTTGGTTCCGTGGACGTTTTCCCAAACTGCGCTCCAGGCGCCCGGGATGTGACGGCATTGTGAATACATCTTCTTGCCGTCTGCGTATGTGAATTCGACAAAGTGATGGTCGAAGATTTCGCCGTAGTTGACGTTGTTCTTGCGAACTTCGCGACCGCCCATGGCGTTGGCGGAAACCGGGTGATACATCTTGTCGCCCTTGCCGAGGAACCAGTTACCGACGTCGAGGTTGTGAACGTGCTGTTCGCAAATGTTGTCGCCGCAGAGCCAGTTGAAGTAATACCAGTTTCTCATCTGATATTCCATTTCAGTTTGCTGATCGTTGCGTCCGCGAACCCAAACGCCTCCGCCGTTCCAGTAAACGTTGGCGTAAATCAGATCGCCGTACTTGTCGTCTTCGCAAACGGCCTTGAAGCCAGCTTCGTAGTCGCCCTGATGGTGTCTCTGAAGACCAACGCCGACAGCCAAGCCTTTTTCGTCTGCAATCTTGTTGACTTCCATGAGCATTTTGAAGCCGGGCGCGTCAACGCAGCAGGGTTTTTCCATGAAGACGTTGTAGCCTTTTTCGATAGCGTATTTATAATGAATCGGGCGGAATCCCGGAGGCGTGGCGAGAATGGCGTAACGAGCGCCGTTTTCGTAGCCGTAATCCAACGCCTTGATGAACCCGTCAAAACCCCAGAAGATGGCATCCTCCTTCAGTCCCCAGCCGCCGCCAGCGTGCTTGGCGCTGTCTTCAAAAGCATCAGCGCAAGCGATAATTTTGGTATTGGGAGCGGTAAGGAAGTTTCCAACAGCGCCGCGTCCGCGACCGCCGCAGCCGACCAGAACGGCTTTAATGGTTTCATCGGTTCCTTCGCCGTGAGCCAGCTGAGCTACGCCCATGGTCATGACAGCTGCGGAAGCCGATAATACTGACGATGTCTTGAGAAAATCTCGACGGGTCGTTTTCATTTTGAACTCCTAATTTAAAAGGTGGGTAATAATCATAATGAATGAACAGAGCAATTTAACAATTGATTTGCCGTTTATTTGGGGCAAGCTGCCTCAGGTTGAGGACTTTCATTCATCCATAACTTTTTAACTTTACTTTCGTTTTAGCATATTCAAAAAAGGATTGCAAGACGTACCCAGCAGATTTTTTAATTTTTTTTAGATTTTTTCAGTTTTTAGATTTTTTCAGATTCTATAAAATCTAATAAATAAAATCG
>JAZQDP010000185.1:0-3058 GCA_045546875.1 Thermoguttaceae bacterium | reverse complement strand
AAGGAAGGAGAGTATAGCGCGTCGCCGCCCGTAGACTAAAGTCGACGGTTATAGAAATGGCGTCTCTTCGAGACGCGTTCCCACTTCTCATCTTTCTCTATCTTCGCAAGAAAAATTTGCGTTCACCCCGCGCTCCTGGTATTTTTTGGGGGGGCTTGATTGTTTTTTTTTGTGTTGTAAAATACATCAACTTATAGGAGTTTTCTAAAATTTACATTTAGAGCATTGTACTTATACCAGAATGTGGAATTATATTAAAAAGCTTTTAGCTCAATTTGGAATGTTTCCAGATAGCCCCAGCAAGGTTGATCCTCAGCTTTTAAAGGAGTTTTTCTCCCGAATTCCAGAGGACTTTAAAGAACGCTCAGAGTTTCTGATGAAATATCGCGACGAATCGCATCCCAAAGATAAGCAAATCGACTTGAAAATAATTGACCGCTTGCTTTTCGAACTGGTAGTTCCAAACGACCGAAAAACGTTTAATTCAAGCTTTGGGCGTTCGTTTCAAGATCTTTATGAAGCTGTCAATAAAGCTGTTCGACTTATGTACAAAAAAGATTTTATTGCAGCGGATAAAATTCTTAAAAAACAATATGTCGAAATTGTTAATCTCTATATTGATACTGACGAGGTAGAGTTTCATAATTTCGACAGTTCGTTACAGGAAAGTCTTTATTCCAAATTTTCTAATCCAGAAAAGAGAGTTGTTTTAATTCCGTGCGACTACTCTCATTTTTATAAAATCTATGGTTCTCTTAAATGGGAATTAAAACAGTTTCCACAAGCGATTGAGTTTTACAATCTTGCATTGAAGTATAATCCTGCATCATGCGAAACGTGTTTTGATTTGTGCGAGTCATACAAGGAAATAAAAGCGTTTGATAAGGTTGCTGAAATTTCCAAACAAAGCTTGCCATTTGCGTTAACTCTTGAAGACATTGCTCGATTGTTTCGAAATTTAGCGATTTGCTTTGAAGAGCAGGGCTTATATCAGGAAGCTATGGATTTATTGATCTTTAGTTCAAGTTTTGATTATCCTAAAATTACAGAATATGAAATCGGCGGTTTAGAAATGGTTCATGGCATAAAGCCGGCTAACCCCGATAACGAAACTATAAGAAAACTGTTTGAACGTCATAATATTCCCAAATTGCGTCTGAATGAAATCATTACAGAAGCCCAAAGTCAGGCAAAACTGTCATCCGAGTACGGACTGTCAGAATTGGTTGATTATTATAATTCATTGGCTGACAACTTGGCAAAAGGATTATGGGCTATAAAAGGGATATGGGAAGACGAATAGACGATACGTTCGACTTACGGAAATAATAAACAGCCGCGCAAAACGTTTCTGCCAGAATCACGTTAACGATTCAAGTAGATGCGCTTTGCGCTATATTCTATCGTGTGCGTTCAAATTATTGGGGGCATGCAAAAAGGAAAGAATCTTGAAACCTTTTTTAACGTCCAGATTTATATGTTTCTATCCCCACGTCTATAGACGTGGGGATAAGAACAGATGAAACTGGGGACTCGAAGGAAGGAGAGTATAGCGCGTCGCCGCCCGTAGACTAAAGTCGACGGTTATAGAAATGGCGTCTCTTCGAGACGCGATTCTATCTCCCAGCTTGTTTATCTTCGCAGGATATTTTTGCGCGCGTCTGGTATTTTTTGTTTAGGGCTTGACTTTTCGTTTACTGCTTTTTATAATATATGTCAAGTGATTGGAGTTTGACGTCATCCAACGGCGCGTCGAACGGCAGGCTGGGTTTCCATATCCGCAGCTGACAAATTCACGTTATTTTGAAAGATATTATATGACAAATTATTCTGAATACATACATGATGTTAAAGTTAGTTTGCGATCTATTCGCAAGTCAAATCATTATGAAGCAGGTAAGTTTATATGTAAAGCTCAGCATTATACTCGTGAGCATTTACTAACTTTAGCTGCAAGGTATATGACGGATAAAAAATACAAAGAAGGCTTAGACGCTTTATATTCTGTTTCCAGAATTACCCATTATTTTTTAGAAATGTTTTGTCAGGGATATCCAATTTATATAGAGTTTACCGAGCCTGGAAATTGGGAATACGTTTTGTTTAGTTTAATTACACAAGATTTCAGGTTAATAAATTCGATAAATGATTATTGGTCGTTATTGGCTGTTCACTCTCAATGGAGCGAATTTGGAGAATGGAATACTGTCAACTCTGATATAACATCGTTGTATGCAAGGGTTCCGTTACATTTATGCTATGCAGCAAAAGCTTTGTCTTTATTAATATCTAAAAGAGTAAATGAAGCAAATGAATACTTGACGTCCTTGCCTCCCAGACCTAAATGTACGCCATCGATATACAAGCACGTTTGTATGTCATTAGAGGCAATTGCGTCATATAATAAACAAGCTCTTTCAGATGCAATTCGCAGTTTTAATCGCAGTTGGAAACATACCCCAATAGGAGGTTGTGATTTTGTAAATTATTATGGGGCTGGTTTAATTTGTTTAGCTCAATATGTTTGGAATGAAGAACTTGATCTTGCCTCGCCGCTTATTCCAGACGAGATTATTCGTGCCCATCCTCCTTATACTGAATTTCCGCTTCCCCATGAATTCTTTGAAATTCCTCCTGAAAAGGATATTGTGAAATGGGAAAAAACAGGTATAAAAAAACAGAAATGGTTAGAAAGATTTATTCATAATTTATTTACGCTGAATAACCCCGATGACTAATATTGTCTTTTCTTTTTCAGTTCGAAACAGGTTTGAGTGTAATACGCGCCATCAATCCGCCGCGATAGCGACAACGGACGCAAGTCCGCTTTAGTCCCGATAGGGACGACATCTCTATAACCGGCGGTTTTCAACCACCGGGAAGGAGACGACAACAAAACAAACATCGACAAATTCTCTTTTCTATCCCTCCTGCGCCTATGGCGCGAGGGGATAGAAAAGAGGTTGACTCGATTAAAAAGAATCTTTTTAATCGTTTTTCCGTGGGTTAAAACCCACGGCTAGAAATATTGAACTGCTACGCAGTTTTAGTGGAAGCG
>JAZQDP010000184.1:0-5357 GCA_045546875.1 Thermoguttaceae bacterium | reverse complement strand
GAAAATGCTTTGAACGTATTCTTTGAAATCGGGGTTTTTATCCTGATTGAGCACTTCAATCCAGCCGCAGCGCGAGCCGGGCCAGGGGTATTCTTTACTGATGCCCCGCAGCGCAAGCGCTGGAACGTCTTGAACGATTTCGGAAATGTGCAGCGTCTTCGCGCCGTTATAGCAGATATGAGCGTAGATTTCGTCAACGATCATAAACAGCTTGTTGCGTCGGCAAATTTCGACGATGTCTTCCAGGGCTTCGCGTTTATAAACGACGCCTGTCGGGTTGTCGGGATTGACCAAGCCGATGCCGGCAATAGATTTGTTGTACTTGACCTGCATGCGGATGTTTTCTATATCCGGCTGCCATTTGTTGTACGGGTCAAGGCGAAACTGAACGTTGTCGTAACCCATTCGCATACTTTCGTTTGACGAGTGAGTTGAATAAATCGGGTTGGGCAAAAGAACTCTTGCGTTTCGATGGATGAGTTTATAGACTTTATCGACCGCGTCCGCTACGCCGTTAAAACAAAGGATGTCGTTTGCCGTCGTCTGCGCTCCGCCTCGCTGATTGATTTGGTCGGAGAGGAATTCTCGGGTGTTTGCCAGTCCGCGCGTAGGGCAGTAAGCCCAGGATTTACTGTCGAAAAGCAGGTTTTGCACTTTTTCGACAATCCACGGTTCAATCGTTTCGCCCATTGCAACCGGGTCGCCGATATTTTCCCATGTAATTTGAAGCCCCAGTTTTTGAAGTTTATTGGCATCCTCGACAATTTGACGAATTTCATATTCGAGGTATTTCGCGCCTTCGTGCAGAATTGGTAATCGCATGATAAATTCCTTACATAGAATTCATTTGGGAAAAATGACGTTGACTATTACCCTGTTTAATCCGTTCCAGACGCCATAACGCCAGGAAACGAATATCCCATAAACCGGATACGGATACAAAAAAACCGCGTATAAATAACGCGGCGCTTTGATTGGTCAACAATAAAAATTGACCCCGACGGGACTCGAACCCGTGTACCGGCCTTGAAAGGGCCGTGGCCTAACCATTAGCCGACGGGGCCAAAGTTCTGAAAAGAACTTAGGGTCTTTAACTTTGAACGAGTTGTCGTTCGCGTTAAAGATGTGAGTATTAAACCACAAAACGTACTTTTGTCAATAGGGCAGGCAGGTATTTTTATAATTTTTTTTGAAAACTCTGTCAGCAAGCGTCTTTTATTTTGAGAGACGTTCTATTTTCGGCAGGACAGTTTGTCTAATTTACGCCTTTTAAATCCCGATTTTCTACCTCTGGTTACGATTTCTTTTTGATAACCTTTTTGGCGATCGGTTTTGTTTTCGGGGCGCTCTTTTCCGGTTGAGGGGAAGTTGTCTCTTCTACGGCTGTCAAGACTTCGTCCGACATCGTGTCGACAGACATCGTGTCAATTACATGAATGGACGTCTGACGCCGAATGGAGTCGTAAACTTCTCTCCGGTGCACGGTTACATTAGGCGGAGCTGTTATTCCAAGACGAACTTTGTCGGTACGCACGTCAACAACGAGAACAACGATGTTATCGTTGATGACAATGCTTTCGTTCTTTCGACGGGATAAAACTAACATTCCTTTTCCCTCACTTGTTAATCGAAAAACTCGTTTTTTCGATTCGTTCTTAGGTCTTTTTACAGTTTTTTCTAAAAAACTGATTGTCAATTATATAATAGTACTGTTTTTTTTATGACTATCGTGTAAAATATAGTTTGGCTTGTGTTTATGAAACTGAACGAACGGCAGACCGATTTTTCTGCTTTCCATTTCTAGTAAACAACTTTTTATTTATTTACTAGCTGACCTAAAAATAGAACAATATTTTAAAAATGAAATAATAAATTTATATAAAATACCGAAATTATCTAATTTATATTCAGCCTAATTCCTATAATCGATATAATCGTTATAATCGTTACTTTTTACCAAATAATTATATGATATTTTGTGATACGCACGCTCACCTGAACGACGTCTCGATAATTGGCTCGCTGGACGAACTTCTACTCAACGCCCGCGCCGCCGGGGTGCAGAAGATAGTCATTCCTGCTACGGATAGAAAAACGTCCGAACAAATTATACGTCTGACGGCTAGCCGACCGGACGTCTTTTCTGCAGTCGGAATTCACCCCAACGATTCCGCCAAGGCGGCGCCGGACGACTGGGACGCCGTTGTCAAGCTGACCCGAACGGAGCTTGCCAACGGGAACGCTGGGAAGATCGTCGCTATCGGAGAGTCCGGCTTGGACAGGTACTGGGACGACGCCCCGATGGAGGTTCAGCTGGACTATCTCAATCGCCACCTGGACTTGGCGCGAGAGTTCGACCTGCCTATTATCCTGCACTGCCGGGAAGCGGAAGACGACCTCATTCCCGCCCTGCAAGCGTATCGTCAGAAAACCGGCTGGATGAAAGGGATTCTACATTCCTTCTCGTCGGACGTCCACAATTTGGAACTCTATCTGGAACTGGGGCTGTACATCGGTTTCGGCGGGATGATAACGTACAAGCAAAAGAAATTCGACCCTGTCCGCGACGCTGCGTTCGCCGCCCCGCTGGATCGGATTCTCATTGAAACGGACTGCCCGTACTTAACCCCCTCTCCGATGAGAGGCAAAGTTGAATTCAACCAAAGCGCCTACGTTGTCCATACGGCGCAAAAGCTGGCGGAAATCAAAAAGACGACGCTGGAAGAAATCGCCAACGTAACGACCGAAAACGCTGTTCGGCTGCTGAAAATATAGTGTGATAAACGCCTTGTCCAAAAAAACTTAAATTGCTAATTGCTAATTATTTCCCATGTCCAAAAAAGAAAAAGTCCCTGAAACGCTCGCGCTGCGAGTTCTGAAAAAATGCGATATTCCGTTTGAAGTTTTCGAGTACAAGTACGAACCGCGCGGCGGAACGCGAGTGTCGTCTCGAGAGCTTGGCGTCGACGAGCATGTTTGCATCAAGACGATTATTCTGGAAACGGACGCCAAAGAGCCGTTTATTGTCCTCATGCACGGCGATCTGGAAATATCCACAAAGAACATGGCGCGAATCTTGGGCGTGAAATCGGTCAAGCCGTGCGAACCCGCCGTCGCCGACAAACATTCCGGATACCAGGTCGGCGGCACCAGCCCCTTCGGAACGAAACGGAGAATGCGCGTTTTCGTAGAATCGACCATCCTCGACGAGCCGTTTATTTACATCAACGCCGGACACCGCGGCTTGCTGGTCAAAATCAATCCCAAAGACATCTCCAAAGCTTTTCCCATAGAACCCGTTCAGGTCGGGGTGAAAGAGTAGCCTCAAAAATGCTACTTGGTAGATAAATATCCGCATTGCTACTGACAAAATCCTTATACGTTATTAATAGCAATACAGATTTAATAAACATACAGACATCTTAAGCGGTCAAATTTGTCTGTGTAATATAAGTAAAATATTTGATTGGTATAAATATTTTGGGAAATTTTTTTGTTTTTCCAGTTGATTTTTCTAAAGATTCGCTATAATAGACGTTATAAGAGTAAAAGGAAGTTCGCAGCACAATTGTATTTTATATTTTGGGCTTCCATCGGTACTAAAAAACATATCAGGAGAAATTCATGTCATTCGAAAGACAGGTTGACGAAAACAACGCCGCTGTCGAAGACGGAGAAGAAGACGTAGAAGAAGAGTATGCTTCCGGAAACGGTTCTTTTGCCGATACTTTGGCTCTTATTCCCGGCTGGCTTGTTAGCATGGTTGCCCATCTTTGCATTTTTGTAACGATGGCGTTAATTAACTTCGATACCACATCTAAAGCTCCGCCAACGGAAATTGTCTCAAACCCGGTAGAAGAAGCTGAAGAAATCGAAGAAGAACTCGAAGAGCCGCCAGAGGAAATCAACCTTGACCCTGACGCAGAAATTTCTGAAGAAGTCGAAGCGACGACAGAAGTTTCCGTTTCCGAGACCGACGTTAATATTTCCCCTGCAGACGATATGACAGCCGCTGCCGTTTCGGTAGACTTGGTCGACATCAGCAGTTCCGTTGCTCCTCGTAACGCATTAGGCAACGTAGTTGGCGCGTATTCCGGCGACGCATTTAGCGGTCGTGGTTCCGGCAAAGCCAGAGCGTTGGCAATGGGCGGCGGCACGACAGAAAGCGAACGCGCTGTTGCGTTGGGGTTGCAGTGGATTGCTAACCACCAGATGCCCAACGGTTCCTGGAGTTACAACCATCAAATGTCTCCGTCCTGTCGTGGCGCGTGTAAAAACCCCGGCAAGTATAATATGGCGGTTAATGGCGCAACTGGTTTGGCTCTTCTGCCGTTCCTTGGCGCAGGCGTGACGCATAAAGAAGGCAAATACAAGAAGGCTGTTTATGGCGGTTTGCAATTCCTGGCGGCTCACGGCAAACCCACCCGCGATGGGAATGTCAGCTACCTCGAAAATGGCGGTACGATTTACTCTCACGGCATTGTTGCAATTTGCCTTAGTGAAGCGTACGCTATGACTAAAGATAAAAAACTGCTTCCAGCGGCTCAGGGCGCGTTAAACTATATTTGCTTCCATCAAGACCCGGCAGGCGGCGGATGGCGTTATTCGCCCAAACAGGCTGGCGACACGTCTGCTGTCGGTTGGCAGTTGATGGCTCTTAAATCCGGCTACATGGCAGGATTGCGCGTTCCAAACCAAACGATCAGCAAAGCGACCCGATTCCTCGATTCCGTTCAGGTAGAATCCGGCGCCAAGTACGGTTATACCGATCCGGGCGCTGGTCACGCGACGACGGCTGTTGGTTTGCTGGCTCGTATGTACCTCGGCTGGAAGCACGACAACCCGGCTCTTCAGCGCGGCGCAGAATGGCTGTCCAAAATCGGTCCCAGCAAGACGGACAGTTATTACAACTATTATGCCACTCAGGTTATGCGCCAGTACGATGGTCCGCTGTGGAAAAAATGGAATGCCGTTATGCGTGATCAAATGGTGGCTTCTCAAGCCCAGCAAGGGCATGAAAAAGGCTCGTGGTTCCATAACGGACCTTGGAGCGATCGTGGCGGACGTCTGTACGACACAGCGCTGTCCACCATGGTCTTGGAAGTTTACTATCGACACATGCCAATTTACAAGGCGGCCGCTGCCGCTGACGGATTCCCGCTGGACTAGTTTCGTAGTCAATTTGGTTTAGACGATCTCTTATCAGGCGACGCAACTTTGCGTCGCCGTTTTATTTGTCCTTATCGGCAAAGGGGCGCGTAAGCCCCCGGGCGGCGAGGCGCCGCTCCCAATCCGCGCTGCCGCGCGAGACGTGTTATATTCGCTCCAAGTCGGAGGCCAAGCGGTCTTAGGAAGAC
>JAZQDP010000183.1:0-8434 GCA_045546875.1 Thermoguttaceae bacterium | reverse complement strand
CCTGACGTCCGCAACGACCGCGGAGCTGCAAGTCAATTCGACGGGCTTCGTGACGTTCGGAACCGATAACGTGCAAACCGCCCAAAGCGCGAACTTCTTCCCCTTCTTCTTTCATGTGGTCTGTTTCTTCAATTTTCGCTTCCAGTTCTTTCCATTCTTCCTGTGGAACGTCCAGTTTAGAAGCGTATTTTTGCTGAAGAATTGACCACGCTTTGGCTTCCGCGTTGCCGCCGAGGATAATGTCGGTACCACGACCAGCCATGTTCGTGGCGATGGTAACAGCTCCCTTGCGCCCTGCCTGAGCGATAATTTCCGCTTCGCGCTGATGGTGTTTGGCGTTTAAGACCTGATGCTCAATCCCGCGGCGGCTAAGCATTTCAGACAGCTTTTCACTGTTTTCGACTGTCGTTGTACCAACCAGCAACGGGCGCCCTTTACGTTCGATCGCGTCAATTTTGCTCTTGGAAAAGACGGTGGGGATTTTATCGCCCTTAATGAGCAATTCAATCTGATCTTCGGTTTCTTTCACGATGTCGCCAAGAATCCATTCGTCTGACCCCTTGAGAGAAACAGAGTCCCAACGATTCATGCGTTCGATTTCGTTGACGATGGCGTTGTACTTTTCTCGGGATGTACGGTAGATTTGATCCGGGTAGTTAATTCTGGCAACCGGCTTGTTGGTCGGAATGGCAATAACGTCCAGCTTGTAAATTTTCCAGAATTCTGCCGCTTCTGTCATGGCTGTACCTGTCATACCGCTGATTTTTCGGTACAACTTGAAGAAGTTCTGCAGCGTAACGGTGGCTAACGTCTGGTTTTCCTGCTGAATCTCAACGCCTTCTTTGGCTTCAACCGCCTGATGCAACCCGTCAGACCAGTTTCGCCCCGGCATAAGTCGCCCGGTAAACTCGTCAACAATAATAATCTTCCCTTTTTTGGATTCGTTATCGTAGGAAACGATGTAGTTTACATCTCGTTTGTAGAGGCTGTGAGCTTTCAGAGCGTTGTCAATCAAATGAGGCCACTCCATGTGGTCTTGCGTATAGAAGCTTTCGACCCCAGCGAGCTTTTCTGCGTGACGAATTCCTTCGTCTGTCATATTGGCGGTATGATCTTTTTCGTTGACTTCGTAATCAACGTCTCGAACCAGCTGACGAGCGATGCGGTCTGCCTGCTGATACATTTGGACGTCGTCGTTGGCGCCGCCGGAAATAATCAACGGGGTTCTGGCTTCGTCGATAAGAATGTTGTCGACTTCGTCGATAATGGCGTAGTTAAGCCGCCCCTGAGATTGCTGAAGCTCTTTTGGGTATCGCCAGTCGCCGCGGGCGGCAGGACGCATGTTGTCTCGAAGGTAGTCGAACCCGAACTCGTTGTTGGTACCGTAGGTGATGTCGCAGTCGTAGGCTTTCTGTCGTTCCGACGTTTCCATCTGGGACTGAATAACGCCAACCGTCAGACCGAGGAACATGTAGATTTTTCCCATCCATTCCATGTCTCGACGAGCCAGATAATCGTTGACGGTAACAACGTGAACGCCGCGCCCTTCCAGAGCGTTTAAGTAGGCGGGCAGCGTTGCGACAAGCGTTTTACCTTCGCCGGTCATCATTTCAGCAATCGCGCCGGAATGCAAGACCATGCCGCCGATAAGCTGAACGTCAAAATGACGAAGCCCCAGAACTCGCTTGCTCGCCTCGCGGCAAACGGCAAACGCCTCAACCAGAAGGTCGTCTAACGTCTCGCCTTTGTCCAACCGCTGACGGAAAAGAACTGTCTGGTTGCGAAGCTCTTCATCTGACATAGCGGCATATTTCGGTTCCAGATCGTTAATCGCCTGAACTTTCGGCTGGAGTTTTTTAATGTAGCGGGCGTTGGACGACCCAAACATATTGGTAATTGTACGTTCGATGCCTCGGCTAATGCCGGTACAGACATCGCAAATAGCATCCCAAACCTGGGCAAGCGCTTCTGACATATTTTGTAATCCTTTGTTTTACGGGGAAAATTTAGCAGGAAATCTGGTGTGAAAAACGGGAAAACTGGAACAGGCTCGCCGACGGCAGAACTCTGTCCATAATTCCCTAAACTAATAATACTTCTTATATATTATAGCGTTTTTTTAAAATAATATAAGAGGATTATAGGGGTATTATCGAAAAAAAGAACGAAAAAAGAGGGGTATAAAGCCAGAAATCTTCATAAAACCTGAGATTATTTGTTTATTCATGTGGCTCAATCTTTGCATACTGCAAGAATAATCTGTGTAATTTCTGATTATAGAAGATTAACAGGATGCATAAAGGTCTGATAAAAATGACAGGTACAAAATCTGCCACGAAATGATATAAAACAGATTTACAAAGAACAATATTCCAAAAGAAGGAATACGGTCTATTAAACCAACCAGAGCGCCCAATATAGTATGTAAAACAAACAAAACTGTCATAAAAGGAAGACCGTATAGAAGACAATCTATCAGTAACCGATTAAACGTGAAACAGTCGCCAATTACCAAGAAATAAAGAAGGATATGGATAATGGCAAGCGACCAGGCTGTAATTGCAATTGTCTGATAAATAAATTTGAATAAGTGAATAAGCGCATAGTGGTAATCATTATCCGCCATTTTCCCGGGATTATAATCCTTCAGAAAATCGTTGACAGGCTTACGATTCAACATAAAAAACAGTATGGGAATGATCGTTATCAGTACGGGAATCCACACATACGAATCGTAGAACGCAAATAACAAAACAAGA
Organism: Thermoguttaceae bacterium; assembly: GCA_045546875.1. Classification (GTDB taxonomy): domain Bacteria; phylum Planctomycetota; class Planctomycetia; order Pirellulales; family Thermoguttaceae; genus RUG11551. The sequence continues at coordinate 5,675 of JAZQDP010000183.1, read as the reverse complement.
GCCAACAGACATATCGAGACGATAAAGTGAGTTGTCATGCTCATAATTGCGTTTCCTTTCTTTTTACTTCTCAACTGCCAACAAAAGCAGACTTGCGAAATAATATTTTAAAAATCAAGTTAAAATTTTAATGATTACACGTCAAAAGCAACATACAATCAATAGTTGGATTTTTAATTACTTGTTTTAAGAAAACGACTTCAAGTTTGCTACCTTGCTCCTTCCTCTGCACTATTCCAACAAAAGTAGAAGTTGTTCGGCGCTATCTTCAAAAAATGCACTTCCAGTTTTGTCCACTAACCATTCTTGTAACTTCGAACAATTGAGATTTCCAAGTTCACCAGGTTCCATTTTTTGAAGTCCGCCTCCATAAGATCGTCCAACCCGACGAAATTCAGAAGCTGGAATAGATTGAAGGATTGAGCAAGCAATTTCTATATCTTGCGGATGTGATTTCAAATAGCGTCGAAGCGCTCCTTTGGGGTAAAGCATTAGGTAGGAATTCGTTGCAATTGCTTTCGACAGATTGAGAATGAATCGGACTGGCGCACCAACGCCATCTCCTCTTCCCATGTATGAACACAAAATCGGCGAGGGTTCACGATGTTCTTGGTCAAACCAATGGATTCGTGAAGCACAGAGTTTTCTTTTTGCTGTATATTTTTCTCCCTCGGCTAAATATGCCAACACGGATTCTGGGAATGCCTCTAAACTGTACCCAGTACAATCGAAAAGAAAAAGTCTTTGGATATTCAATGGCGTTCCTTGTGCATCAGATTGAACACAGTTTGTGTCAAGATGTCGAGGACTTGGGAGAATAGGCTTCAGAAATTCACTTGGAAGATTTTTTGCTTTTACATCGCTCTCTGAAAGAACAAAATAAGCGTTGTCGCCGGTTGCAATTCCACGTCGAATAGTAAAAAAATCGCGAAGCTTGGCTTTAATATTTGAATTAGTCTGAAATTTTGTAGGCGGCCACTTTTCAGATGAAGATAACATCTCTGTTGATATTACTTCCGAATGATTTGGATTGATCAGACTGGAACCACTCGTGAAAAGCACAGATTCGCTAGGGGAGTCATTGCTAAACCATACAACACAAGATGAAACAAGAGCGTCTGTAAAACGAACGTCTTCCGCATCAAAATGATGTATACGCAACAATCGAACCTTTTCTGTGAAAAAAGTCCTGAGAGCTGAACCATAATTTACCGACATCCACTCTGAAGGAATCAACCAAGTAGCAATAGCTCCAGGCTTCATCCATTTGAGCGATAGAAGGATAAAATGACAATAAGTACTTGCTAATCCTGAAATATTAATCCCTGTTTCCTCAAGTACAGAGTTCTTCAATCGTTTTTTGGATAAACTGTCAAGTCGATGATGACGTATATAAGGAGGATTCGCCACAATCAAGTCGAACATTTCATCCGGCGTTGTTGTGGTGAAATCTGCATTGCGGTATTCCACAGGGAAATTTTTCCAGATTCGACGACCAGACTCAAAGAAATCGGGATCAAGTTCAATAGCCGTTGCATGAGAAATCTGTATTTCAGGAACGCCCAAAAAAGCAGACAAAATAGCGCCATTCCCGGCGGAAGGCTCTAACAAATTGAGAGAATTTCGTTTGGTTAGAAACGGTACCGTTTCTTTAGCAATGTCGGATGCAAGCTCTGGAGGCGTTGCGAATTGACCGAGTAAACGACGACTCTCAATAGATTTAGCGTTATCAATGTTAGATTGATCGTACTGACGGATTTTTTCCGCTTCGGAAACTTTCACAGTCCAAGCCCCTCCAAATCTGAAATACGATGTTCCCAAACCCAATCAATTCCCTCTGAAGCTTCATATCCAAGATACTGAGCGTCGAAATATCCACAAAGAAAAAGCAGATAGCAAACATTATCGCCATATTGACCGTGTAACTGTTCCATCTTTTTAGCTTCTTCTTTTCGTCGTTTGTTGACATTCGTAAAATCCCCAGCGGATTTTGCTTCAATTAAAATCGGAATATCTCCTATCTTCGATGATTTGGGTAGGATTGCCATATCAATAGAGACATTAACCATGTTTTCTGACCCCGGAGCTATTCGACATGGCATATTGACATGAATAGCATACTGTCCAGGTTGAATCTCAGAAAATGTTTTTGGAAACGTTGGCTGATATCCGCGATCTACAAGCCATTGCGACAGTGTTGTAAGTTGACGTTTCTCTTGTGCATTACGTAAGATGGGATCTGCAAGAGCGCCGCAAAGTCTATCGGCAATAACAAGGATTGCACGATTTCTGCGTTGTTCGGTTGGTTTGCCTTCAGAGGGTAAAAGCCATGTTAAAATGTCTTTATCAAGCATTTTTTCTACGATAGCCAACACCGCTTTCATTTTATCTCTATCACAGGGACGAAGCTGGTAGTCATTGGATTCCTCGCAACGCTTGATAAACGATGAAGGTACTCCAGAAAGCCCCGAAAGACGATCGCGTGCAAGAGGAGGACATGTCATTTGACGAGCAACGGCAATAACCTGTGGATGCGCGAGAAGTATATCAGCATCCAGATTCCGTCCGTTATTTGTTAACAGAAAAGCTGTTTTAACTTTCTTGGATGCCTCCACTCTAGCAGCTCGGAAAGAAGGCGGAGCAAAATTGAGAAACCAAGAATTGTAGAAATCAACAGATGCTTCACTATCGGCTTTCCAGCGATATGTTGCGGTTCTATTGACAGGTTGGCAGGGAATATTCATGAAATCACCTTATTCAACTTAAAGAGTCAATTCTCTTCGCCTAAACAGCTTGAACTTGACATCTCATTGCTATTGATCTTGGAAGATATTATGTATAGTTTAATTATATATCATTTTCTTTAATGATATATAAACCAAGGAAATGACGATAACAGGAATTCATCTTCCTTTTCAATTTTATTCTTTACAGAAATTTTTTCAAGGGGACTTTTTAAAATCCTTGTCGCTTTATATATTTAATTCTGATTATAATATACAATAATCTCTTTGGCAATTCTAGTTATATGTCAATGTTGTTTTTTTAACTACTCTTTCCTCGATTTTACGAAATCAGAAAAAAACATTCCTGTTCTTTTTACTCTTGCTGATACTCTTGAAAGAGCTGCCAAGCGCTCATATACCACGTTTTGGTTCTTTCCTGTTCCAGCAAAGAATAGGTTTTGGAATTATAGAATTTCAACATGGCTTCTATAACAGTTCCGCCGTTCTGCTGCTGAATTAACGAAACCAAGCGGGCTATTTTACCGGGAATGAGTAACCGAACGTTATCTTGAGTAATTTCTGGCATCTCTTGAACAAATTCTGTTATATTCATTTTACAACTTTATAGCCAATGTTTTTTTATATCATGAAAACTATTCCCTACTCCCTATTTCCTAATCTCGCCTCCCTTTCAGTTAGCATTTTATGGAGAAGCTCGACAAGAAACTGCCAGCCCTGCGTATGAAGCCCTTCGTAATGATTGTACAGGAATTCCAAAAGCCCTGTTTTTGCAAAGCGGTTAATAACGTCAGTGCCCGACAGTTTGAACTGCTGGGCGTACTGTTCAATACAAAACGAAATGAAATCCGCTTTCTTTTCTTCGTCAGTAAACGGAGGAATTAAACTGGACATAATATTCTTTTTAGTTATGCTTGAGAACCGTCTCTCGAATTGCAATGACAGACCTCAACACGTTTTCTACGTCGCTGAGATATAAACTGTTCGGACCGTCGGACAGGGCGTGGTCAGGGTCAGGGTGCGTTTCGATAAACAGACCGTCAATGCCGACAGCGGCGGCGGCGCGAGCCAGCGGCGCAACCATCCGGCGATTCCCTCCGGTGCAGTTTCCCAGCGCGCCGGGCGCCTGAACGGAATGGGTGGCGTCGAAAACGACAGGAACGCCCAAATCACGCATTTCTATCAGCCCCGTCATGTCGTTGACAAGGCGTCCGTAGCCAAAAAACGTCCCTCGTTCGCAAAGCAGAATGTTATTGCAGCCGAACGCGCGGAGCTTTTCGACCACATTTTTCATGTCGCCGGGAGCCATAAACTGTCCCTTTTTGACGTTGACCGGAAGTCCCGTCTCCGCTGCCGCCTGTAACAAACTCGTCTGACGTGACAAACACGCCGGGATCTGAATCAAATCGACCGCTTGAGCCGCCAGTTGAGCCTGATACGCTTCGTGGATGTCGGTAACAACGGGAACCTGGAAATCGTCGCGAATGTTTTTCAGAATCCGCAATCCTTCTTCTATTCCCAAACCGCGATAGGAATTGACGCTCGTTCGGTTCGCCTTGTCAAAAGACGCCTTGAACACAAACGACGCCCCAACGCGAGAGCAAATCTCTTTAAGCGTCGACGCGATTGACCGGGTAAGTTCTTCCGATTCAATTACGCACGGTCCCGCTAACACCAATAGCGGCTGACCGTCTCCGACAAGTAAATTGGATATTTGAGTTTGAATCATGTTAGTTTAATCGGCGAGCCAGGAACGTGAGTTCCCGGGTGTGCCGCTGAGCGTCTATTGCTAATACGTTGCTTATTGGTCGCATCCCCACGGGTTGACACCCGCGGCTCGCCTAATTACCGTCTTTCAATCCGTTCCTAACTATTCTATTATCATGGTCAATCGACCTGGAACGACTTCAACGTCAATGGGGATGTTTCCGCCGGGGTCGCCGTCGAACTGGAACGGGATTTCCAATTCGGAAGACGCGTCTGCCGGTTCGATGCGGAATCGTTTTCCCCTCAACATTGTACAGCCGGGAAGAATTCGGTGCGCGCCGAACATCTGGGCGAACGCAGCCAAAATAACGCCTGAAAACAAAGAGCCGGGACGAAAAACGCACAAGTCCAGCTCACCGTCGTCGGGCACAGCTTTCGGCGCCAGCGCAACGCCCCAACCATATCGTTTAACGTTGCAAATAAACGTCCAGCAGCCGACAACTTCTTTTTCCAACTCTCCCGACTCGTTGAGAACGCTCACCTTGAGTTTTGGGTACTTATACCTGCCAATCGCCCTGAAAATCGGCTTGATATACGAGAAGTAATTGATATGCGCGCCCTTGGGATTGCTCATTCTGGCGGTATGAACCTGATTGACGACTTCCGCGTCGAACCCGCACCCGACCATCGACAAAAACAAATGCCCGTTGACCCGAGCGGCGTCGAACGATTTCGGCTTTCCATTAGCGACAATTCGCGCCATTTTAACGGGATTTGTACTGTATTTGAACATCTTCGCTAACAGATTTGCCGTCCCGCTGGGCAGAAGCGACAACGGAACGCCGGGAACGGTGCGATTGGTCAGTTCCGCCGCTGTGCCATCTCCGCCGACGCCAACAAGGGCGTGCAGCGTCCCCGCTTCAAACAGCTCGTTCGCCCGCTGAGCGACTTCTGCTAAATCGGTTTTGACTTCAACGTCGAACCCGAACTCCTTCTGGAGCGTTTCAACAAAGGATTCAACCCGGCTGGTACTATTTCGTCGTCCCGCTTTCGGGTTGACGCTTACAATTATTGTGGACATTTTTAAAAAATTGGTTTGTTAGTTAGTTTCCATTTTCTAAAAAATGATTTTTAAAAAAGTGGAGATTTTTCTCCACTTTTTTATTTTTGATAAAGACCATCAAGCGCAATATTGTCGTATAAATATGTAACACGTGTTTATAC
>JAZQDP010000182.1:0-6928 GCA_045546875.1 Thermoguttaceae bacterium | reverse complement strand
GCCTCCGACTTCGTGATCTTTGAGGAGCTTGACCATTTTAGGTTTGTGATATTCCGCAGCCCACTTTAATGCCGTCTTTCCGTACCTGTCTTTTGCGTTGACGTCCGCGCCGAGTTCAACCAATAGTTCTACAAGTTTCTGCTTGTCATGTATTATTGCAGTATGAAGAATTGGTTCATCATATTTATCTTTCGAGTTGGCGTCAGCGCCATGCTCAAGCAGATATTGTATCAGTTTCCAACTTAGACGAGGCGCATAAGATATAACCGTTCTGCCCTGCTCATCCTTTACGTTGACAGCCGCTCCGCGAGAAACAAGCCACTCAACCATTTCCCAATTGTAACTCCTGACAGCGTCGAACAAAACCGTTTTTCCGTTATAATCCTTTGCGTTAATGTCCGCGCCGCGTTCGACCAACCATCGAACCAGTTCCCAATTATAACATTCCGCAGCATAATGCAAAGCAGTCCGACCATGGGCGTTTTTTGAATTCACATCAGCTTCATGCTCAACCAAATACTTAACCAGTTTCGAGTAATCCATGTCAGCAGCGCTTTGCAAAGCTGTAGTATTACTATAATAGCGCGCTGAATCTGTTCGGATTTTTGCATTGACGTCCGCGCCATGTTCAACCAGCCATTCAACCAATTCATAATTGTTACATTTAACAGCAGAATGCAATAGAGTCAAACCGTATTCGTTTTTTGCATTGACGTCCATGCCATGTTCAACCAGCCATTGAACCAGATTCAATGAAACGATTTCAGCTATAAAATGAATGACTGCGTTTCCTTCATCGTCTTTGGCGTTGACGTCCAATCCCTGTGAAACCAGCCATTGAACCAGGTCCAGGGAACCCGTTTGAACGGCGGAATGCAGCAGCGTTTTTCCGTTATTATCTGTTGTATGAACGTCCGCTCCGCGGTCTAAAAGCCACTGAATCAAATCCCGTTTATTACGTCTGACGGCATGATGCAATAGCGTCATTCCTTTGCCGTCTTTTGCATTGACGTCTACCCCATGCTCAATAAACCATTGCGCCAGTTCCAGCATGTTGTTTCGGACAGCGTAAAACATGGCGATATTCCCGTCCTTGTCTTTTATATTGACGTCTGCGCCATGGTCAACCAACAGTAGAGCCAGCTCACTATTGTCATTTTCAGCGACATAACACAATGGAGTCTTTCCGGATTGGTTCATTATATTGACGTCCGCGCCGTGAGCGACAATCCACTTAACCAAATCGGATTTGTTGCGTTTAGCTGCATAATGCAAGACGGCATTGCCGTCAGCGTCTTTTTCGTTGACATTCGCGCCCTGCTCAATGAGCCATTGAGCCAGTTCCAGATTGTTGTTTCGGACCGCATAATACAAAGGCGTTCGCTTTTCTTTGTCCGTTTCGTTGACATTCAGTCCCTGCGAAACCAGCCATTGAGCTAGTTCACAATTACCGTTATCAGCGGCATAATGCAAAGGCGTCATTCCATTGTTGTCCTTTGCATTCACGTCTGCGCCCTGTTCGACCAACCATTGAACGATTTCACAATTATTGCTTCTGACAGCATAATGCAAGACCGTCATTCCATATAGTCTTTTTGCATTGAATTCTGCGCCGTGTTCTACCAGCCATTGAACCAGTTTCAAAGACCCGCTTTGAACGGCATAATGCAAGACGGTATTGTTATGTTGATCATTTATGTTACCGCCGATTCCCCGTCTAACCAGCCGTTCAACCAGCTCCAAATTCCCGCTTAAAGCGGCTGAATTCAAAACCGGAGTTTCACATGAATCTTTAATGTTGTAATTAGCCCCTTTTTCAGCCAACCATTCAACCATTTCCCAATTGTCATTTCTGGCGGCAATATGTATGACAGCGTCTTTCCAATAGTTGCTCAGGTTGACGTCAGCCCCCAGTTCAACCAGCCGCTTTACCATATCCCAAACCCCATCTTTGGCGGCATAAATCAAGACGGTTTCGTTGTCGTCGCCCATAACGTTGACGTCTGCGCCGTGTCCTATTAGCCACTTAACCATTTCCCAAAATCCTTTTTGGGCGGCGTAACTCAACGCAAATCTGTCTTTATTATCTTCAGCGTTGACGTCTGCGCCATGCTCAACCAGCAATTGAACCAGTTCCAGATTTCCGCTCATAGCGGCATAATGTAATGCCGTCCTGCCCACTCTGCCTTTCGCGTTGACGTCCGCGCCAAGTTCCCAAAGTCTTTCAACTATATTTAGATTGCCTCTTAACGCGGCGTAATGAAGAAGCGTATCGCCATATTTAGAAGTATATGATAAATCCAGAACCCCGGTTTGTATCATCTTTTCAAAATACGCTATGTCGATTTTATTGAATTTGTAAAGCATTGCTCGATCTTTACTTTCAGAGCGGGATAATAATACTGTTTCAAAAAACTCCAGCAGCCAATTACCGACAAGGGGGGGAGAGTTAAAACATTCTCCCTAAACGCTTATCCTGCTCTATCGCTACTCGACCCAATCGGGAAAAGGAAGCGAAAGAGCAGGAATACGATTAAGAATCAGAATTGATCTCACGGCGCCGATTTGCCGCACTTGCAGCAGTAATTTTGCTTGGCGCCGAAACCGCAGTTGTTGCACAGAACGGCGGGAACTCTATTTGAATTGGTAAGCATTTTACCGCATTTTACACAGCGGTCAAAACTGCCACTACAGCTACTGCAAAGACGTGCGAGATGTTTTGTACTTCCACACCATTTGCCGCATTTGACACAGTAGTCTTTTTTGGCACAGGACGTGCACAAATAGGCGTATTTAGGCATGACGTTTTTCCTTTCCCGTTTACACGGTTGTAAGACAGATAAACAAATGAAAACAATTGATTGTTCTCAACGATATGATTCTCGCTCGTAAAATTCGATCGATAGAATCTTATATACCTCGGATTATACACGCTGTATTTATCCCTGCAAGACGGGTATGACAGATTATGTCGTACCGGGAGTATTTTTATTAAAAAAACGAGTCAAGCGGGCTACCCCGTCGGACTCGTTTTGAACGTAAGAAACGTCTTAACGCTTTATTGACAAGTTTACCTCACGGCGCCCATTTGCCGCACCTGCAGCAGTTGTCTTTGCGGTTGCCGAATCCGCAGTTGTTGCACAAGGACGCTGGGATTTTCGTAGATCCGCACCATTTGCCGCAGACGCAGCAGTTGTCTTTTCGGTTGCCGAATCCGCAGTCGCTGCACAGCCGGGCGGGAATCTTTGTACTTCCACACCATTTGCCACATTTGACGCAGTTGTCTTTGCGGTTGCCAAATCCGCAATTGTTGCACAAGTACGCTGAATAATGCGTTGTGTATTCTTCTTGAGCAACAACAGTCGCCTGCGAATTGAACCAACATGCAACGGTAAATATCAAAACGGCTGAAATTGAAATAACAAGAGTCAAAACTTTTTTCATTGGACATCCTCCATGCCCTCACGATGGGCTAATTTCATGTCAAACCCCGGAATACAGACGGAAATATAGTCCGCGCCGTCCGGCTCCGGAGAAGAATATTGTACTAAAGTTCCTTTTTCAACCAGGATTCCCTGATTCGCTCGGCAGACTGTAACAGTTCCGTCTTCTGCCCGCAAGTATAACGCTCCCTTTAAGACAACAGTGTATTCGTCGAATTCCGGCCTTTGAGGGGCTTCTGACCACCCTGCGTCGCTTCGCAAATGACCAATGCTGATTTCAGACTGTCCAGAACTTATCTTGCCAAAAAACTCTTCCGTTACCATTGTAGGATCAGGAAAACGAACCGGTTGATCTATCTTTTTAAATGCCATAATATACTAATCACAAATATCGGGGGCGTTTTACTAAAGCTTTTTTTCATTCCGCACTTCTATTAAAACAGGTTATTAACCTGTATTTATTATATTCTAACAAACATCAAACTGTTTGTCAAGCGCTTAACGATTATATTTTACCTTTTTATTCCTCCTGATTGTTACACAACTAATTACAGCGTTGAAATAAAAAAGAGTTGATATTACTATCAACTCTTTAAATATGTTTATCAGATTGGCTATTGACGGGGAAAACCAATCACCGGGAAAAACGGAAGCCTAGCACGTCGCTGCAGTTTTGGTTTCCTTCGGCTGAGAAGCGCAGTTGCACGACTGTGACTTATTTACCTGGAACGTTTGACGATCCTTGAACTCCTCTTTCTTGCCCTTATTCCAGTTAGAAACCGGACGAAAGTAACCAGTAACGCGTGAATAAACTTCCGTTTTTTCTCCACAAATTGACATTCAAATACTCCTTTTGCGATGATAAGTAGAATAACGAAATCAGGAAACAAATTATAACAACCTGCTTTTGGCAACCTCTTAAACGCAATCCATGTCAACCGTTAAGACACACACGGTCTTATCAGTTCAACCAAGCGATTTAAGAAATTGCCTCCTGCAGACAAGAAGGTTATTTAGCCAATGGACAACAATTATGTTCTCCTGGAATATACCCGTGAACCGGACAGATGCTAAACGTTGGGGTCAGGGTAAAATATGGGATATGATAATTGGTTGCAATTCGTTTAACGAGCGAGGCAACCAGGTCCGGGTCGTCAATACGTTCACCAACAAAAGCGTGAAATACCGTTCCGCCCGTATATTCTTGCTGAAGCGGAGCCTGAAGATCGAGAGCTTCAAACAAGTCTGTTGTATAACCAACCGGCAACTGGGTTGAGTTGGTATAATACGGGTTTGTATCGCCAGCGCAAATAATATCCGGGTATTTTTTACGGTCAATCTTCGCCAGGCGGAAAGAGGTTCCTTCTGCCGGAGTGGCTTCAAGATTGTAGATATGACCGGTTTCTTCTTGCATATCAGAAATTTTGTCTTTCATGTGATGCAAGACGCGCAACGCAAATTCTTGACCTTCCGGATCGCATATTGAACACCCAAGGAAATTCAAACAGGCTTCGTTCATGCCAACCAAACCGATGGTGCTAAAGTGGTGATCCAGCGTAGCCAAGTAGACCTGGGTATATGGGAGCAGTTCGCCTTTAAGATGTTTGGCAACGACCTTGCGTTTGATTTCCAATGATTCCTTGGCAAGATTCATCAGATAATCCAAACGGTTCATGAACTCATTTTCATCTTTGCTAAGGTATCCCAAACGCGGCATGTTAATCGTAACAACGCCAATGGATCCGGTCTGTTCACCCGCGCCGAAAAGCCCGCCAGTCTTATTGCGAAGTTCACGCATGTCCATCTGCAAACGGCAGCACATTGAACGGACGTCGCCAGGGTGCAAATCGGAATTGACAAAGTTCTGGAAATACGGCAAACCGTATTTGCCGGTAACGGAGAAGAGCAGTTTGGCGTTTTCGGAATCCCAGTTAAAATCTTTGGTGATATTGTAAGTCGGAATCGGGAACGTGAAAATTCGCCCATCGCGATCACCTTCAGACATAACTTCCAAAAAGGCCTTGTTAATCAAGTCCATTTCCGGCAGGAAATCGCCATAAACTTCTGTCTCTGACGGCTTGCCGCCAATAATAACCGGATGTTTGCGCAAATCTTCCGGAACCACCCAGTCAAACGTCAGGTTGGTAAAGGGAGTTTGTCCCCAGCGACTGGCAATATTCAGCCCGAAAACGAATTGTTGAATGTGCTGTTTGATCTCTTTGTAGTTGAGATTGTCATGACGCACAAAGGGAGCCAGGAGGGTATCGAAAGAGCTAAACGCCTGCGCCCCTGCCCATTCGGTTTGGAGCGTACAAAGGAAATTCACCACTTGCCCTAAAGCGGTGTCAAAATGTTTTGCTGGAGCCGCAGAAGCGCGACCGCCTTTACCCTGAAAACCTCGTTCCAGAAGATCTCGTAAACTCCACCCGGCACAGTAGCCGACGATGCCGCAAGACAAGTCGTGAAGATGGAAATCGCCTTCAGAATGGGCTTCAGCAATTTCTTTTGGATAAATATTAGCAAGAGTGTAATTTGCAATTACTGCGCCGGAAACGTGATTGAGAAGACTGGCATAAGAATACCCTGCATTTGAGTTCTCATTGACGCGCCAGTCGTCTTGTCCCAAATACGAACCAACCAAATCCTGAACGTCCATCATCAGGTGCTTGGCTTCGCGCATCTTTTGATGTTGTTCTCGGTAAAGAATAAACGCCTTCGCAGCAGCGGTCATGCCGCGTTTAACGAACGAATGTTCAATTAAGTCTTGAACGAGTTCCTGATCTGGAATCTGATCTGGCTGATCGTAACCCTTGTCAACAAGCTCTTCAATTACATCGCGAGCAATACGCTTAGCGACTTTGTCATTGGCGGTGCCTACGCTTCGAAGCGCGCGATCGGCGGCTGAAATAATTCGAGAATCGTCAAAATCTACTATGCGACCATCGCGTTTACGGAGTTTTTTCAGGGAACTTTCTATTTGAGACATGACTCTAAATAATCAGATCAGTAATTGACAATTGAAAATTTTTATTATGCAAAGGGACAAGAATATTGTTAATGAGCAAAAATTTACAATCCAAACATATCGAAACAATTAACAATCTCGCCGAATTTATAGCTCAAATTCTAAGTCAAAAAATAATTGCTTCTAAGTAAATACCCATTAAAAAACTGTTGAGTTTAACAGCGTTATAATCTTTTTTAACGCCCTTTGGTTTGACGTCCGTGCCAAACTTGATTCCTAGTATACCCCTAAATATTCCATTGACAAGACGCGTTTCCCCTACATTTTGTAGAAAATTCGAAAAAATCTTCAAAACACCTTAAAAACAAGAGGATACAAATAACCGTTAAAAATTTACCGAATTGGAAAATAGGGAACTTAGCAGATTTCGGAATTATATTTAATCCTAAAATAATTTTGATATACTTGCGGAAACCCGCAATTTGAATCTTTGTTTTGAGTATAATTGGAAACCGCAAAC
>JAZQDP010000181.1:0-1744 GCA_045546875.1 Thermoguttaceae bacterium | reverse complement strand
GTCCCCGTGACGAATTACGGAACGCTGATTGCCTACCTCAACGGTATTTTGAAGCGAACCTTGGCACCGTTCCCCGATATTGCCGCACTGCTTGAAAAGAAAGTGTAAGATTTCAAAAAGGACGTTCCGTGTGAACGTCCTTTCTTGTTGTATCCCTCAAGAAAATAAAGGCGACTTTGACAAGATTTCTCACAAAAAACGCGGTTGACTTTATACGGGAAAAACAGTATAATAAAATTGTATATTTTTGTTTATTCATGGGAGGAAAAAATGTCGAAATTACTTCGAAAAAGTTTGGCAGTTTTTTTAACCGTTGTACTTGTTTTCACGTTAATGAGTGTTGTTTCGTTTCAGAGCGTTTCGGCGCAGATCGGTGTCGTAACGGGCAGCCGCGTTCACATACGCCAAGGTCCCTCCACCAAAACGCAATCTCTTCATCAGGTCGATTATGCTACGGTCGAGGTTCTCGGCTCGGTTCAGGGGGAAGACGGGTACACTTGGTATAACGTACAGTATAACGATATCATCGGATATATCCGCGGTGATTGGTTGGCCGTTCAGCAACCTACGCCGACGCCGAGCCCGAGTTTTGAACAACAGTTGGCGCAGTTCCCCGAAAGTTACCACGAACCTTTGCGGCAGTTACACGCCGTTTATCCCAACTGGATTTTTGAAAAGGATTATCTCGACTACGATTTTTCGCACGCTGTAAATAATGAGATTATCGGCAAACGTAAACTCGTTCCGATGAGTGACCCGATTTCCTACCGTGCGATGACGCCTGAACTGTACAACTGGTCCACGGGGCAGTGGTCGACGACTTCGGGTGACTGGACGGCAGCTTCCCGTGAGATTGTTGCGCATCATCTGGATCCGCGTAATTTTCTGGATTCGCAGTATATTTATATGTTTGCCAAACATAACTATGATGCCGCTTCGCAACATTATGGGATTCTTTGTCAGATGGTTCAGGGAACCTTTCTGGCCACGGGGTATAACGATTCAAATGACCCGACCTATGGCGGCTCGTACGTTAACGTCATTATGGAAGCGGCCAAACAGTCGGGTGTCAGCCCCTACGTCTTGGCTGCGACGCTGATTGTTGAACAGGGTGTCAACGGAACGTCCGATCTGATTTCGGGGAAGACCTCTTACGGCAGCGTTTATAACTTCTTCAACGTACAAGCCAGCGGTAGCAACGTTGTCGTGAACGGTTTGAATTATGCGAAAGATAAAGGCTGGACTACGCGTTCAAAGTCGATTATCGAGGGTGCCAAATTCTATGCTACACAGTACGTGAACCGCGGTCAGAACACCTATTATTTGAAGGATTTTGACCTGCACGGCGGCTTTGCACATCAGTATGCACAGAGCGTGTACGATGCCAAAACCTCGTCAGCGCGGCTTCGTTCGGCCTATATTGGGGACACGTCTTCTGCGGTAACCTTCCGTATTCCCGTGTTCAAGAATATGCCGCAGACAGCATCTCCAATGCCGGTGCGCAATAATAAACGGAATAACTATTATTTTCAGAATCTTTCTGCTCCGGGGTTGACCACGCAGTTTTCATCGTTTGCCTACAACTATACCATAAACATAGCGGCAAGTTCGACGATGACGGTTTGGATACCCGACGGCGCGCAATACCTTTCGGCCACCAGTTATGCACTCGGTGCGGGACGGAATGCGATTTCTCTGGGCGTTCGTTCCGAAACGGGATATGACAATTACTACCACTTTACGG
>JAZQDP010000180.1:0-4127 GCA_045546875.1 Thermoguttaceae bacterium | reverse complement strand
CTGGTTTTGTGGTATGGTGCAGCCGCCATTTTGACGACGGCTTGCCGGTCTTTGTGTAATGGCATTTCGGACGCGGCAGGTAAAAGACGACGTCCATACTGATTGCCCACGGCTGAGCGAACGGCTTTTCAATCAGTTCTTTAACATGCGCGGCGATTTTGTTTTGCCAGTCTTTGAGCGCTGCGCCGCCTTGGTCAACAATACGTATAGTCTGCCGTCCCGTCCGACGCGAGCGGAACGTAAACGCTTTGTGGTTTCCCTTCGGAACCGGCAGACCTTCAATAAAAATAGCCATTGTTCAAAATAACCCCGGAGCGTCGCCGTCCGGGGAGCTTGCAAATGCGTCAACCGCTGACGCTCAATTGTCTTCCCGACATAAATGTCGGGAGCATACTGCAAAATGCGTCAACCATTGACGCTCAATTGTCCCATTCGTCGACGTCCCGCCCGTCGTACCCGGCGCGTTCTTTGAGTTTGGCGATGTAGTCCAGAGCGTGTTCGAGCCGGTCTTGCAGGGCGTCAATCTCTCTGTTCTTCTGCCTGCTTTTAATCTCCGCAGTCTGAGCGGCGCCGGCGGCTGCGTTGGAATAGTACGCGACAATCAAATACCACGTATTGCATACGCCAACGATCAGCCCGGCAACGACGCCGACAATGTAAAAGAAGCAATAATCGTTCATCGCAACCCTCCCCTGTAAAAATGCCGCCAATACCAGCGTTCATGTTCCTCTAAAATCATTCGTCCCGCCTCATTCCAATCAACGCAATTCTGATGGTTGATGGTAATCGTTGGCATGTTCAAACCCTTGTCGTCAACGTAGACGTCGGCGTAAATCTTGCGCGTCGGGTTCTCTATCCAATAGGGGTCGGGATTATGGTTGACGCCGAACAGCGGGATGCCGTTGTCTTCGAACCATTTCCGAGCTGCATCCAGTTCCTCGCCGACCCGACATGTCCACAAAACGATTCGGACGCCGAACGACGCCAGCTTTGCCAACTCCGATGCGGCGCCTGGAACGCTCCCTGCAATCTCCGGATAAACCTCTCCGGCAACGACGCAGGTGTTGTCGAAGTCGACAGCAACCGTAAAATGTTTATAATCGTACATAATGCAATAATCAAAAAAGGAAAGGAGTGGGAACGCCAGAGCTGAAAGTCAATTGTCGTTACGCACGGTTTGCGCTTTCCGCTGACGGAACGGCGTTGGCTTTGGATCCCGTCTCTGGTACGGATGCCGTTTATGATTCACATCCGTTCTCCCGCACAAATGAGTATCACCCATTGTTATTCTGCCAATCTTGCTCCTCAAATGCTTTACAGTTCGCCTCAACAAATTCGCGTGCGTATTCGATAAATGAACCGGTATTAATTGGCTCGTATGGTCTTATGCAACAGGCGACAAATTCAAGATGTTGCTCTTTGAACTTTTTTTGATGTAAGCCGACAAAAACCTTTACAAACCGTTCGCACAATTGCTCGTGATATTTGTACGGCAGTCTGCCAATATAATAATACGTGTTAAACGTGTCTGTCCCGTACTGCGTCAACGTCTTCCATGTAACTTTCAGCATTATAACCGGAAGATTAACTCGCCTGATAAATGGTTCCCAATTTGCCATGTTATTTATCCTCAAAATCCCCCTTCAGATTCTTAATGGCGGTTGCCATCTGACAGAGGATAGAAAAAATATCATCAATGTATTCGAGTTTCCAGCTTTTCTTGTTATCAGCTTCGTCTTTCATCGTGCGAATTTTATTTTGCAGTGTACAATTCCAAAAATCAAATGTACTCATAAAAGGCGTAGAAATATTGGTCTTCTTAATCCGTTTCATTTCTCTTCCTTTCTCCTTATAGATTGTGGCAGCCTTTGATTAAAAAATGATTGGTAGCGTTATTGAATCCCAATTTTCCAAAATGGTTCGCCAATTTGGAAACGGTGCCATTATCGCGCATATTTTCTGGTATTGGCAGAATGATAAACGAATTGTGGTTGACAAAAGCGCTTTCATAAATCGCCAGAGCGTCCATCATATACCCTTTATGGCGGAATGGGCTGTATATCAAAAGTTCTTTAATCACAAATATGTCGCATTCGTTCGGCTGAATGGCTGCGTGAATATACTTTGCATACCTAGAACTCCAAGCATCGTAGTTTCCAAAATCCGATAAATATCGGGCTTCATCAAATAATCCTTCAAGTTCCGGAAGAACTTCATTTTCGCATTGATAAAGTTTTAGGGCGTTGTCTACTCGTCTTTGAGACTTCAAACTATAAACATCAAATCTGCCAAGTCTCGCAGAAGGATGATTTTTTGAGTAATTTAAATAGACGCTGACTAACTGACGCATCCATTGCTTTCTTTGATATGGAACAACACCTGTTGAATCAATAATATGGTCATTATAAATTTCATCATAACTTACGACACGAATGAAGACCTGTTGTTTGAATTCATCGTTTTCCATCATTCGTCCTCCGTTCGGCTGCGTTTGTCCTGGAATAGTACCGCAAAAGCTGCGACGCGGTCGCCCATCCATACGCAGGTCAGGTAATTTTTAACCGACGTCCAAAAATAAGCCCATTCGCTCCCCATGTATTGACCTCTTGAAACAGGCGATGAACACCATTTTTGCGCGTCTTCAACTGTCATCACGTAATGGATTCCGCTATTTTTGCCGGTTTCTGTCGCTGTATATAGGATTGCGTAATTTTCCAGCGCGTCCAGGTCAACGGGCGCTTTTTCCGGCTGAACCTTTTTTCTTTTTACATTTGGCTTTGGCGGAGCTGGCGGCAGGTCGTCGAACAGCGTCAACTGCTCCATCTGTTTTCTGAAGTTTTGGCTATTTCTTATACAGCGGTTCCGTGAACGCATTGAGTTTGTCAGTCAGGGCGTTCAGCTTTTCCGTTCCAATGCCGGGGATTTTCTCCCGGTTGCGCGGGTCTTGGTTCAGGTAAACTCTCAGGTCTTCGACTGTCAGAATTTTGGCGTCCTGCAGCTTGTCGTATACGCTTTCGGAAATGCCGATTTCGGAAACCGAATATTGGCTCAAGTCGACGACGGCAGGTTCAGCGTCGTTTGCCTCAAGTTCCTCCGGGCTGAATCCAGGCAACTCGTTCCCGACGCCCGCCACGCCGTTTTTCACCATGACCGCGAGAGTCTTTGATTCGGCGTCAAAAACCTCTTTCAGCGCTCGCGCCTCCTCTTTTGCAGACTGAACGGCGCCGGTTGCTTTCAGCCATTCGTTTTCCGCTTTCTCTACAATTTTGACCTGTTTCTGCAATCGGTTGTTGAACTTCCGGAGCCGTTCAAGCTCTTCCGCTTCTGACAACGCCTGGTTGTCGTCGGGAGTTGAATTGTCAGCAGCGGGAGCGTAACCCGGATTTTCGCCATCTTTTGCAAGCGTCAGGTCATAATCATCCGTTGTGTCGTCATCCGATTTATGCAATACCAGCCCGTTGTCAACGGCGAATTCGTAGGCGCAATCCTCGCAGCAGAATTCATAACAATGGTAGGGATCTCCGGCGTTGGCGCGTCCGCTCGCCTGAATGCCGTCAGGGTCTTTTTGCGCGTCAAACCTCGTACCGCAATTGTCGCACGGGTAATCGTCCATCGGCTCGTTTTGTTCGACCGGGAACCCGTCAGGTAATTTTTCTTTCTTCATTTATGTCATCTCCTAGTAAAGTTTGATTCCATCTGTACTCCTTTTTCAGCCGTTGAACCTTCGCGTTCAGGAACGCGCCGTGGTTTCTCACCGTCGGCGCGGATGCGTCGGTCAACGCGCCATAAAAAACCGATTCCGGCATCGTGCCAAACGCCATCATGTTCGCCAGCGTTCCGACGACGTGTTCCGCTGCGTCCGGAACCTTCTCGCGAATCTCGGCAATCCGCCGTTCGCGCTCGGCGGCGTCGAACCTTGGAACGATTTTTGGATGGGCGATAAGAAGTTTAAACTCATGGTTTAAAGCTTCTTGGTTTACATTGGTACTTTGGTTTAAAATTAATTCTTGTTTTTCTTTGGATGCGGGCGCATGTGTGGGCGCGGGCGCGTCTGCGTGCGCGGATATATTACCCGGTTGCCCGTCCAGCGTTGCCGCCAGCCGTTCCATCGCCGCCGCTAAAGCGCC
>JAZQDP010000179.1:0-26543 GCA_045546875.1 Thermoguttaceae bacterium | reverse complement strand
ACAGAACGACATGGCTACGATCCGACTTGGTCTGTTGTGGGTTGGGCGAGCATGTTGTGGGAAAAGAATACTTTTATTAATGACATAATATGTCTCCTAGGTTCCTTTGTTTACTTCAGCATTGGCGAACCTGAGTTCCTTTGCAGAATGAGGAACAAGATTATTGGAGATACATTCTCCAACAAGAATAAAAGAATCCTTGTTCCTTATGTAATATGCCACCATTTGCCCATAAATTAAGTAAGGCGTTAACATACAGTAATCCCTGTACATTAACGCCTTATAGCCCCTAATCCTTTATAGGATCAGTCAAAGCGACCTTACTGCTTCAGCTTCAATACTTCAAAACGTACCATTACTTCGCTAATTAGCGTGTGAGGCATTTTTTCGGAAAACTCAAATCGTTTCAGCATAAAAACAAACGGCGACGCAGATAATTACGTCGCCGCTTGGTTTTGAACTACCGTCTATACCTCAAACGATATAGAATTTGCAGTCAGTTATTGTTAGCAGGGGGGCGTTTTACAAGGCAATGGTGATTCCGAAATGTTCTCCACCGATGTAAATGCCGGTTCTTGGCAGGATGTTCGCTGGTCGGACGTACGGTCGGGTCGGCGGCGGTGGGGCAGGACGGGAATGTCGCGGCGGCGGAGGAGGCGGCAATTGGCGAGCGCCCGGATGATGTCCCGGTCCGGCGTCATGACGAGCGCCCGGACGAGCGGCAGGGTGATGTCCCGGTCCCGGTTGATGAGCCGGTCCTGGTTGATGCTGAACGGCTTTGGGAGCCGGTCCCGGATGACCGTTGGCGCCGCGAAAACCGCCTTGAGCCATCGCGGAGCTGCAAAGAGCAAGGCTCAAGCAAACTGTAATCATTGCTGCAAAAAACTTCTTCATAGTATCTGTCTCCTTGTGTTGTTAAATTGTTAAATCATACGATTAACCAAAACGAAATACAAACTTAACGTTTTCTCGATTTGAAAGATCAATCAGAGCCGAAGCCGCTGTTCATTCTTTCTAATATCAATACGGATAGAATAAAAAATAGTTCGAAAGTTTAACAGTTATTTTTTAATAATTATTAAAATTCTAAAGAATCGTGCAATTGACAGCTCTGTCGCAATAATTTCTTGTAAAGATAAAGAATGATGGAGAAGGCGGTAAAGCTGGGGTTGCTATCAGAATAGCGTTAGCGATTCCATATTATATAGAAACGACTTGAGTTTGTCCGATGTTAAGCCTCTAGCTACTAGCTATTAGCTTGATAAACCTGATTCGTGCATTATCGCAAGAAATAAGAATAATCAAGCCAGCGGCTAGTAGCTAGGAGCTAATAGCTTATTCTTCCGGAAATTTCAAGTGGAAAGAGTATATATCCACTTGAGTATTTTGCTATAACCGGTTCCGTCAAAACCGAGCGCGTGATTACATTTCAGCGCGAATCTTTTCAAACGCCTGCTTGCACAAGTCAACGCTTTTCATCGGATTTTTCCCTTCGAATTCGATGGTGTAATTTTCAACGCCGCCTTTGGTTTCGCAAAATTCAATGACGCGTTTGAAGTCAATCGTGCCTTCGCCGATGATCTTGAGGTCTGTTTCCTTCATGTGAACGGTCTTGCAGCGTCCCGGATATTTTTCCATGAAGTAGTAGGGATTGTCCGGGCAGTTACTGGTGTCCATCTGCAGCTGAACGTCGTTAGAGGAGTGGTCAGCAAAGATTTCCCATGTTGTCAAACCGTTTGGCAGTTTATTGAAGTCATGAGCGTGAGCGTGATACCCAACGTACATGCCAGCTTCTTTGGCGATTTCGGCAGACTTGGAGAAGTTTTCCGCGGCTTTAATCCAGTCGGCTTCCGTGTTGTTTTTCATCCAGGCGCAAAGAATGAACTTGCCGCCGAGAATCTGATGATTTTCAATTGCCTTTTTGAGCGCGTCGGGGTTTTCGATATCGTTGCGACCCAGATGAGAGCCTGTGCAGGTAAGCCCGAAGTCCTTTTGCAGTTTCGCCAATTCTTTAATTGGCAGCGGGTACGAGTGAGCGTATTCAACGCCATCGTATCCCATCTTGGCAATCGCTTCGAGAACCTTGGCGGGGTTTGCCTTGAAGTCATTGCGGACGCTCCACATTTGGAGGCAAACGGGAATCTTTTTTTTGCCGTCGGCGGCAAAGGCAAACGGGGCAGCGCTGGCGGCTGAAACAATAACCGATCCCAAACCGAGACGTAAAATATCGCGTCGATTAAAATTCATTTTGAAATTCTCCTGTTCTGAAAAAAGGAAATCAATACTGTCAATACAAACAACCTGTATGGTAAACTGCAGGCTGTTATTTTTTCATCATATCCTATTTTCCACAATTTGTAATTAAATGCAAGCGGGGAGAGTGGAAAAGAGGGGTAATTTTTGGAGTAATCTTGAGTTGCTCCCTTTTAATTAGCCTCCGGATTGAGCTCGATGTGGTCGTTGTGAATGAGCATGGTGCGAATGTTTATCCCCATCAGTTTTAAGCCGTCAATATAATAGGAATACAAAACCGGAATGAAAAACAAAACCAAAACCAGAGCGAAAATCACGCCTCCGGAAATAGTTAACGCCATTGGGATAAGCATCTGCGCCTGAAGCGACGTTTCCATAATCAACGGCAGCAACCCGCCAACCGTTGTAACGGAGGTAAGCATTACCGAGATAAATCGGCGTTGTCCCACGTTCATCAAGGCGTTGTGTACGGGTTCCCCGGATTCAATAGCTCTGTTTAAAAAGTCAATCAGAACAATTGAGTCGTTAACCACGATGCCGCTTAAAGCCACCATGCCAAAAAGACTGAACTGAGATAAGGGCTGGAAAAACACGGCGTGCATAAACACCGCCCCAATACAGCCAAAGGGAATAATGGCTAAAATTAACATCGGTTGAACGTACGATTTAAACTCCAACGACAAAATAATGTACATTGCAAACATCGCTACGATAAATCCAACGTACATGCTTGCCATGGACTCGTTTTTCATATCTTCGTGCCCTTCCCATCGAACGTTTACGCCGGGGAATTTTTTAATTAACTGAGGAATAAACTCCGCTTTGAGTTGGGACGTAATATTTTGCGCGTTTGCTTTCCCTTCCTCAACGTCGGCAGAAACGGTAATGGAACGCATCTGCGAATGGCGCGAGATGGTTGTATAGCCCCGCTTGACTTCGATTTCGGCAATTTCGGTAATAGGATATTCAACGCCGTCGTTTCCTCGAACGCGAATTTCGTCAAAGTCCGCCAAACTGCGGCGGTCTTCTCGCGGGTAACAAACCATCAATTTTACCTCGTGCCGGCCTCGCTGAAGTCGTTCAACCTCGGCGCCGTAATATGCTGCGCGCATTGTGTCTGCCAACTGCTGCGGGTGAATTCCCAGCGATTGCGCGTGTTCCTTGATTTTCAACCGGAATTCCCATTTGCCGGGAACGTCGGAATCTTTAATGTCAATAACGCCGGAATAAGTTGACAGCTTCTTTTTTGCGTCTTCGACGGCGGCTTCCAGTTTTTCGTAATCCTCAGCTTTGGCGACGAGCATAAACTCAATCGCGCCGCCCTGCGGACCGAACGCCTGAGACGTAAAGGTAGCCTCGTCCGCCCCGGGAATGACGCCAACCGCTTCGCGCCATCGGTCGGCTATTTCCATGCTGGAAACCGTGCGTTCGTCTCCGGAAACGAGTTCAACCTGAACGCCGCCGGTGTGTCCTGTTCCGCCGCCGGAACTGCCGCCCATGTTACGACCGCGTGATTGCAAGGTCGTTCCAACAACCCGGAACGATCGTTTGGCAATCGGTTCTTTGGTGCGTTCGTATTCGTCCGCGACTTCCCAAAACTTCTGCTCGATTAACGTTGTCCAGTAGTCGGTAACTTCCGCCGGCGTGCCGTTAGGAAATTTAATCGTTGCCTGAACTTCGTTGCCGTCTGTCTTTGGGAAAAAGACGTATGGAATCGTTCCAGACCAAACCAGACCAAACGTGAAAATCAGCAGCGAAACCAGCCCTGCGCAGAAAATGCTGCGATTTGTTAACGCCCAGTGCAATGCCGGGGCGTAAACGTTTTTGACAAACCATCGCAAACCGCCTATGGCGTATTTGTTGCACTTCAACACCACTCCCGGAACCCATGCAAGGACATACAGGTAATGGTACAGAAAAGTAAAAATAATATTTTTTCTGTGTGACAAATGGCACGGCAGAATGGTTACACATTCAAACATCGACGCCATGAGCATAACGATCATAACGACGGGAATGGAGAAAATAATCTTCCCCATAACTCCCGAGATAAATAACAATGGCAAAAATGCGACAATTGTTGTCAGCAAAGACGAGAAAATACTCGGAATGACCTCTGTAATGCCGTCAACAGCCGCGTCAAACCAGTCTTTTCCCATCGTATCGTGATGACGGAAAATATTTTCTCCGGCAACAATGGCGTCGTCAGTAACGATTCCCAGCGCCATAATAAACCCGAACGTTGAAATCATATTTAACGTTTCGCCGGCGCTGAACATAAACAGGCAGGTTAAACAAATGGAAAACGGCAGCCCCATTGCGACCCAAAACGCCAGTTTGAGGTCAAGGAAAATGGATAAGAGAACAAAAATAATCGTTAACCCCTGCAAGCCGTTTACCGCCAGCAGTTCCAGTCTGGAACGCACTTCTTCCGAGCGGTCGCCCCACGTTATAATTGAATACCCTTCTGGCAGCGCTCCGGGTTCCTGCTTCTTTTTAACCCAGTCGCGAAGGATGTCAACCATAGCGATAAGGTCTTCTGTAGAGTTTCTTAACACGCCCAAGGCGACGCACGGACGTCCAACGGGCTTTGGCTTCGTTTCTGACGTTGAGTCGCTGGCGTCTTCTTTTTCTGACTTGGACGGCGTGTAGACGGTTGCCAACGCGGGACCGTCTGTAAATTCGTCACGAACGTAGCCGATGTCTTCCAGGGTCAGGACGGCGCCGGCTTCGTCGGTAATTACCGGCAACTTTTCTATGCCAGGAGCGGTATAGCGTCTGTTGTCCGTTCGAACGTTGATTTCAACGGAAGGGGCGCGGATTGTACCGCCAGGCGTTTGGCAGTTTTCCGCCCGAACGGTTTTGGCAATCGCGTCTAAAGACGTGCCGTACGCGCGGAGCGTGTTCTCTGATATTTCGATGTCAATTTGGTAATCTTTGGTTCCAACCAGATTTACCATCGAGATTTTTGGCAGCTGAATCAATTCCTGTCGCAGATCTTCTGCCAGCTCTCGCAACGCCAGCGTATTTTCGACGGCAGCTCCTTCCGGACCAATTAACCCAATCGAGAAAATCGTTTCCTGCATCTTGGCGCGTTGAACGACAGGGTCTTCCGCCAATTCCGGAAACGAGGGGATTCGGTCAACCGCTTCACGAACTTCGTTTAACGTTCTGTCAACGTTTTTAACGCTATTGAGCAGTTCCAGAGTAACCATGCCCATGCCTTCGCTGGCGGAGGACGTCATTTTTTTGACGCCTTCAATGGATTGCAGGTACTCTTCAATTTTTTGGCAGATGCCGTTTTCCACTTCTTCCGGCGTAGCGCCAGGGTAGGGCACCTGAACCATAATAACTTCGATATCGAAGTTGGGAAACGACTCGCGCTGCAGCGACATTGCGGTATACGTTCCAACGCCCAGAACAACAAGCATAATAATGTTCATTGCCGGCGTGTTGGAAATAATCCATCTAAAAAGCGTTTTCATAGGACGTTCACCTTGTCCCCTTCTTCCGGCGACGCCAAAGGCGAAATAACGACGCGGTCTTTTGCCGTTACGCCTTGGGAATCAGCATAGAAAATAACGCCTTTATCGGTTACGGTAGCGACGCGAATGTGAAATTGCCGTAACGTTCCATCGGTTGCCGTCCATATTTTATTTCCCGGCAGGAGCGCTCGTTCCGGAGCAATGTAAAGTGGAATTTCCGGCTTGGCGTGAACGACGACAGAGACGTACATCCCAGCCAGCAAGGTTGGCGGCGGCAATTGCGTTGACAGAGATCCCTTGCTCTTTTTCGCTTTTTCCAAAGCCTCTTTGTCAACCGTGCCCAGGGACGTGTCGGTGGAGTGAATGACATAGGAATCAAAATGAACGTCGGTTGGGTCGTCAATCGTAACGCGGCAAAGCATCATACGCGTTTTCGGATCGAGCGAACCGCTGTCTGACGTTGTCAGACGACCTGTCCAGCTCCAGCGCTGACCGTCCAACTCATAATAGACTGTTGCGTCCGTTGGGACAAAGTCAAATCCGCGAATTGCCGACGGGGCGCCATCGGAATTGGAATCCTGAGGCTTCTTGTCGACCTCGTTCCGCGCCCATAGCCACGCCATCTGCTTCATGTGCAAAAAACACTGAATTTCGAGTTTGGACGTGTCCAGAATGCTCGCAACGACAGTCCCTTTTTGAATATACGTGTTGACTTCAAATTTATGCGTCTTGACAACGCCGTCAATCGGGGCAACAATTTTAGTTCGCTTCAAATTGAGCTGCGCCTGTTCTAAATTTACCTTTTTTTGATCCTGAATGGACTTTAAACGAATCAGCTGACGTTCGTAAAGACGCAGCGCGTTTTCCTGCTTGACAAGAGATTCTCGGCTGTTTAAGACGGACGTTCTGACGTTATCCATTTCGCTGGCAGAATAAACGCCCGGCTCTTTTACCGATTCGTAACGGGACAGCTCTCGCTGCTTAATTTCCAGCTGACTTTTACTGATTTCTATTTCTTTTTTTGTACTCTCAATCTGGACTTCCATTTCATGAATGGACGCCCCCGCTTGAGCCGTTTCTTCTGTCAGTTGACGTATTTCCAGTTCATAGTCTATCGGGTCGATTTCCAATAGAATTTCCCCCTTGCGAACGAATTTACCCGCTCTGGCTTTTTCCGACTTGTATTTAACGATGCCAGACACTTCCGGCGCGATGTCTAAAGCGCGGTAGGGAATGACTTGACCGTCAACCGTAAAGTCAATTCCACCGTCGTGTTGTTTAACGGGAGCTGTCTGGACGGTGTTTTTCGGCTGCGGCGGAGCTTCTCGCTGGCGAATTGGCGCTGGCTGAAGAAAAACCGCAACAAAAAATATCGTTGCAACAATCATTCCAATGGAAATTAATATGCGAATTATTTGTTTCATGTGCTTATTGTAATATGGTATAAATGAAAATTTATAAATTTCCTATTTTATCTAATTATAATCATAGGTAAGCATTTCTACAAGGGGAAAATGGGTCTATTTTGTAAAAACAGGAAAAAATCTATTTTGGGGTAACTGAAGCAGGATAATAATTATTAAACATAAAATTGCTAAATTCTAGAGGTTTAATTGTTTTGTTTTTGTAATAATTACGATAGGAAAACAAAAATGTGCGAAGATGAAGGAATTTTCAGAGAATTTTTCCCTGTTCTTCCCAGAACATCCCCAGCTCCTCCCAGAATCTCCCAGTACACGTAATTGCCTATTGAAGTTGAAGTTCTGTCGAGGTTTTGTGAATTTTTCGTAAAAATCTTAAAATTTTTTTGATAAACCGGGTAATAAATCTTTACGAATTAATAATAAGACGTATAATAATAAAGAGGATACGATATATTATTAACGTGAGCAGATAATATGAAAAAACAAAATACAGGAAAGACAGGTCTTTGGTTCATCGGCGCTCGAGGCGGCGTAGCTTCTACGGCGATACTGGGGTTGTCCGCGCTGCAGTCTGGCAAGACGGACGCAACAGGCTTGGTAACAGAAAACGCTGATTTCAAAAACGCAGCCGATTTTCCTGCATGGTCAGATTTTGTCATCGGCGGTTGCGAAATCCGCTCCGGGTCGATTTGCGAAACCGTTTCGACCTTGGGGGGAATTCATCCTGCAATCCGTCCTGATCTGATTCAGTCCTGTAAACGCGAACTGACGTCTATCGATTCCAGGATTGTTCCCGGCACGGTTCGCGGCTGCGGCAAGTGCATTTCGTCTTTGGCAGATTTGGAGCTTCCCGAGGAAGAAACCGCTGCTGAAACGGTTGCACGCCTTGAAAGTCAAATGGCAGCCTTTGTAGAACAAAATAAACTTTCCCATCTCATTGTTGTTAACGTTTCGTCTACAGAACCGGCTAATGCAACAATGCAAGGCATTCTGGACAAGGGCGGCAACGACAGTAAAAAGCTTGATTCGTTATGGGAAAAGGCATTAACTAAAAAATGCTCGCCAACGTCGCAATCCTCTCTCCCGGCTAGCTCGCTATACGGTTACTCCGCAATGAAAAACGGTTGGACGTTTATCAATTTTACGCCATCCACCGGAGTTCCAGTTCCATTTGGAGACATGTGGAGTGAGCGGTATGGTTCATCATACATGGGGTTTGACGGCAAAACAGGCGAAACGCTCATGAAGAGCGTTTTAGCGCCAATGTTCCGCAACCGCAACCTGTTTGTTATGAGCTGGGTCGGGCACAACATTTTCGGCAATCTCGATGCGGTCGTTTTAGACGACCCGACCAACAAAGCTGCCAAAGTTGCCAGTAAAGACAGGCTTTTGGGAGAAATCTTGGGTTACCGTCCCCAGACGTTGGTATCTATCGAGTATATTAACAGTTTAGGAGATTGGAAAACCGCTTGGGATCACATCCATTTTCAAGGTTTTTTAGGAACTCCGATGACGCTTCAGTTTACCTGGGAAGGCTGTGATTCGATTTTAGCCGCCCCGTTGACGCTGGATTTATCGCGTTTAGCGCTTACCGCTTACCGCAGAGGTCAAAAAGGGCGCCTGGATTTCCTCTCCTCATTTTTCAAGAGTCCGCAGGGGGCTACGACGCACGATTTCGCCAAGCAGTATTTAGCCCTCTACGACTGGGTTAATGGCGGCGCCAAAAAAGAATGAGCGCTCGCTATAACCAGCCACTACAAATCAAATTATTTCACAAATGAATCCAAATGACATCTCGGACCGTAATGCAAACGGTTCAGCCTACGGCGACGAAAAGCCGCGAAAAGCGCAAAAAAGCCGCCGCCCCAAAAAATCGGAACAAGTAGAAGAAGAACCGGTTATTAAAACGACAACTCGACGACCAAAGCCGACAAAAGAATCGCCGATTCCTTCCCCCATTCCCCGATACAATCCGTCTATTCGAGACGCCAAACGTTCAGACGTTCCGCCGCCGCCGGTTGGGTATATGATCGACGATGACGAAGACGATGGTTTGGACAACTATTTTGATTTTGATTCCGAAGATATGCAGCAAACGGTTGCAGATCGTCCTTCGCGTTCAAAAAATCGAAACAAGCGAGAATCCGCACGGGGGAAAGGGCGAGGTTTTGCTTCTGAGAAAGCTGGGGGCGAAGCGGGAACCGACCCTGTCGGGCGAGAAGCGAACAGCGATAACGGACGCTCAAACGACGACAAAAAGCGGCAGAATGACAAGACTCGGCAAGACAAATCAAAAGAAGAGCCAAAGCAAAGTCGAAAAGATCGCGAAGACCGGAAGCAGAAAAACGAAAAGAAAGCCGTTCAAAACAAGCCGGAAAAGCCTGCTCGTAAATTGGACGCCGAGGCAAGTACAGATAAACCGGTTGTAAAAGAACAGGTAAAGCCAGAGTCCGTAGAGCAAGACCCGTCTTCCGATACGCTTAATCTTTTGGCGGAAATCAAGCGAAAGATCAAGCAGGAACTCATCGAAGAACTCCGCAAAGAACTTCAGGATGAATTGCGTGAAGAACTCAAGCGAGAACTGGGGTTAGGCAAACGCCCTGTTCAAGACGTTGCGTCTGAGCCGACTTCTGTTCCCGAAAAAGCGGTTTCTGAACAACCTGTTCATTCTCCAACGACAGAAAAAAAAACGACATTTCGCGAAGAAAAAAGCGACCTGACCGCTCAAACCGGTAAAAAAAAAGCCATTTCAAAAGAAAATGAGGTAACTGGGCGCTTTGAGGATTTTGTTTCAGAGGATAACAGAAATCGCGTCAGTAAACAACGAGCAAAAAAAGACGCGATTTCTGCCCCTGTTTCAGAAGTTGAATCGGTAGAACGAGACGACGTTAAAGCGGTCTTGTCTGAACGAGCCGCATTGCCGCCCGTTGATAAAAAGCCGAGCGCAACCAAAAAGAAACCGAAGTCTGCCGCGCTGTCAGCAGATAACGAGAATTCTGCGTCTAAAAGCCCTCAAGCTGAAAAAACGTCTGGAAAGAAAATCGGCGTTGAGAAAAAGGTTTTTTCTCAAAAGAAGCAATCCGTTAAAGCCGACGCTTCCCCGGCGCCTGACAACAGTCCGGCAGAATCTGAACCGGAGCCGGATTGGTCGAATAACAAATTCTCTCAGTTTAATTTGAAGCCGGAAATTATGCGCGCGCTCAATAAATTTAATTATTTGGCGCCGACGCCCATTCAGCAGGGCGTTATTCCTCTTGCTGCAACACGGCGAGACGTCATGGGGCAAGCGCAAACCGGAACCGGTAAAACAGCAGCATTTTCGCTTCCGATTTTACAAAAATTGGAATTCGACGAAACGATGTTCTCGCCTCGCGCGCTGATTCTTGTTCCAACCCGAGAATTGGCGGTTCAGGTTCGAGACGAAATCCTTCGACTTGGCAAATACACCGGTTTGGCGATAGCCGCTTTTTATGGCGGCGCGCCTCTGCAAAAGCAGACTCTTCTTCTTTCTGACGGGGTCGATATTGCCGTTGGAACGCCGGGACGAATTATCGACTTGTTTACTCGCCGCGCGCTGGATTTATCGAAGCTGGAATTTGTCGTTCTGGACGAGGCGGACCGAATGTTGGACATTGGGTTCCGCCCGGACATCGAAAAGATTCTCCGGCGATGCCCCGACAGTCGTCAAACGCTGCTGATGTCAGCGACCATTCCGCCGGAAGTGGATCATTTGGCGCGACACTATATGAACAATCCTGAAAAGCTGGACTTTTCTCCCAAAAATTTGGCGGTTGAAACTATTGAGCAGTCGTATTTTTCCGTTGCTCCAGAACGAAAAGTGGAGCTTCTTAAACGGCTTTTAGAGCGAGAAAATCCACATCAGGCTATTATCTTCTGCCGAACGAAGAAAAGAACGGAACTGCTGACTAAAATCGTTCAAAAGTGGTATCCGGACGCTCAAGGCATGCATGGCGACATGGAACAAGATAAACGCATGAAGACGATCCAGAAATTTCGAGACGGCAAAATACGGTTCTTAATCGCAACAGACGTCGTTGGTCGCGGGCTGGATATTTCCGGAATTTCGCATATTATCAACTACGATATTCCCCAATTTTGCGACGATTACGTTCATCGGGTAGGGCGCACCGGTCGTATGGGTCGGGACGGCGTTGCCTTTACGTTTGTTACCGCAGAAGAGGGCGTAGAGCTGACGCGAATAGAAATGCGAATCAATAAACTGCTCAAACGCGATGAAATTCCCGGTTTTGCGGCATTTGTTTCGCCCTCGGCTTCGTCTGGCAAACCAGAAACGGAGGGGCAACAAAAGTCAGAACCCATTTCGGAAGAGGCGCCCAAGCCTATTTTCGGTCAACGCATCCGTAAAATCCGTCGTGCGCTGTAGATAGATAATTAGAAATTATCTGAACTGTCAACAAGATCAGATAATTTCTATAGTTTTAATAAAAAATCTTTAAAAACTAATGAACCCCGTTTGATTTTTTTCGTCTAAATAGGTATAATATGATATATGTAATAGTTTTTATGAACGATTCATGGTAATATTCCGATGAAAAACTATTATACGTATTGCCTTATCACATTTATCGCAAGTCGCTGACGTTATAGAAAATAATTATGAAAATCATGAAAAAACATCCTGTTGTCAATGGTTTTACCCTTATCGAACTGCTGGTCGTGATGACGATTATCGGCATCCTTATCGGTTTGTCTCTGCCAGCGATTAACATGGCGCGCGAATCCGCCAGAACGGTCGTATGCGTTAACAACCTAACGCAAATTTCCCGCGCCTTTACGGCTCACATTACAGCACAGGGGTTCGTTCCCTCTGGCGGATGGGGATACTGGTGGGTCGGCGAGCCGGACTGCGGCTACGGTTCTCAGCAGCCCGGCGGATGGTTGTTCAGTATTCTGGACTATCTGGAACAAAGCAACGTTCGCAACCAGGGCTTGGGATTGGACGGAACTGCGCGCGTTGACGCTATTCGGGAGAGAATGAGAAATCCGATTCCGATTATTAACTGTCCAACCCGACGAACCAGAAATATCTATCCTACTAAAGATGGAGAAGCAGATAAGTATATGACTCAGTCAAAAGACCATTCATTTGTCGGTCTGAAGGGTCAGGATTCTGCGTCAATGCAGCACATTACACAGGTTTTAGAATGTATCAAGGGCGATTACGCTACCAATGCCGGCACGTTTGGACACGACGTTGCTGGAAGTGGATTGCCAGCCATGGTCAATGCGCATTCGTATAAATATAAAGACGGTAAGACGTTGCGAGACTATTCCATGAAGCATTTGACTGACAGTACTGACAGCACAGGCGGGTTGAACGGCATCAGCTTTTTGTTTAGCGAAGTTACGCCAGACTTAATTGAAGATGGATTGGCTAATACGTATATGGTTGGAGAAAAATTCTTGCCTACCAATATGTATATTGTTGATAACAACGTTAACGGGGCTGATAACGAATCCGCATACGATGGCGCAGATAATGACAATCAGCGTATTTGCAGCGGCGGTCCCGGTCGCGACAGAAAGCAGGATACCGCTTGGACTGAGCCCTTTGGTTCCGCTCACGCAATTGCGTTCAATATGGCTTTTTGCGATGGCTCCGTCAGACGAGTCAATTACAACATCAACACCGACATTCACAGAAATCTGTGCAACCGCCGAGATGGCAACAAGATTACAGACTGGTCTGCCGTTAGCGATTAATTATAGCGAGTGTTACGAGTATTTAATAAATCCGGCAATTGCCTCATCGTGCAGTTGTCGGATTTTATTTTTCTGCCAAGGCGAGAATTTCGACGGCTTTTTGACCATGGATCTGCCCAGGAGCCGCAAGAAATTTAAGCTTGTCTTGAATATAGACTTCTATTGGCGAATTGGTGCTTTGATCGGTAGTAATAATGTCGCCGGGTTGGAGCGCCATAAGCTCTTCTACGGTAATGGTTGATTTTGCTAAAATGACGCTAAGATGAATTTTGGAATTGCGAATCCCGGACGGGATCTCGGTTGATTGGGAAAAATCGTTCAGCCAATCCAGCCGGCTTCGGTCAAGCCGTCGTTCCAAATCGTCAACGGAATAATACGGTAAGATTAAGTAAAACGGGAGACTTGTCTGAGACCACTGAACGACAAATTCACAAACGGCGCAGGGGTCGGAATCTTCTAAATTAAACAGTTCAAAAGGTTGAATTCCCTTGATGCCCAGCGTTAAAAACTTTTCCCAGGACTTTTCCCATTGGTTAGAAAACGATTCTGCAATTCGGTACAGCAGTCGTCTTTCTAAATCCGTCAGGGGAGAATCGAGAGTTCCCATTGGGGTTGGCTGCGCTTGCCCGCCCGTTAATCGATCAAACATATTTGACAGCAACGCAGCAGGAAAGGCAATCGCGCCTTGAGCGCCTAAAATATCGGACTGAAACGAAAGAGGGAACCAAGCCTGTGTTTTTTGAGGTTCTGACGGGGAAAGCCAGGCGCGAACGTTATGCCACAAGCGAGTTTCGACTCGGTCAACGGATACAACAATTCTGTCCCGCAGCCGTTGACTCCAATCGCGCCCCAGTTCTAAAGCGGTTTTTTCCAAAAGCGCTTTTAGTTCCATAAGCGAGTACTGCGTCAATTCGTGCGGACGAATAACGTCATACGGGACGCGAGTCCCGGTCAGTTCGTCAGAATGGTTCTCTTGTTTGTTCATATTTAAAGTTGCGAGCGGCGAGTTACGAGTTGCGTGGGAATTTTGCGATGCACTTGAGTAATTCCGCATTCCGCATTAACCTGCCTACTCCCTTACCTGTCCATCGCCATAAACAACGTATTTGTAGGTTGTCAGTTCTTCTGGACCGCAAGGCCCGCGAGCGTGAAGTTTATCGGTGCTGATTCCAATTTCTGCTCCCAAACCGAACTCTCCGCCATCGTTAAAGCGAGTTGAAGCGTTAATCATGACAGCGGAAGAATCGATTGCCTGAGCAAACAGCCGAGCTGCGTTGAGGTCTTGAGTAACAATCGCTTCGGTATGCCCGGAACTGTATTTGTTGATGTGTTCGATAGCGTCTTCGATGCTGTCAACAACAACGCAGGAAATTTTAGGTCCCAGGTATTCTGTCGCGTAATCGTCATCGGTTGCCGGTATGATGTTTTGGCACAGCGCAACCGTTGTTTCGTCGCCATGGATTTCAACGCCTTTTTCCTGCAGGGCTTTAATCAGAATCGGCAACAATCGTTGAGCGCAGCCGCGATGGACGACCAACGATTCCGCCGCGTTGCACACGCCCATGCGCTGCGTTTTGGCGTTGAGCAGAATCTTGACAGCCATATCTTCCGGCGCGGACTGGTCAATGTAAACATGACAATTCCCGTTAAAATGTTTGATTACCGGCATCGTCGCGTCTGCGGTAACGCGCCGGATGAGGCTTTCGCCCCCGCGAGGAATGCAAACGTCTATGTATTTGTTGAGCTTGAGGAAATATCCAACGGCGTCGCGGTCAATCGTATTGACGAACTGGATGGCGTTCTCCGGCAACCCGGCTTTAACCGCCTCTTCGCAAAGAAGGTTGACAATTGCCCTGGAGGAATTGATTGCTTCTTTTCCTCCGCGCAAAATTACGGCATTGCCGGATTTGACGCACAACGCGGCGGCGTCTGCCGTTACGTTTGGGCGAGATTCGTAAATGAAAAAGATTACGCCCAGCGGAACGCGAACTTTCTGAACCTCAATTCCGTTTGGGCGAATTGTAGAATGAATAACGCCGCCGACGGGGTTTGGCAAGGCGGCAACTTCTTCCAGAGCGGTTGCGATTCCTTCGATTCGCTGGTCGGTAAGCGTCAATCTGTCGATCATAGCCGGCGTTAGCCCGTATCCCGGAGCGGCGTCGAGGTCAATTTTATTTGCCGCGATTAACGAAGGAATTTCGTTTCGTAAACGCTTCGCAGAGGCTTTAAGCCATTGCGTCTTTTGAGAGCCAGAGACAAGTGCCATTTTGCGGGACGCCTCGCGAGCCGCTTGCGCTACCGATAAACAATAGTTTTCAAGTTCGTTCATTTTTCTAATTGTAAGTTACGAGTTGCGAGTTGCGAGAAACGCACAGCGTCTTAAAAAATTAACGCTCAAATTTCGCACCCCGCCGTTAATCTGAGGCGAAATGTGTAATTCCTAATTCCGCATTCCAAATTATTTCTACGGTACGATGATTCCAAACGCCCAAAGCGCGTAAGCGACTGGAGCGGCAAGGAGAATGGAGTCCATTAAATCCAGCGTGCCGCCAAATCCCGGCATCCACAAACTGGAATTCTTTCTTCGTGCATCGCGTTTGAGCATGGATTCAGCCAAATCGCCCAACATGCCAACAAGCCCGATCAAAATGCCAAAAATAAGCCAATCGTATGG
Organism: Thermoguttaceae bacterium; assembly: GCA_045546875.1. Taxonomy (GTDB): domain Bacteria; phylum Planctomycetota; class Planctomycetia; order Pirellulales; family Thermoguttaceae; genus RUG11551. Next base: position 10,962 of record JAZQDP010000179.1, on the reverse strand, counting down.
AATTGCCATTTCTAATCCTGGAACGCCATGGGTTCCAAAGGCAAAAATCTTGGGATAAGCAGGCAGAACTAAACGGAACATTATCCACGACGTTAAACACGAAAAAACGAACGCTCCAACAGCGCCTTCGATTGTCTTGCCGGGGCTGAGCGAGGGCGCCATTTTCGTTCTGCCAAATAATCGCCCTATTGTATACGCGCCGGTGTCGCCCATTTTAACGGTTAATAAAAACGTTACCAAATAACCAATGCCGCCAACAAGGCGAATCTGAATCAAAAATACTGACAGCAACCCCAAATAGACAATAGTAAACATCGTCGCAGCTACATGAATTAGCGAGACGCCGGGGCGCTTGAATCGGCATATTTCTGTCAAAAAAACCAGTATCAGAGAAAAGCCTAACGTAGCAAACGCCCACGATCCGCAGGTGGCATGCACTAAAAATTTCATTCGGGGACCTAGCTCATGCCCGACTGCCCAGCCAGACGCAATCGGAGCCAGCCAACTCATCATTACAACAAGTAACGTACACAAATAAACCAGAAGACGCTGAGGGCGCGCCCCTGCCAGACGGGAAAGGGTGATGAGTTCAGCACAGCACAAAACCAGCAAAACCAGCAGCAGTGGGCATAATCCAAGACCCGCAATGTGAATACGCTCCTCCAAATACCAGTCTGCCCAGCCTAAAAAGCAGACAAGACCGATAATAAGGGTTCCCAGCAGGAGTCTCCAACGCAACATAATAATTCAGGTATAAAAATGTGTTTAGTGAATATTTAGGTAATATAAGTTATTTTATTAAGGACGATAGTTGGGATCAACAGGCAAACAATGCAAATTGCCGCAGTTGGACTGTGGATTAAACAAACGACGATGGCGTCTAAAACGATTAAAGTCGTTAGACAATAACCGACAATCGGACCAATTGCCTGAGGTTTATTGAGCAATAAAGTTTGCAAAGCTCGAAAAGCGACCATCAAGCTCAAAACGCCAATTAACATTCGCCATCGAATAGGGTCTTGAGCAAAAATCGGGTACTGCCATTGAGCTGGAATTACATCAGCCAAAGGGAAAAGGATAAAAATGCCTAAACCGATTACCAATGCCGACAGCCAGGCGCTAGGCGTCCACGGAGCTGCAACTGCGCGTTGAGCAGGGCTGGCGGTTTCGTCCTCTGTTTGCCAGGCGTTGTCTTCTTCAGCATTTTCATATCGGGCAAACCACGTTACGCCGGTAATATAAACGGTATAAGCCGCGAGAATCAATGCAATTCCAGTAGCGCTGGCGTTTTGAGGATTGTAGTAAACGCTCATTGCAAAGAGAATGTTGAACGCGCGGCAAAGCCCCATGATCAAAGGCGCAAACCAAAAGGATTTAAACGCCCCGTCGTAAAGGATTATCGAAATGATTAACCCTGCCAGCGACGCTATGCTGATTAGCCAGTTCGTTGCAAAAAGAATGCCGGTAATGCAACCGATTACTGTTCCGAGTAATAGCAAAACCAGAGCGATTCTTTTAGCGTTTGCCAGGCTGAGCGCCCCGGACGGAATAGGACGAAAACATCGAACCGGATGAAGGGAATCTCGTTCAACGTCTACGATGTCGTTAAAAGCCATGCCGAACCAGTACAAAGGGACTGATGCGGCACAAATCAAAGCAAAAACGCCCCATTCCGTTTGCCCCGGGGTTCTGCAAGTAAACAGAAATCCCATTGCACAGTCGGCTAGAACTGTAAAAACGGCAGGAAATCGAACTAAACGAAAAAAGGCGGTCATGCTGTAAACTAAAGCTAACGAAGTTTGACAGCGGAATCGAGAAACTCAAGCTGAGAATTACGCATTCTGCAACAAGCTGGTTTATCCACTTATTATATAATAGTATATAATTGAGCGAAAAACAAGGGGAAAGCTTGTGTAAACTGAAAAATTACCATAAAAAAAAGAACGGTAAACGTTAAAGTTTACCGTTCTTAAAGAGCGGGTGATGAGGCTTGAACCCACGACAACAACGTTGGCAACGTTGTGCTCTACCAACTGAGCTACACCCGCATTGTTTTGTTTTTGAAAAAAACGCTTGATTTCCTTCAAAACATGATAGTATTCTAGCAGATTCTAAAATCTTTGCAAGGGGGCAGGTCGAAAATTTTAAAAAAATCTCCTTATTTTTAAAATATTCCGAAAAGAAAGGATAAGTGATATGGCAAAAATAGGATTATTGGTTATACTGAATTTCAGAAAAACGTTCTAATCGACCGATATAATAAATATGGTTCATTCGGTAATTTCGCACCCATATTTGCGAGATCGCCTAGCCTTTTACATCTAGCCTATTTATCCAGTTTTTTGCGTTAACCGTAAAAACGGAGCGCCTCGAACGCTCAAGCTAGCGGCTAACAGCTTACTTGGTACGGACTTGCCGAAAGAACCATAGATATGCTTATTTAATATACTAACGCCATAAATTATACTTTGACAGGTTATAGATTATGGCGATTTAATCCATTTAAATATTAAGATATACAGTCATATAATCAGTCATAGCTGTTAATTATGTCAAGCATTACCGTACTTCCCGTTACGACGTCAAGGCAGAAAAAAGAATTTTTCTCGCTTGCAGAAGAGATATATTCCCGAAACTCTTATTGGATTCCTCCGTTGTTGTTTAGCGCCGAGGGGTTGGTTGGTTTTAAGAAGTCTGCCTTTGGATTGCATAATCAGGTTCAGGCGTTTATTGCATATAAAGACGGCAAACCGTCAGGACGCATTGTTGCAATCGTGAATAACGGGCATTTACAGCGTTATAACGACGGCGTAGGTTTTTTCGGCTTCTTTGAATGTATTAACGATACCGACGTTTCGAAAGCCCTGTTCGATACGGCTCGCGACTGGCTTAAAAGCAAGGGACTGTCCAAAATGCGCGGTCCGTGCAATCCATCGCTCAATTACGAACTTGGGCTGTTGGTAGATGGATTTAACAGCAGTCCGATGTTTATGATGACTTACAATCTCCCGTATTATGAGAAATTGGTCAAGAGTTATCATTTTGAGAAGGTTCAGGATCTGTACGCGTTCTGGGGCGACCTGAGCATGCTGCAAGACGTTCGAGCCAGGTATCTTAACGTCGCAAAAAACATTCAAAAAGAACTCAACGTAAAAGTTCGCCCATTGGACAGAAATCATTTTATGGAAGACGTCCACACGTTTTTGCGGTTGTACAACACTTCTTTGACGGACACGTGGGGTTTTGTTCCGCTGTCAGACGAAGAGGTTGCCGAGGAAGCGGAAGGACTCAAGATGTTGCTTGTTCCGAAACTGGCGTTGGCGGCAGAAATTGACGGCAAGGTAGTTGGCGTGAGTCTGTGTTTGCCAGATTACAACCCCCGAATTAAACAGATTCGCGGGCGGCTGTTCCCCTTTGGGTGGGCAAAATTGTTATGGAATAAACGCGCCATTAAAGCCATTAGGGTTATCAGTACAAATGTTGCGCCGGAATACCAGCTTTCCGGAGTGGGGTTGGTTTTGCTTAATGGTCTGGTCCCTCTGGTAATGGACTGGGGCATACATGAAGCGGAGTTTTCGTGGGTTTTAGAGTCCAATAGCCTTTCGCGCGGTTCGCTTGAAAAGGGCGGCGCCATGAGAACGAAAACATATAGAATTTATGAGATTTAATATTGACAAATCATTGTTATAAGTGTATAACGAGGTGTTTGATTTTTGAATTAACATCTCAAACAAATAAATTCCTATGGATAATAACGAATCAGTTGTAGTAACGGGGGTGGCGCCAATATGCTGCCTGGGCATAGGCTCAGAGGCATACTGGGCCAATTTGCTGGATGGAAAATCCGGCATCCAGCGTTATGAAAAAGTTATTGACGAAATATCGGAAAGCAAATATAGGAATTTGTCTGCGCCGGTTGCTGGATATATATCAGATTTCTCAGCTAAAGATTTTGTTCAGCCGCGCAAGAATATCAAGATTATGGGCAGAGACGTTCAGCTTGGTTTAGCGTCAGGGACAATGGCGATTAAGCAGGCGCAGGGCGAATCTGACAAATGTTTATCGGAACAGCTTTCCCCAGAACGAGTCGGGATTGATTTAGGTACGACGTTGGTAATGTCTACCATCAGCGACATAACTGACATCTGTAATAAGGCTCTGAATTGTGAAGGCGTTGACGAGCCGTCCAAAGCGGCAAGCCTGCATAAGCATTGGGGAGATATGTTCATGGATAACATTCTGCCGTTATGGATGCTCAAATATCTTCCGAACATGGCGGCGTGTCATATTGCAATAACCAACAATTTTCAAGGTCCCAGCAACACGATTGTTTTAGGCGACATCGGGGCGATGGCGTCGATAATTGAAGGGACGCGTATAATCCAGCGCGATGTCGCAGACGCAATGGTGGTTGGCGGCATTGGCGATTATATTGACGATTTCAACTGGATTCGCTTTGACTGGTTCGGCTGTTCTCACAACTGGGACGATCCGGAAGGGGCGTGCCGACCGTTTGACGCTCAACGAGACGGGCTTGTTCGTGCCGAGGCGGCTGGCTGCCTGGTTTTAGAGTCGGAATCCAGCGCTAAAAAACGAGGCGTAGAGCCGTTGGCTAAGATTCGCGCCTGGGCGACTTGCTCGGAAGGGGCGAACAGATATAAAATTAAAGGGAAATCCATTCAAAATTGCCTCAAGCTGGCTATGCAAAATGCGGGCATTGCTCCATCAGACTTGTCTCATATCAACGCCAACGGCTGGGGGGCGATTGAAGAGGACGCCATTGAAGCTCAGGCTATTGCTCTAATTCTGCCAGACGTGCCGGTTGTCGCTCAAAAGGGCGGGATAGGGTATGCTGGCAGCGGTTCCTCGGCGGTTGAGGTCATTGCTACCGTGTTGTCGTTAAAGAATGGCATTTTACCGCCGTCCAGAAATTATTCGCAGTTTGATCCCGCATGCCCGATACCTGTTGTTCATGGCTCTCCACAACCGTCGGACAAACGTTTTGCGATTAAGTTGACCTTTGATCGCAATGGTGCGGCGTCTGCGATTGTTTTTGAAAAAGTCTAACAACGTCGGCGCCAATTACCGGAAGAACAATAAAAAAAGCGTTTTGTAATTGCTTACAAAACGCTTTTTTATGGTCAGAACCAGGATCGAACTGGTGACACACGGATTTTCAGTCCGTTGCTCTACCAACTGAGCTACCCGACCAATCAAATTGAATAAATCTCATTCATTCAAATTCAATACGCCTATTTTATTCAAATTTTAAGATTTGTCAATAGGGGGGGCAAGATTTATTATTAATTATTAGGAATGAGCAAATTTTGGTTGCAAAGATGGAAACCTACGCTCTAATTTCTGAACTCGCCGGGAGTTTTACCTAACATACGCTTAAAAACGCGGATCATGTGAACGTAGCTGGGAAACCCTGCCATGAGGGCAATCTGTTCAATTTTAACGTTGGTTTGCTGAAGGAGCGTGATTGCCCGGTATATTCTGCAGCGGTGAATTTCTTCGCGAATGGTTCTGTTAAGCTCTTTGTTAAAATAACGTTCCAGAGTTCGACGGTTTACGTTGAGTTTCTTTGCCAAAAGCTTTATGTCGATTTCCTGATGTCCCCAATTCCAAATCTCTTTACAGGCGTTTTGAACTATTCGCGTTGACTCTGACTGCTGCGGCGCCAGTTGCAAATTAGGCAATACGTCAGACAGATTTGAACGAGCTTGACAGCCGCCAATCTCGATGAGCAGTCCAAGCAGATCTACTGCGTAAAACGGAGAGTTGATTTGAGGCGAATCCAAAATCTGAGAACACAGACGTTCAATGCGGCCTGCGATTTTTTCGGCTGTCAGCGAACTGACTACCGGCTGACGCGGGTCGAGAATGCCGTTTTGCGTCAACGAATGAATATACGCCCCGTTTGCCGTTACCCAGACGTCTTTCCAGCCAACGTCTTTGTCTGGAATAAGCTGGTGTTCAGACCCCGGAAAGAGAATAAAGACGTCGCCCTTTTTAACCGTCAGAGAACCGCCCAGGTCAGAAATGTATTGTCCCGCGCCGTCGGCAATGTACAAAAAAACGTATTCCGGAAGAATACGATTTTTGTACTGCTCCAAACGGTACAATTCCGGACGCCCTTCGTTGACAAAAGAGCGCCCGGGACGCATATCGTCAAAACCTGCCCCGGTTACATACAGGTTCCATCTGAGTTCCTGCTCTGTAATCGGGAGAAAGTTCGCTTTAGTCGGTATGGAGTCAGTTTGAAAAAAGCTCACTGAGCGTCCAGAATTCGCTTTAATTCCTGAACGGAAGTAATTCCCTTGGCAACCAGAACGATGCCTTCTTCTCTCAAGGAACGGTTGCCGTCTTTTGCCGCCGCTTTTTGAAGCAGTTCCAGTTTAGGGGCTTTCTTTAACACTTCCTGAACTGTAGGACCGACAAAGAGGACTTCCGTAATTGCCGTTCGTCCCTTGTACCCGATGCCGTGACATTCGGAACAGACTTCTTCGTCTTCAGCCGGTTTTGCCGGCGGCTGATAAAGAATGACTTCTCTGCCAGCGGGGAACCCTAACGCCTGAGCTAACGCCGGAGGAGCTTTGACGGGTTGTTTGCAATGGTTGCACAGCTTGCGAACCAATCGCTGACAAACGACAACCTTGACGTTATCGGCTATTTTCTCTCGAGAAACAGGATTGCCGTCGGCATCTTTGAGAATAAGCATTCGCAACAACGCCTCGGACGCGTCTTTGGCGCGAATGGTCGTTACGATGAGCCGATCGTCCATCGCCATTTCCTTAAAACATTCGTTGAGAATGACGCCGTCCATATCCTGAATTACCGAAACAGCCGGTTCCTTTAAGAAGAACCGTTTCATAACGTCTTTGATGGAATCGGTTTCGGAATAGGTTGTAATCGGGATGTTTTCAACCGCTTCGTGAGGATTGGAGTCTTTATCCAGCTGGGCGTATTCTCTTTGGAACCGGTCTGTTTTGTTGAGCGCAACGTTAAGCGTTGTTTTCATGCCGTTGCCAACCGGCGCGGAAAAAATCAGAATGCCTTTGGGCAAATCGAACATCGGTTGAACTTTTTCCGCCAGTTTATCGCGCATGCCGGTGTCTTCCAAAACGTGGAAGTTCATTTTCGGAGCGGAATATTTTAGCATAACGCGCTCTCCGGTTTGCGTTCCCTGAGTGGTAACGGTAATGACCGCCTTTCTGGTTCGCATCTCCGGTTGAGGCAATTCTTCTTTTGCCCGGCGCAACTCTTCCTTTAGCTTTCGACGTTCAACGTAGTTTTCGTCGTTATCCTCTTCCATGAGTTTGTCGTACCGTTCCTGCATGAGGCGAATCGCAAGGCGTTCGTCCGGAAAATCGTATTGATAGGAGAATTCCACTTCACACTCGCCGGACTGCTTGGATCGTCTGTCTTGAGGATTCATGCCGCACAGAATTTTGAGGGCTTCGAGCGCCGGGTCGGCAGTTTCTCGTTCGAGTTGTTCGGCAGGATGCCAAACGCCGTCAAGCAGATGCCGAACCGCAACGCCGTTAGCGGTGAAATCCAGCATGGACGCTTCCGGCTGATTTGTCATGAGCGTTGCCACCATTTTTCGTGCATCCATAAACCCTTCGTGAGCGTGCGCTTGAATGCGGCGCATTTCACGCTGACGTTCTACTTTGGTGTAGGAATTCAAATTGGCAGCACAGCCGGTTGTGAATTTATCTTTAGCTTTCGGGTCAACCTTGACGCCAATTTTGCTGATTCTCTCAGCAAAGAAATGACGCAAATGGTCTGCCGTAAAGACCATGTCCGCAGGGTTCATATCTTCGTTTCTGTAACGAACGTACATGATAAACGGAACCAGATACGCCAACGCAACGAGGGTTATTCCGACCCAAAACCACGGCATTAAAAGGGCAAGAATGAAAGCAATAACAAACGACCCCACAACGATGGCGTTCCATTTTTTCCAGTCCTTTTTGAACCGAACGGCATCGGCGCTGAGCCAGTCTGTTGATTTAACCCATAGTAAATATACGATTAGCAATAAGATTATTTTAACGATGCTGAAATACCCGCCGGATTTCAATTTAACGGGAGTCGGCGCAGACGGATCAACCGGTTCAGCCGCTTTTTCCTCTGACGGCTCCGCTTCAGCGTCCGCCTCTGCATTTTCCGGATTCTGCTGCGCTTCGGCATTTTCAGCGTCCGCGGCGGCGCCACCTGTATTAGTGTTTGCGTCAACGTTGTTTTCTTCAGCGTTGGCGTCCTGTTCGGGAGTCGTTTCCGGCTCGGTTTGAGGTTCCTCGGCAGGTTGAGCGTCTGCGGTTGCGTCTGGCGCAGGTTCGTCTTCGGCAACGGGTTGCCCGTCCGTAACGGGCGCTCTGCCGCCGTCTGGCGAATCCTGTTGTAATTCGCTGTTTAATTCATCTTCAATGCCAGCTGCCTGGATGTCGAACGACAACGTTATTATTGCCAAAGACAATGTTGTTATCGAAATAAACCGGATAAAATTGCGTATCATGGATATGGGGTCAGAAATAAGGAGTATGGAATAATTAAGCTTTAGCTGCTTAATGAGTTACTAGTTGCCAGCTTCTAGCTATTAGCTTGATAAACCTGATTCCTGTGTTATCGCAAGAAACAGAATAAGCCAAGCTAGCTGCTAGTGGCTAGGAGCTAGTAGCTTACAAAATGCCCGGCGCTTTAACTTCAATTCCCTTGATTGCCATCTTGAGGGCTTCTTTGTTGGGTGCGACTTCCATGGCGGTTTCTCTGTCGATCAGTTCAGCGTCGATGAGGTCTTTAAGGCTCTTGGTAAAGTCCTGCATGCCTTCTTCGTACCCGATTCGAATAGCGTCTGCCAGCTTTTCGTCTTCGCCTTCCAGAATCAGCTTTCGAATAGTGGGGTTGATCATCATGATTTCGCACGTTGGGACTCGCTGAACCCCCTCTTTAATGGACGGTAAAAGTTTTTGAGCGACAATTCCCTTCAGGTTAAACGCCAGCGCGGAACGCAGCGCGCGGTGCATATTTTGCGGGAAAAGGTCAAGAATACGACCGATCGTTGAAGGGGCGGTTGAGGCGTGAATGGTGCCAAAAACCAGGTGCCCTGTTTCTGCTGCGTGGATAGCGGTTTCGAACGTTTCACGGTCTCGCATTTCACCGACGAGAATAATATCCGGGTCTTCACGAACGGCGTGCTTCATACCGGTCATAAAGTCGCAAACGTCCTGCCCGATTTCTCGCTGGTTGATCAGGCACTTGTCCTCGGTAAATGTAAATTCAATCGGGTCTTCCAGGGTCAAAATGTGTTTTTTGTACCGATGGTTAATCCAGTCGAGCATGGAGGCAATCGTTGTACTTTTCCCGGAACCGGTAATACCAGCCAGCAAAACCATGCCTTGGGAAAACTTGCAAAGCTCTTCCAGAACCGGCGGCAAAAACAGCTTTTCAAAAACCGGAATTGAGTTGTTGACCTTTCGAGCGACCAGACCCAGTCGCCCCATTTGGTTAAGAATGTTGACGCGGAAACGCCAGACCAGTTCGTCAACTTTAACGATGTGAGCAAAGTCCGCTCCGCCTGTTTCCTGCAAGATTTTTCGGTTGCGTTCGTTCATGAACTCGTACAGAATTCGGTCCATTTCGTCTTCGTCAATCGGACCGCGGTTGAGAGCCTGTAATGAACCAGCAACGCGCAGCATCGGCGGTCGTCCAACCTTTAAGTGCAAGTCGCTCCCCTTGCATTTAACCAGGGCGCGGAAAAGACGGTCGATTTCGTATTCTTCTTTACGTACGTAAGGAGCGATATTATTGGGTTCTGCTGACATGGATAAGGTTTATCGTTAGGAGTTATGAAAATGATGAGTAATGAACTGTACGTATTGGGGTTTTTCCGGCAAGTTCATGAACGGACTGACCTGCTCAAAAACTGTTAGGTAAGCCGTTAGCGGATGAACCTTAATTCAGAATTGCCTACTGGCTTATATTCTGACCGGAATACCTTGTTCGCGCAAATAGCGTTTTGTTTCTGTAATGGTATACTGCCCAAAATGGAACATTCCCGCCGCCAACACCGCATCAACCCGAGCTTTTTTGACCGCGTCTGCCATGTGTTGCGGACAGCCCGCTCCGCCGCTGGCAATAAGTGGAATTCCTACCGCGTTGCGAACCGCTTCGGTAATTTCCAAATCGTAACCGCTTCTGGCTCCGTCGGCGTCCATAGACGTCAACGTGATTTCTCCCGCGCCAAGCGATTCGACCTCTTTTGCCCATTGAACGGCTTCCAGCCCCGTGGGAGTGCGTCCGCCGTTTATGTGAACTTCCCAAAATTCTTTGCCGTCTTTGATAACGCGTTTAGGGTCTATATTGACGACAATGCACTGCGACCCATATCGTTGAGCCGCCTGACGAACGAATTCCGGATTTTTGCAGGCGATTGTGTTAAGCGAAACCTTATCGCACCCGGCATTGAGCAGGTTGCGAATGTCGTCTAACGTCCGAATCCCGCCGCCAACGCAAAGAGGCATAAAGCACTCCTCTGCCGTGCGGCGAACAACGTCAAGCATAATATTGCGATTGTCGCTGCTGGCGGTGATGTCGAGAAACATCAATTCGTCCGCTCCGTCTTGCTCGTACCGTTTAGCGACTTCGACCGGATCGCCTGCATCGCGCAGGTTGACAAAATGCGTTCCTTTCACAACTCGTCCCGCATTGACGTCTAAACACGGTATAACTCGAATCGCTAATGGCATTGGTATTTAATCGGGAGGTTTACTAATAGCAATTGGAACAAGCGTTCAACCTTGCGCCAACCGCTTGACGATACTTTAACGGACTAACATCCTCTTATATTATATATAGTTTACATCGAAAAAAACAAATAGTCAACGGGGCATATTAAATATTTTTATAAAAATAACGATAATTATTTTAACTAATCTTATTGACAATATATTTTTT
>JAZQDP010000178.1:0-4015 GCA_045546875.1 Thermoguttaceae bacterium | reverse complement strand
TACTCCATGATTCCAGCGTCGCTCGCTCTTCATTTGTCAATTCAATTTCAACCGCTTGTCGCATAGTATTTCTCCTTTCTAACTATTAGTACGCAAACAAGCGCTGAAAGGTTCTATTATATATCGAACACTACACTAGCTACCAGCCGCTAGTTTGGTTATGCCTGCTTCTTGCTATAACGCACGAATCAGGTTTATCAAGCTAATAGCTAACAGCTAGCAGCTTCTCTACTCCTCTTTGTTCTCCTCGTTTTCCATTCTCGCGAAGGCGTTGTCCACGTACTCTCGAACGTTGTCCAGGTATCCCTGAACGTTATCCAAATGCTCTTTCAAGACCGGAGCCGATTCTTGAGGAGCAAATGCGCCCGCCTCGTCTCCGTCCTTCGATTTACCCGGCGCAGAACCGCCGCATTTCGGACAGTAGCGTTCGCGGTCAATCATCTGATTGGTTGTCCATGTGTACCCGCATTTTACACATTTATGAACTCTCGTAATGGGCGGCGGTCCGTAAATGCACGCCATGTTATCCGGTATGAAGGCAGGTTTCCCCATCTTCGCTCCGCAATATCGACAGTATTTATCTCCTTCGATATACGTGTTTTTGCAATTAGCGCAAACCTTTCTCATCGGTCTTCCAAACATTATGTTCTCCTGTTTATCTTATGATTTCCTCAAATTCCGCAACCCGCTCTCGATTATCTGCTAAACGCGATTAAAGAGCGTATCGCCAGATTGTCCATTTGTCAACTTTTAATATAAATTATTCTCATTTTGGTGAAGGAGGGGCAGAACCGCCGCACTTCGGACAATAGAGTTGCCTGTCGCGCGTCCCGTAAGTATCCCACTCATACCCGCATTTTACACATTTATGAACTCTCGGGATTGGCGGTCCATATAGACAGACTCTCATTATTGGTATGAATTCCGTTGTTCCTATCTTCGCTCCGCAATACCGACAGTATTTATCTCCTTCGATATACGTGTTTTTGCAATTAGCGCAAACCTTTCTCATCGGTCGTCCAAACATTATGTTCTCCTGTTTATCTTATGATTTCCTCAAATTCCGCAACCCGCTCTCGATTATCTGCTAAACGCGATTAAAGAGCGTATCGCCGCATCGTTTATTTGTCAAGGTTTAATATAATCTATTCTCACGTTATTTTCAAGTAGATTTTAAAAAATTGACTAAAAAAGTTGAATATTTTTGGCTTTCCCGACAAGTTGGCGCCTAATGTTTCCGCAGGTTAGTTCGTTCACGGATTTTGGCGAGTCCTCGGTATAAACTCACATGAAGTTCGCATAGTTCGCAAAGTTTTAAAAACTATGCGTTCTTTGCGGCTTAATTTATAGAGTGAACTACTGAAGATGTTATTTGTCACGAAAAACACAAAAAACACGAAATTTACGAAAAGTATAAGATTATAAATAAATCCTTTCGTGTGTTTCGTGTTAAAAAATACTTTGAGACGAAAAATCGCAGCTTTTTAGCTCAAATACCAACTTACCGGATGAACCAAAAAAACAGAGCGTTCGCTATTTTGCAGCGAACGCTCTTGAATATTTTACGGTTTAACGATTAACGTTATCGTTCTGCGGCGGCGACGACGGCGTCGGCGGTAATGCCGAACTCTTTCATCAGTTTCGCAAACGGGGCGCTGGCTCCGAAAGATTTCATGCCGATAAAGGCGCCTTTGGTTCCGATGTACTTTTCCCAGCCGAAGGGCAGGGCGGCTTCGACCGCAACGCGGTTTTCGCATTCCGGCGGAAGGACGGAGGCTTTATATTCGTCGTCCTGAGCGTCGAACCATTCCCAGCACGGCATACTCACAACGCGGGCTTTCTTGCCCTTCTGAGCAAGCGTCTTTTGCGCTTCAAGACAGATTCCAACTTCGGATCCCGTTCCGATAAGAATGACGTCCGGAGTTCCGTCACAGTCTGAAAGGACGTAAGCGCCTTTGCTTGTCATGCTGGCGGGGGCGAGAGCCGAACGGTCAAGCGTCGGCAGGTTCTGTCTGGTAAGAACCATGCAGGTCGGGGTTGTGTTCTGGTTCAAGGCGGTTTTGTACGCCCAAACGACTTCGTTGGCGTCGGCGGGACGAACGACAGCCATGTTTGGCATGCAGCGCAAAGACGCCAGCTGTTCGACCGGCTGATGCGTCGGACCGTCTTCCCCAACGCCGATAGAATCGTGAGTGAAAACGTAAATGTTGGGCAGACCCATCAAACTCGCCAAACGCATGGCAGGGCGAAGGTAATCGCAGAAGACGAAGAACGTCGCGCAGTATCCGCGCAGTCCGGAAAGGGTCAAGCCGTTGCAAATCGCTCCCATGGCGTGTTCGCGAATTCCAAAATGGAAGTTGCGACCCCCGCGGTCGTTGGCGGAGAACTCGCCTGCGCCGTCGAATTTGAGGAACGTGTTGTTGGACGGCGCCAAGTCGGCGGAACCGCCCAAAAGCCATGGCAAACCCTGAGCGCACATATTGAGAACCTTACCCCCGGACGCTCTGGACGCCATTCCTTTGGCATCGACAGGAAACTCTTCGATCAATTTATCCCAGCCTTCAGGGAGAGTTCCAGAGAAAATCGCCTCTAATTGAGCTGCTTTTTCTGGATTGGCGTTGCAGAAGGACTTGTATTCCTCTTTCCATTGAGCGTATTCCCGTTTGCCATTTTCTATAACGCCCTGTTGGAATAATTGTTTAACTTCTTCTGGAACGAAGAATTTTTTATCCGGATCCCAGCCGAGGGCTTTTTTGGTCAAGACGATTTCTTCTTCTCCCAGCGGAGCGCCATGAGCGGCGGCTGTTCCCGCTTTATTGGGAGAACCGTAGCCAATAACGCTTTTAACGATAATTAGGGTTGGGCGAGCGGTTTGAGCTTCAAACTCATCGAACGCGCCACGTAAAGCGTCCAAGTCGTTGACGTCTGCAACTTTAACGACATTCCAGCCGTAGGCGTCAAATCGTTTGGCAACGTCTTCCGAAAACGCCAGTTTGGTTGACCCTTCAATTGTGATTCCGTTATCGTCGTAAATCCAGCACAGATTTGACAGTTTAAGCTGTCCAGCTAAAGAAGCGGCTTCACTGGAAATTCCTTCCATCATATCGCCGTCTCCGCATAGAGCGTAGACGTTTGAGGAAAAGAGTTTTTTATCGAATCTTGCCGCCAGCCAGTTAGAGGCAATCGCCATCCCGACGCTTGTAGCAACGCCCTGTCCGAGCGGTCCGGTTGTAACTTCCACCCCAGATGTGTGACGGTATTCCGGATGTCCGGCGCAGCGGGAACCCCATTGACGGAACGACTTCAAGTCGTCAATCGTAACGGCTTTTTCACCTGTTGGGACACCGGCGGCGTCTACCTGTTCTACCTCGCACAGGTGCAACAGAGCGTATAATAGCGTTGACGCATGCCCAACAGACAGGACGAATTTATCGCGCGCTTGCCACAATGGGTGTGCGGGGTCGTATTTCATACGTTCATTATAAAGAAGATACGCAACAGGAGCCAATGCCATCGGCGTTCCGGGATGACCGCTATTGGCTGCCTGAACGGCATCCATAGCTAAAGTGCGAATTGTGTTAACAGCTAAAGTTTCTAACATGATAAAAAGTGCGGCTAAAATTTCAAATTTGTAAAAGCATAAAATTGCAGTATTGCAATATCCTATATAATTATAGTAAATTATCCGAGAACAAGCTGTTTTGTCAAGGAGGGGGGAGGATAGGGTGTTAGGAGTGATGAGTTTTTAATTTGGAATTCGTAATGCGGTGCGAGCCGCACGGGCGAACGGATGAGTTAGTTAATTCGGAATTCGGAATTCGGAATGCGGAATTAACACAAGCGCCTCAAAAAATAATTCCTAATTCCGAACTCCTAATTCCGCATTATTCTGACCCCTCGTCGTCCACTTGGCAACCGACCCTGTCGGCGGAATTAGTAATTATGCAAGCGTTCCCCTCTACTGCCTAATTTTTTGGGTGCGTTCAAAATTGGGGGGCAAGATATAGATGGGTTT
>JAZQDP010000177.1:0-3503 GCA_045546875.1 Thermoguttaceae bacterium | reverse complement strand
CTTCCCAGGTTTGACGCCATCGCCGAAAACGGCAATAGGGACGCCTACGTGAAACCCTTTTGAACCGCTGAAGAAAATCAGGATTGATTCTGTATTAGGAGCTATCAAACCGGAATCAACATCGGAATCGGCTGGCGCCTGCGTCAAATACTCGACCAACCGCCGAACGTCTGACAGAGCCGCTTCTAAATCATTTTCGCGGTCAATATCAAACCAGACGAACGGACACCAACACGCGCCGGAATATCCGGCAACGCTGTTTTTGTTTTGGTCAAGAAATTGAGCAAATTCTAAATCAAAGCAAAGATGAGAGAGGAAAAAGTCTGTTTTGCAAATAATACCAGAATGTTCACTGCAAGCAAGCGCAAATATTTCATTCCATTTAATCAAATCTTTATGAAATGATTTTGTCCCTTGACAACAAAAACCATCTGGATATAATTCAGAATACATAAAATATCATATCTCCTACAGAACGCCCCAGAACGGCAATTCTGGAGCGTTTGTCTAAATGAAGTGAACATCAGCCGCCGCGCCTGTTCCTACTTCCTGCAATTGGAACGGAACCGGCTCGACGGCAACAAAAACAACGCTGACTATTCAACCGAAAACGCCCTTTTTGATTCTGAATTGAGCGTCTGACAAATGAGATTCCACAAACCCTTGTCAAGAACGCACGGATCAGGGGCACTTCCGATTTCGTCATACATCTCAATAGTACGGTCAGACGAATAAATTATCAAAGGACAATCGTTCAAACGTTCAAAACGGTACAAAGGAGAATTGGAAACCAAATCAGCCATGCCATCGCCAATAGAAAAGACAAGGTTAAATGCTGTCATGTTTCCTAATTCATATTCAAGAACCGTCCATGTTTTCGGCAACGCTTCAATGACATCATGACAAAACAAAGAAATTTGATTTTGTATTGATTTTGTTTCCAGTTTGAACAAAAACGGAACTCTTGAAACATCAACTTTCAGAATAACCAGGGAAGGGTCATTAAGTTCAAAACAATCAGGGGAAATGCTTTTATGAGAATATTTCCTAAACATCTCATAAATATTTACCCGTTTTATTGAATTGAACCGCATTAATAAAACTTTCAAATTTCTACTCCTTTTCCGCCCTCGCAATAAGGGCAACAGAGGAAACAAAAACTAAAACGCACCGGGAACCTCTCCCTGCGTCTGACTTGACGAACCCGGAGCCGGGTTTGACGGCTGCGCTGGCGTCTGTCCCTCTGGCGGAACAATACGCCGCACGGATTGAATGTTCGTATAAGACCGACCGTCTGTACCGTCTTGAACCGTTGTAACAAGTTCAACCCAAATTTCGGGATAATCGCTGACAGCTTTTCGCGGGTCAATACCCATCGAATTAAAAAACTGTTTTGTGTATCCCATAGCTTGAGCCGTGAGAAAACGCTGCTCTGCAACAATCTGTCCGGAATAATCGCCGCTGGCAATCTGATAAGTCAGCTTGACGCAAGGCGTCCCGTTCTTGTTACGGTCTGTTTTCCAGCCGGTCAGAATAGCTTCATACGTTCCCGCCGGAACTTGAACCGGAATCCGGGCTTCATCGTAACCCGCAAAAAAATCATCATTTTGAGGATTCCAATAATTAGCCATCGACTTTACCTCCTTCACGTTTGACAGTAAAACTTCGGAACCAGGTCAGCAACGCCTCACGGTTAATACGGACGAACGAACCGATTTTGACGAACGGCAATCCCTGCGACTTTTTCCAGTATTCAAGGGAACGCCGGGAACACCCCAGCAACTTGCACGCTTCCTCTGGCGTCAAGAACTCTTTCTCAAGAGTAACAGTAGAATCTAAATCTTTCATGGGATAAATCCTCCTTAATGCTTGAAAGATTCTCGCAAGACGTGAAACGCATAACAAACGAATCGGAAAAGACGTCTTGCAAATAACGCCCTTATTAAACCAGAAAAAGACCGTTTGAAAATCCTTGATTTTCGGTCAAGGATACAAAATTACACTAATTAAAAGAAAGAAAAAAAGAACCCGCTACTGGAATAACGGGGAAAAATTTTTTAAGTTTTTTTGAAAATTCTTTTTTACCCTTGATTACAAATCAAGAGTATAGATAATAATAAATTCTACGTTTAGAACCATCGCCAACTGCACGCCATATATGTTTCCCATGTATACCGGATTTATTGTCAAGGGCTTTTTCTCCTCTACTTCTCATTGTTTCAAGGTCTTTAATACTAATACCTGTTTTTTCAGCATAATCCGCCGCCGGAATCCAGTTTTTATTTGTAGGGTCATAAGGGGGAATATCCTCTAATCTTGTAATTTTGCCCGATGTTTTAGCATTGATAGACGCCGTATTATTGGCGGTTTGCTGCTGAAGTTCAATCAATTTATCAAGACGTTTATTGACGCCATCGATTCCATCAGCCGCCCGCGCTGTATTGCCTGCGACAACCATTCCAGCCGCGCCGTTATCTAGCGTCTGCTCGACATTATCGCCACTTTTGGCGAATATTTGAGGATAAAGACGAATTGACGTTATATCCGCCGGAGCCGCTGGCGGAACTGCTGCAACCGGAGCAGACGGAACCGCTGGCGGAATTATCCCGCTGCGTTTTTGTAACAACCTTTCCAAACGTTTCCTAAAATCTTCATCACGTTCAAAAAATTCTCGCAATGTTCCCAGCGGAATTTCTTTATACCATGGTCTATTTTCCCTAGCATACCAACTTTCTATAAACTTCATTACCAGTTTATTACCTAATGAAGTTCTTTTATACAAATTTGTAGACGTACCTAGACAAGAACGTTCATTATCAATTAAACACCAATTATAAAGCGTTTCTAAATCAAAATCGTCAAGATAATCATTAGAAAAAGTATCATAGTATTTATCCCCGATTTTGAATAAATGAATTAGAGCTTCCTCTAATACCATATCACCTTCAGGAAATAATATCACGCTTGTTTCATTAGTCATTATAGACACCTACTCTTTTTAAGAATCGCCCCCGGCTGAATGAATGATTGTAGGTAAACCAAACAATCAGCCGGGACGGGGTCATGAATCCCTAGCGATAAATCGAATTTTTAATAATGGTATTATAACACGTTTCAACCCACTGACAAGCCGCCCCCAGCTTGCGAATTTTGGACGATAAGGAACGGGGGGGACTGATTACACCCTAGGAACAAAACAACGCCACAAAACGGCAAATAGGAGGCTTCCTGCGTCTATCGACGCCGAACCCGGAGACGCGCCGGGCTTTTCCATATCCTCTTTGTTGCTCCCCCCCCTTAGCGAATCGGACGCTGCGACTGCGACCGACCGGAACCGGAACAGCCATCGCCGCCGCTGACAGGCTCGACCGCTACGAATAAAATTAGTTAGTTTCCATTTCCTAAAACGGCTTTTTTCAGATATTTTTAGAGAAAAGTATGACATTATAAGTGTAAATATCATTGATTTTTCAGTATGAAATGATTTTTGGCTGAGAAATGAG
>JAZQDP010000176.1:0-13843 GCA_045546875.1 Thermoguttaceae bacterium | reverse complement strand
AGATTGGCAGACACCAACAAGTCCGTTGAACTGTCCTGCGTAACGTCAGCAACGTTGAATGTTACTCCGTTTGGAATAACTCCGTTGTTGGCGCCAGCGGTTCCGATGCTGATGGTTGAAATCTGATTGGCGTCCAGTTTTGAATCAGCGGTAACGTCTACCGTACCGGTCAGCTGGTATGACTGCCAGTTGACATGTCCGTTGTTATCGATAATTTTACCGCCGTTTTTGAGTGTAACGTGATTTAACGTATTAAACCAGCCGGTTTCGTTAGCAATAGTTCCGCCGTCGACTATGATTTGAATTGGCGATCTGACGCCGGCGGTTCCCAAGACGTCATGGCTGGCAAACAGAAGCGTTGCGTCTTTATTGATTGTAACGGTCTTTTCAGCGTTGATGTTGCCAAGCGCTCCCGTTCCGCTAACTTTTAACGTTCCTTCGTCAACAGTAATGTTTCCGGTAAACGTTTTACTGCCAGACAGAGTCAGCGTTCCTTCTCCTGACTTGTTCAAAGCGCCGCTGCCGGAAATCGCGCCTGTTACCGTCAGATCATGGTTAGCGGCGATATCAAACAATCCGTTCATGTTCAACTCAACCGGATTGGCATACGTCGCTGCGCTGTCGCCTTCGAGGAACTTGACGCCCTTCTTGTTGACGCCGTCAATAGTCCACTTGTCAGCAGAAATATCTGCGGTATTGGCGTAATAGTACGGATCAGTTACCGGCGGTTCCGGCGGTTCAGGTCCGTCGAGCTTCTTCAGGACGAGGTTGTTGTCTGCCGTTGTCAGATACCAGTTGTCTGTTGCAGCCGAGTTGACTAACAGCTGAACGCTGTCCAAATCAATGCCAATTGAAGAAGAATTAATCAAAACGTAACCGCTGTCGGTACTGTTGTTCCACCACGAGGTTTCGTCGCCGCTGTTAAATGTGAGGTTGACAATTCCGGAAGCCAGCGTAGCGGAATTCGTCGTGAGAAGATCGTAATCGTTTGCCGCAGCAGTGTAGCCGTTGAAGTCGAAGTAAACCGCGCCGTCGGTCATGGTCAAGGACGCGGCTGTGAGGTTTGCCGAGGCGGCAGTTTCGCCAATAATAAACGAGCCGCCATTCAGGACAACGTTAGTTGAAGCAATATTAGCGCCTGTCTGGAACGTTCCATTCTCATTGACGGTAACGTTGGGAGAAGCTAAACTTCCGGTACTGGTCAAAAGCAGCGTACCGCCAGAAACAGTTGTATTTCCAGAATACGTATTGGCGGCTGTAAGCTTCATCGTTCCCTCGCCGGTCTTGGTAAATCCGCCTGTGCTTTTAATCACACCGCTAACGGTCAACGTGTCCGACTGAATGTCAAACGTTGTCGTAGCCGTATTATTGATATGGATTCGACTTTTAATTATCGAGTCTCCGGTTGACGTAATCGTACCAGTTCGAGCGCCGAAGTCCAAACCGGTAGCCCCGCTATTGAATGCGTATTCTTCTCCAATAACGCCGCCTTCCAGGGTTACGTTTGTAATATGAGTATACGTAGAGGGGATTAACGTACCGCGAATAATAAGATCGTTAGGCGAACCCCAGCCAAACGGGTTATGCGCGTGCGTTTCCATCGTCGCTCCGGATTCAATGGTTACGACGCCAGTCCCGAAAGAGCCTACTTGGGCGTTGGGAGAATTCGTAATAACAAGCCCTTCTTTAATTGTAAACGGGTTAGTAAAAGAATTCGTAGCTGTTATGTACAAAGTTCCTTCGCCGAGCTTGGTTACAGTGCAGTTCCCGGAGTTCCATGAAATCACACCCGTTAAATTAAGCTGTGAATTAGCGGCCGTGGTAATATCAAAGGATCCGTCGGTGCGAAGTCTGATAGGAGCGGAAATCGTTGAAACGGTGGGATTAGCAGCCGTTGCGCCGTCAAGAGCGTAAGAATAGAATTTAACGCCTGTGTTCAAGACGTCATACGTGCCGCCGCTGGACGACTTCGCCGTGCCGCCGTACATGTGAAGCTCTGTATTGTTGAGCGTTTCGTTTCCAGCGGTGTTGTCCATCGTACCGTAGATGTACATCTTGGTTGTAGACGAACCGTATCCCAGCGAGTCGTGCGTAGCGCATAACAGCGTTGCGCCCTGGGCAATTGTAATCTGACCGTTAAACCGCTTGCCGTTTCCAAAACCTTCGGTAATCTGAAGCGTTCCTTCCTGAAGATCGACGTTATTATTAATCCAGTTGCTGGTTGTAAGCGTTCCCGCTCCGGATTTAACCGTTTTGGCAGAACCGTTATTGGTAATCGTATAACCGATCGACATGGTTTCTTCTTCGCCAGGAGCGAATTCCAAAATGCCGCTGTTATTAACCGCCCCCGTTCCGAGCGCGCCTTCGCCGGTAACCTTGAGCGTTCCGGCAGAAATCGTCGTTCCGCCGGTATAGTTGTTAGCGCCGGAAAGGGTCAAAGTTCCATTGCCAGCTTTTGTCAAAGCGCCTGCGCCGGTAATGACGCCGGAGAACTCCGAATTGTCAGTATTATTAATAGTAACCGCCTTACCGCTGTTGTCAAGATTTCCAGAGCCGGCAAGGTTGTACAGTGTTCCGCCTGCTGACAGAACCAGCGTACCAGCAGAAATCGTTGTATTGCCGGTGTACGCGGGAGCTTGAGACAGAATCAGCGTACCAGCGCCAATCTTATCTACTGCGCCTGTACCCGAAACCTGCTTGTCAATCGTTAACTCGTAGTTTTCGGCAACCTCAACAGAGCTATCTACGTTCACAGAAACGGATTTGGAATAAGAAACAGAATTGTTATCGCCAGCAATGAGCTTGATTCCGTATTTATTATTTTCAGAACCGCTAATTACCCAGTCCTCATAGATGTCGTCTGTATTGGCAAACCAGAACGGAGCTTCTCCCGGAGGAACATCCGTTGGAGACAGATAAACGTTATTAGAATCAGTTGTCAGCGTCCAACTGGCTGTTGGAAAACCGGAGACTGTTATCTGCATATTGCTGATTTCCCCTATCAAACCGCCTTGCTCGGTTGTTATAAGCTCAATAGGAGCTGAAGCTGCGTTATTCCACCATGCAAGTTCATCTGCATAATTGAACGACAGGTCAATTACGCCGGATTTCAAACTGACAGATTCTGTAAAAGTAAGCCAGTCGGAATCATAATACCCGGTACTGTCATTCATATCAAAGTGGATTGTACCGCCATTGAGCGATAAAGAATTAACGTCAACTACAGCAGTTAAAGGGGTTACACCGAGAATAAAAGATCCTCCTGTAATTGAAACGTTTGTACTGGATAGATCGACTCCGGTCTGAACCACAGCTTTATTCTGAATCGTCAGATTTGTCGAACTCATTGACGAATCGCTTGGGAGATGAAGCGTACCTTCTGATACGGTTGTTGAACCTGTGTAATATGCGCTGTTCAAAGTTAAAGTTCCTGCGCCGGTTTTTGTCAGTCCTCCCTCTCCATCCATATAGCTGGAAAATGTTACATTCTGACCATTAGTGTTAATTGTACCGACAGCGCCGGACTTAAATGTTACATAGTTTGAGATTTCAGGATTCTGGACGTTAATCTGCAGAGTTGAAGCGCCGTTGAATGTTATCATTCCCGTTCCCAAGGCGGTCGCTGAATTCATTACCAGCGTTCCTTCTGAAAGCGTCGTTCCGCCGGAATGCGTGTTTTCTCCAGAAAGGGTCAGCGTTCCCGTTCCAATTTTTTCCAGTTGAACGCCGCTTTGAATTTTACCAGTAAACGTAGACGAGCTATTGTCAGCGCCAACGCGCAGTTTACCGCTGGAGCCGGTAATAACGCTCAAAACGTCTGAGCAAACGATTCCGTTGATGGTTTCGGTATGTCCGTTGAGATCCAAGGTTGAAGTCAATCTGTTACTGCCATCTGCCCAGCTGTACATAACAAGTTTGCCTGTTGAAGTCGATCCCGCAGTGAGAACGTCGGGAATCTGTTCGTCAGCGTCCAGAACAAGCGTTCCCGCATACGTGGTAACGCCGCTGTTGTTATACATGCCGGATGAGCCAATTTGCGTATTGCCTTTGTAGTTATTGACAGACGACGTATTAGCCAGATGTACTTTAGAAAGATAACCCGGAGCAACAGTCAAACCGCCATTCCCGGTTAAAATGTTATTAAAATACAATATGCCCTGATTGGAAGACCAGTTATGAGAACCAATTTTTGCTTCGCCGGTCAGGTTTACGGTTCCGTTAATGTTGATTGTACCGTTTGCAGCCATTTGCATTCGGAATTTACCGGTTTTTTCGCTGCCATATCCATCGCCGCTAATAACAATGTTGCAATTAAGCGTTGCGGAATTCACTCCTGTAAAATAAAGCTGTGCGTTAGCCGCTGTAACGTTGACCGTATCTGACGAAGTCAAATCGCAATACGTCTTTCCGGAAGGCAAACCGCCAGCCCCTGCTTCATTTGGCTTAACGCGCGTTGTAAGCGAATATGTATCAGCATAGGCAGAACCAATAAACAGCGTTGCCGTCAGCGCGACAGCAAGCGCAAAGCGGACAGCGTTAAGAGCATTGTAAGTAACAAAACCAGTTAAACGTTTTGGAAATGCTATTTTCATTTCTCGAACTCTCAGTATGGCTAAATAGCTTTATAAAAGTGAAAAAGTAAATCTTTATATATTGGTAAAGATATAATCTATCTTCTATATTATAGTCGACTTTTTCAAAAAAACAAGAAATTTTCAAAAAATTTTAAAATTATTTGGCTCTTTTTGAATGATTTTTACGGGTAATTGTGAAAGCAATGACAATTTAGAGAAGCTGGGTGTTTTTTTAAATGCTTTTAACGATAATAGAAAGTGTTATGGTGAAGATTATTAGATCAACGTGTCAGGAATAACGGAAGATTCTTTTTCGACTTCTTGACACGTTTTTGTGTTTGATTATAATTACAAGCATTCATTTGATTGTTAAATTTAGGAGATGATAATATGGCTATTGTTCCGTTATGTGAGCTTGTTGAAGGTCAGGAAGCTGATTTTTACGCTCTGTTGGTAAAAAAGGAAGTTAAGCAAACTACTGTTGGAAGTCCCTATTTTTCGGTAACTTTTCGCGACTCTTCTCGAACGGTAACTTTTCCGATTTGGAACGATTCTCCTTTGACGCCGCAAGCGCAGCAGTGGAAACCCGGCGAATATTTTAAAATTCGCGGCGTTTACCTCTTATCTAAATACGGAGCGCAAATCAACATTGTCAAGATTCGTCTTGTTGAAGAAAAAGATCGTCAGAACGGTTTTGACGAAAAACTGTTTGTTGGGCATAGTCAGTTTGACCCAGAAGTAATGTTTGACGAAATTCTCAACATTTTGGAACAGGTAATTGGGGCAGAGGATTCCTTATACAAACTGTGTCAAACAATATTAACAGAAAATAAAGAAGTTCTTTTATCGTTGTCTGCCGCTTCGCATAATCATCACGCTTTTGTTGGCGGTTGGCTGGAGCATACCAGAAACGTTCTGAAAAACGCAATTATGCTGGCTCAACGGTATGCCGAATTGTATCCTGATCTCAAACCTCGTTTGGATGTTGGGCTTGTTGCTGCCGGGGCGGCTTTGCACGACATCGGAAAACTGGAAGAAATTGCTTTTACTGGCGCAGGGTTTGAATATACCTCTCAAGGTATGCTTATCGGACACATGCTTCAGGGACGAGATATCGTTCGCGATGCGTGTAAGCGTCTTGAACTTACTGGCGAACGGTTTACGTTGTTGGAACATATTATCATTGCCCATCAGCGTTTGCCTGAATGGGGCGCTCCTAAGCCTCCTATGATTGCCGAGGCGTTGTTGGTTCATTATGCCGACGATGTTGACGCCAAGTTTGCTATTATTACTAACGTTGAAAAAGAACTCTCTCCTGGTACTTTTTCTCCCACGAAAAATACGATGGGGTATAAGGTTTACAGACCTGAAGAATAGGGATTCGCGAACGGTTTCGATTATCTTCTTCTGTCTGGGGAACGTCCCGAAGCGCTTAGTAAAGGTGTTAAAACCTGATACTGAGCGCTAAAAAATCATTGTTAGGGACGAACTAAAAAACTTGTGAAATTTTTCTAAAATTTTTATCTTGCAACTTGCTTTTTGTTTTTGACTCTGATAAAATAAAACCAATAAGTATTTTGATTTTATTTCCCAGTTTACATGTAGTAAAAGGAGTTTTTTATGAAACGTCGCGATTTCTTTGCCGCATCCGTTGCCGCCGCAGCCATGGCGTCGGCGTCTTCCCTTGTCAAAGCTGACAGTACAACTGACGAATGGGACGGCAAAAGCCCGAACCAGTCCAACAAAGCCAAGCTTCGCATTTCCAGTCAGATTCACATCATCCCCGGAAATAAAGATGAAGAAAAATTCGAAAGAATGAAGAAATGGGGCATTGAAGGCGTCGAACTTGGCGGATGGCACGTCAACGATCCGGAATACTGGAAGAGAGTTATTGCCGACAACGGCTTGACCCCGTCTGCGGTTTGCTGGGGTTCTCACAACGGCGACCTCTGCTCCGACGTTGTCGAAAAGCGTCAGAAGGGCATTGACGACCTCAAGAAAGCTCTTGAAGGGGCTGGAATTATCGGTTGCATCGGTGTTATTTACGTCCCAGCGTTTAACGGACAGACGAAGCTGACCAACCAGGAAATTCGCAAGGTCCTCATGGACACGTTCCCGGCTTTGGCGGAATTTGCAGCTGAATGCGGAACGAACATCATTCTCGAACCGCTCAACAGAGGTGAAGCGTACTTCCTGCGTCAGGTTGCCGACGGCGCGGCTATCGCTCGAGACGTCAACAACGGCAAAGGCATCTGCGTCATGGGAGACTTCTATCACATGTCCATTGAAGAAACTGACATGATGGGCGCGTTCATTTCCGCTGGTTCGTATCTCAAGCACGTTCACCTGGCTGGCGGCGTTACCGACCCGCGTCGTACAATTCCCGGACAGAACAAGACTCGTTTCGTCGAGGGGTTCCGCGGCTTGAAGTACATCGGATACGACAAGTTCTGCTCGTTTGAATGCGGCGTTCGCGGCGACAAAGAAGTCGAAATCCCGAAAGCCTGTGAATTCCTTCGCAAAGAATGGGAACTGGCGGTTATCTGATAATTGCGCCTGTGCTTTCTGATTATTAGCTGGGAGTGACTGAGAAAAACTGTGAATATCCGGGAGAAATATCTCAGCAACTCCCAGTATTTTCCAGCCGCTCCCAGAAATGTATATTCATTAGAATCAAAAAATTCAGCCTTCCAAAAGAATAATTCTATAAATTTTAGATCATCTGTAATCAAATTAGATCATCTGTAATCAAAAGAGAGAAAAAATCAAAGAGAGTTTAATTCTGTCAAGAAATAAAAAAACGCAAGATTCAAAAGTTTAGTTTCCCAAGTGTAAAAATATGATGAGGGGGCAAATTAAAACCGCTTAAAACGGGATGCCGCGCTGCTCAAGCTTTATAAGTATCGGAAACTTTGACTTTCAAACCTTGCGTCTGAAAAGTACGGTTGTAACACTTAGTAAGTCCTCCTTTCAAGGGACGCTGTTAAATAACGCGTTTGCAAAAAGGGAATGAAAACGTATACGTAGGGACGGTTTCGGCTTGTACAGTTTATAGTTTCAAGTTTACAGGAATAACGATTAAGCTCTTTCAACCCAACTGAGGGAACTGTTATAATTCCCGGAAAAATCATTCTTACCTTTGTCAAGGGCAAGATACCTTGATTGATTTTCCAGTAAAATCAAACTTATTATTGTGCATTATTATTCGGTAAACAAGTAAGGTCTTTGGGCTAACGCCTCAAAGTTAGTGAGAACAGATAATTATCGGTTCTGACTTACCGACCGCCCCGAACTATGGTTTTTTAAGGAAACTCCTCATAATAAGCCTCTATAATTCGGGAAAAATGACAAAACATTCTTTTTCTTTTTTCTCCTGTATGTAAAAGGTTGAACAAAAAAACAATACAAATAAAAGGAGGAATAAAAATGCGTAAACGAACTGAACTGTTTTACTTAACAAGCCTGATTTGTTCAGGTCAACTTCTGAACGCTAATCATGACCAACAAACAATCTAAAATTTACTAAACGTTTGACCTCCCAGAATAAAAATGAAAAAGTAGTGAATTGTGAAAAGGTTAATAACGATAATGCGAAATTGAAATCTCTCAACTGTTACCAATCAAACGAACCATGTTGAGTATCCGCTCAACCTACATTATTGATACGAACAGCAAAAAAGAAAGTTCGCTAAAATCGAAAAAATTTTTTTGAAAAACAAAAAGGATAAAAACGCTAAATAAAATATAACCTCTAAATCGCATCAGCAAGTTCTTTCCTCACTGCTGACACTTTTATTATAATATACTTTTCGTCCAAAGTCAAGAAAAAAATGATTTATTTTAAAAAAATTCTTCGAATTTTTATCGCTTATAACGATTAAGAGGGCGCCCGAGATTGGGGCGCCTGGAATAACTTACGATGCAATCTGGAATATATCTTATGATGCAATATCGTCGGCAAGCTGTTCAATTAACGGTTCGTCAAAGTATTGCATTACAACAACGTGTGACAAATCTCCCTGGCAAGCCATGCAGTATTTGTGAATCATTTCCGCGGCTGGTCGTTTGAACAGAACGGTGTTTGACCATTGATTGACAAACGGTTCTATGCCGCGAGCTTTGAGTGCGTCAACCAGCTTGGCGGTCATGGCGAGAGAATGTTCCGCTTCTTCCCGGAATCCCTCGTCGCTGGAAGTTGTAATTCGCCAATACAGTTTGAGAACGTCGAACCCGCTGCGAGAACAGCTGATTGTCGGAATAACGCAATCTAAATATGGAACAGTTACATTATGGAGCGTATCGAGAATCTCTTTTTTACAGACGAATACGCCACACGGCTCATTCATCGCCAAAAATTTGTGTCCTGAAACAGCAAGGGAGTCAAACCCTTTTTTCGCCTGATTGAGTACAGCGTTGGCTTCCGGGTCGTTAAGCCAGGGAAGGTATCCGCCGAAAAGGGCAACGTCCAAATGGCGATAGTATGCCGGCGGATTAACGTCTTTCAAAACTGCGTCGATTTCGTCCTGGTTGTCAATCGCGCCTTTGAACGTGCCTCCGATGGCAATACCGATCAGGGCAGGGCGAGTCGGGTCGAGCTGACGGCGCAAGTCGGACGCATCCATTTGTCCGCTTGGCAGAGCTTTAATAACGCGCGTTTCCATATTGAGAACGTCGCCCAGCTTTTGAACCGAATAATGCGCCTCGGAAGAAACGTACAGAATTGGCGGCAAAACGGATTTCGACGCCAGATATTTTCGTCCGAAATACAAGCCGTGCATGTTGCCGTCCGTTCCGCCGTTGGAAATGAACCCCCACCACGAATTCGCTGGGAACCCGAACGCTTTAGCGTAGAAATCGACAATGGCGCGTTCGAACTCGTCAACTTCCAGCATATCCCACGCATCCTTGTATGGGCTGCCGACGCTGATCAACGTTGTGTTGCACAATCCCGTTTCGATAAGCCATTTATAAAACCCTTCCAGATTCGTTTCCTGATCGAATGGATAGCCCATTTGATAACGACGCGTTTGAACAATCCGATTTGCGGCTTCGGTCAAATGTTTTAAGGTCGCTTCATCGGGGTGAACATTTTTATGAACTCGGTTCAACTTAACACTCATAATAATCTATTAATAATATTGCAGGATAAAACAATTTGTCTGGTTGATATAAATGTCTAATTTTAATCCATTTATAATACCAAATGAATTGTTTATTATACACCTAAAATCGAAGATTTAAAGGAGTGGCAAGGTTTCGTTTATACAGATATGCGGTTAGTTGTCGCAATCTATTAAAATGACCCGGAATCCGACGTCGAAAACCGGCTGATTTTTCGGGTACGGGATTCGGGAATCAAACGCGCTTTCAGACGGTCGAGAGTTAAACGAGCCGCCAGCGGCTAAAGTTGTATCACCGTCGCAGTTGAGCCATTCCGCCGCGTTGCCGTGAACGTCGTACAGACCCCAGGCGTTGGGCTTGTACGATGCAACGTTAGCCGTTGCGCGAACGGAATCGTTAAACCGCTCGTCTGCCGGACGCCAGGGTTCAACCGCGTCTGACGGCAAACTCCACGGAGCGAACGTCGGCATGACGTAATTCGTTACGTCCGACAGGTTGGCAAAGGAACTGAAATCGTCGTCAATTTTACCGTAGTAATATTTTGGATTAGTCGAACCCGCTCTGGCGGCATATGTCCACTGCACGTCCGTCGGGAGAGAGCAGTCAGTGCCGTCTTTTCCCAGCTGCTGAGAAAGCCACTGACAAAACTGTTCCGCTTCCTGACACGAAACGCGAACGACCGGCTGATCGGGTCCGTCAGTCTGAAAACCGCGGTCAAGCAGGCTGAATACAAGGAAATCTCCAAACTCGTATCGGCTGTCGTGTTTCGGATCAAAGGCGTGGAATTGAGCGTTGGTTATTTCCGTTTTGCTAATCCAGAACCCGCCTGTCGGCTGACCGTTGAGAGTCCCTTTAGGTACATAGACGAATTCGATTGTCTCGCCGTTGGGCAGCGTTACAGTTTTGGTTTTCTGACTGTCAAACGGTTCATTCAGCGCAATTGTCGGCGTTGGCTGACTGGCAGCGCGCGCTTTGAGTCCAGCGTCGATTTTGTCTTTGGGAGGAAGAACAGGCTTAACGGCTCCAGGAACGTACGGATTGAAAATTCCCTCCTGATCTTGAACCAGGTCGCTGTACATTTCCCGAAGCTCTTCTCTCAACTGCGCCTGACGGTCAGTGCGCTGATGTCCAGAGATTTCAATCCACGTCCCGTGGAAAGGCGTATTCATATCGACCCAGGTTGTCAAAACGTCCCAATCTTGAGGGGAAAGCATATCTGTTACGCCGTAATGCCCGGCGGGGTCGTTTCTCAGCGTTTGGAACAGACGCGTTGTTGAAACGTGGAATTCCCGGGGCGAAAGCAGATGAGCGTCCGACTCTATCGTATGCCCGCGGACGAATCGACGTAAATTCATATACGACTTTGAAAATCGCCCGCCGTTGTTGTACATGGCGTTTCCTGCTACGAGAGGGATGTCGTCCGTATTTTCCAGCGAGAACGTTTCCGGGACGTCTGCCAGAGTCGGATTGGCTGCGTCGCGATTCTCTGTGTGACATCCAACGCAGTATTTGTCCAGAATCGGCTGAACTTCTCTTCTGAACGAGAAGCCGCGATCCGGTCCGTAAAACGGCGCGATTTTAGATGCTGGACGGTTCCCGGCAATCGTTCTTTGTCGAACGGGAGCGAGGTTGTTGTTTTGATGGCACCCGACGCACGACACGACTTCGCCCGGCATGGCGGTGAACCACGACCGCATGAGTTGTAACGCCGCCCCGTTTTCGTCCAGCGGCTGAAGCGCTATGGGCGTGTTGGCGGGAACGGTAAAATGCGCTGATCCGTCCTCTTCTACCGGAACGGTTCCCAAAACCGAGCGAACGTCCCACGGACCGTCCAGCCCAACGCGGTCGTACTGCCCGCCCATTCCGTGATACGAATAGTTATACGTGAATATTCTCAGCTTTTTGACTTCCCCACGGCGAATTCCTTTCAACCCCGGACCCATATAGATGTCAGCCAGAAACACGGTCGCCGTCTTGCTTTCCGGATTGGTTCTGTCGACAATTGCCGGCGGAATCGGGGTCTTTTGCAGCGGGACGGGTTCTAAAATCGCGTAGCCGGGCTGTTCGTAGAGCAAAACGAAGTTGTCGAAAACGTCAACCAGATAAACGCCCCATTTTGACAACGGCGACGGCTTGCACGATACAATAACGTATTTATCCGACAACGGCGACGGGTGCAGAAACTTCGGCCAGGACGCGCCGGTCAAACCGTCTTTGAGAATCGGTTCCACCTTTTTCCCTCGCTGACCGATTTTCTGAACTGCGCCGTCCGCCTCGAAATCGCTTATCGACGTATCGAACAGAACCAGTTCCCCGGCGCGGTTGACGTCGTGATGTCCAACGACAACCGCGTAAAAGCGGTTGGCGTTTCCCGGCGTTGGCTTGGCGTAGAACATGCTGTTGGGCCAGTACGAGTTGCTCCCGTAATAGCTCACCTGATTTGTCCCGTCCGGATTCATGGTAAACATGAGCCGATAAAACGCGTGCGGGGTGTCGGTGTATTCCCAGCGCAGATACATAATCCGCCCGTTGGGCATGACAGTCGGGTTCCAGTTGTGTTCCTGATCAAAGGTCAGCTGACGAACCCGCCCGTCTTGATAGCGCACGTACGTATTTGTAACATGGGACGACCCGCGAACGCACGGAACGCCAATCATCGGCGCGGTTGACGTAAAGATGATTCTCCCGTCGGGAAGATAGCAGGCGTCGTAATTGTCGACGTCTGAATGGTCAATCGTCTGGATTTTTCGAGCTTCCACGGTTCCCTGTCCGGAAAGCGCATCGTCTGTCAACGGGATTTCAAACAGCTGCCAGCGATCGTTCCCGCCGTCTTTGAGCAAATACGGTTTGGAGAACATCAAGCGGTCAGCGTTGAAATGCAAGTCGAGTTCGCCAACGTACTCATTGCTTTGCGGATGATAAACCATTTTGACGTCATCCTGTTTGGGAACTTGCAGGGAAAGAGGAATTGAGATAATATCGTTGTCGTATCCGGTGTAACGTAGGCTGGAATTGCTCGCCCAGTTGGACGGCAGCCCCAAATTCCCGGCGGTGCGTCGAATCGCCAGAATTGACTTGACGTTTTTCAGCAGCGGGTTTTCCAGCAGCGCCTTGCGTTTCAGAGCGTCAAGACGGTCAAACAGAACGTCCGGGGCGACCGTTGCAGAATCCTTTTCCAACTCAGCCAGTTGGTCAAGATAACTCTGCCCGTTGACGTACTCTTGCGGATACGATTCGATTAAATCGTTAATCGCCAGTTTGAGCGATTCCGCTTCGTACTCAAAATCCCGTTCCATCGCCGCCAACTGTTTTTCGTTTAACGCCGCGTTGGGATTGTACGGCGTCAATTCAATCCACGCCGACGGCGTTTGAAGATAGTTCAAAACGTTCGACGTGAATTTTGTCAAATTGTCGTAAAAGGCGTTGTTTTTATCGGAATAACACGTCAAGCGCCAGCCGGATGTAATTATTCTGCCCTTCCCCAGCGAGTATTCCCAAATCGGCTTTTCGTCGCCAAAGGCGGGCGCCGCCAACAGCGTCCCGCCCCGGGGTTGAATCGCGTGGAAGTCTGAAAAAGCGGAATAGCCGCCGTCGGAAAAGTAGATCGCCGCCCGATTCTGCCCCTGCTCGTTCCCGCGCCGCAGCCCGTTAAAAACAGGCGACTGAGCGCCGTTTTTAATTATA
The DNA here is from genome assembly GCA_045546875.1 of Thermoguttaceae bacterium. Taxonomy (GTDB): domain Bacteria; phylum Planctomycetota; class Planctomycetia; order Pirellulales; family Thermoguttaceae; genus RUG11551. The sequence goes on along the minus strand of JAZQDP010000176.1, from coordinate 464 downwards.
AATGGAATCGCCGCGCCCGGGTTCCGGTCGTGATTTCCCGCCAGCTGACGAGGCGTAACGGTTTCCAAACCAAACTGATTCAATATCCGCCACGACGCCCCGGTCAGAAACAGCCCGTCGCCCTGTTCGACAAACGCTTTGATCTTCGCCGCGTCCGCGTCAGAGACAGCGTACTTCTCGCTATCGCCCAGATGAATCCATAAAACGGACGTCTCCGACAGACGATCTGCCGTTACTTCCAGAAAATCCGGGAACAGAGTTTTCCCCAACGCCAAAGCGGACTCGTACTCAGCGCCTGTTACAGACGGCTTGAGAATCGCCGGGCTTTTCGCCAATAAATCTACTGAATTGATGGCATAAACGATAATTGCAAATAATAGGAGCGTTCGTTTCATATTTATCTCGTGCAAATTAGTAACTGCAGTTAAAAATGCCTGTTGTGTTTATCAAATGAATTTAATAAA
>JAZQDP010000175.1:0-5404 GCA_045546875.1 Thermoguttaceae bacterium | reverse complement strand
ATGTATGCAGATATTAGTTTATAGCGGTTTTTCAAAGCGCATAAACTCAACAAAGCAACCCACGGGCGGCACGTCAATCGATGTCGCCCTAAAGACCCCATGCAGTGTAATGTCGCCAACATTTCGCATTAGCGGTTTCAATTTATCATGGGATTATATTTCGTGGGGTTCGCGTTATTATTACGTCGATGACATAACCATTGAAACGAACGACATTGCATTGTATCATTGCAAACTTGATACGCTTGCGACGTTCCGTAGTGACATATTGTCATCAAGTCAGTTAGTAACAAGGAACGCGAACACATATCAACCCTATTTGACCGATACAAAATACCCCGCATTGAATAAAGCGACAATTGCACGCGAATTGATTTCGACGTGGGATAGTGCAATAAATCACACGGGCACTTATGTTATTGGAATTGTAAACGGCAAAGCGCACGGGGGCGTTTCATATTATTCATTTGGCGCAGGCGGTACAAATTTCCGTTCGCTTATGACTGTATTGTTTGGCGGCAATTGGCTCGACACCGACCCCGACATTTCAGTCGAAATTCAAAAGGAATTAATTAACCCGTTTCAATACATCGCATCGTGCATGTGGTTTCCGCTTACGATTGCGGGCGACTGGGATAGTGACGTTCAATTCGGTTATTGGTCAAGCGGCGTCGGCGCGGGTCTTATTTCCGAGTCGAACCGGACTGTTGTACTAGAATCGACCGCAACACTACCGCGACACCCACAACAGACAACGCACGGCATCGGCATGAATGGAAGTCCATTTACGCGCTATATGCTCGATTGTTGGTGTTTCGGTCAAATACCGATTGACCCGTTGCCATTTGTGGCAAACAACGCAATCGGTTTTAGAATTGAGGTTGATGTATTTACGGGGCAGGCGGTTCTTACAGTAACAAACGCAAACGGCGGACGTGTGGCAAAGGCGGCGGGCAATTTCGGCGCGCCGATTCAGTTGACACAAGTCGTTCAACCCGTACTCGCGCCCATTATGTCAGCAGTTGGCGCGGCGGGTTCAATGATTGCGGGCATGGTTACGGGCAACGTTGCTGGCGGTACAGTCGGCGCGATTTCGGGCGTCGGCGACGCAATCAAAAACGCAATGCCGCAAATGCAAACAACAGGCGCAACAGGATCAAAAATTGCATTTTCATGGACGCCGCAGATTACCGCACAATTTTATGAACTGCCAACACTTGCGCCGCAGAAAGTCGGGCGTCCGCTTATGGAAGAACGAACACTGTCAAGTCTGACGGGGTACACGATATGCGAAAACGTAGACCTTGACACCAACGCAAGCCCCGATGAAAAAGCGGAAATTATAAGCTATATGTCAAACGGGTTCTTTATTGAGTAGGTGATTTATGGCGCAGATATATTTTAATGTTTTTGGCAACGGTACATATTGGACGGACGCGAACCCGCCCATGGTGGACGGTGAATGGTTTACGGTTCGTTTCATTCCCGATGGTGACGCGGAATTGCTTACGGTGCAGGCGTATGACTCTTATGATTATGGCATCGCATTGCCCGCGATTGTTGACAATGAACTGTCAATGCAATTCCGCACAAGTTGGGGCAATATGTACATGGATATTTATTTCACGGGTTCGACTCCGCCCGAACCGCCGACGATGCGTAAACCGTGGTGGCTTATTATGGGGTTAAAGAAAAACAACGAAAGGAGATTACACCCGTATGTACGGAATTGAAATTCCCACAGATTACGAAGGATTGAACGCTTACAGTTCAATGCGCAGTGTTGCGGGGCGCGTTCAAAATGACCTCAACACGGCGTTTTATATGCGCGCATTATGGCAACGTGCAATTAGTGGCACAACTTTTAATCTGCCGAAATCATGGCGCAGGGCGAAAAGATATTTTAAAAATGTTCTGTTTTCCCTCGGTTACATCGGCGTCGTTGACACTCCGAAATATGGCGTCATTCCGCAGATTTGCACATTTAGCGGGTACGGTTTATTTTTGCAACCCGTTGAAATCATTGTAAATCAGCCGTTGTGCGAGTTTAGGGGCACAATCGGAGAAGATTGCGAGTTGATTCATTTATGCGGCGATTACCGCGGAATTTGGGATATTGTGGAACATTACGCAATCCGACTGTCAATCGCTATCACTTCCGTTGATTGTGCGCTTATAAACGAACGTCTGTCAGTGCTTGCGGCGGGCAAATCAAAGCAGGCAAGCGAAACGCTCAAATTCTTATATGAGAAAATCAGCGCGGGCGAACCATTCGCAGTTTATGACAAAGCAATCAAAAGCGATTCAATCGACGGCAACGATGAACCAATTTGGACATTCTCGCAGGACGTTGCAAACCAATATATAAGTGACAAACTACTTGCGGACATTGACACAATTCTGATGCAGTTTGACAAAGAAATTGGAATTGCCGCAGTCGGCGAGAAAAAAGAACGCATGTTGACAGATGAAATCGCAATGCAGAACGAGGACGCTTGTGCGCGTTCGTCAACATGGTTCGAAAATCTGTCTGATTCGTTCGACCTATGTAACGAACTATTTCCCGATTTGGGATTGTCATTCACAATGAAATATGGGGGTGAGGTCTATGAGTACAATGCAACGTCTAACACTGATAGGACTATATAATTTCGACAATACGTTGTTTGATTCGCTTGAACTGCCCGACGAATACGATAAACAGACGTTTATTGATTCTCTTTTAATCGAACACGGCGAGAAGTGCATATTGTATAGCAACCCCGATTTTATGAAGTATTCAATCGGGGCGTGGGGGCGCAAATGGGCGCTTGAACTTGAACGCATAGCGCAGGCATTAAAGGCAGAATATGACCCCATTTACAATTATGACCGTTACGAAGAATTTACCGACAACGAAGGGCGCAAGCTGACAAGCACGACCAACGCAGGACACAAAGCAACCGATTCGCCCGATTTTGACGTCATACGCGAAACGAACGACAACGCAGTCACGGAAAATCAGACAAGCGCATATAATTCGAGTAGTTATCAGCCCGAAAGCAAAACAATCGTTGACGGCGGCAAGGAAACAGCAACGACAAAGGGCAAAACACAAGACCTTGCGGAAACGTCAAACAGCAAAACGGACGACGCAGAAACTCGCAATTTTAGTCATAAAGCGCATTTATTCGGAAATATCGGCGTCACCACAAGTGCAAGTATGGTGAGTGAAGTCGTGCAACAGCGCTTTAAGTATAATCTATACGGAACAGCAACAAAACTATTTGCAAATGAATTGCTGATAGGAATTTATTAAGGGGGTGCATATATGTTCAATCAATATCCATATATCAATCTTAACGACTTAAATCTTGATTACATTTTGAAAGCAATCAAAGAAATGCGCTATGAAGTTACAAATTTTGTGTCGATTAACGCAATCAAATACGCCGACCCGATACAATGGGATATAACAAGTCAGTACGAAAAGAACACAATCGTTATTGACCCGCAGACGGGCACAGCGTATATCAGTGTTGCGCCCGTTCCTGCGGGGGTTGCACTCACTCGCCCCGAGTATTGGACTGTTGTCTTTGATTTGCAGTCATTTGTCACAAAAGCAAATCAGAACCTAGCAAATAACTACGAGGAACAGACAACAACAACAGCCACAATGAACACCGCTAAAGATGCGTGGGTTATTTGGGGCGACGTGCTTTACAAGGCACTTGTCAATATTACCGCGGGTGACGCTTATGTTGTGGGTTCAAACATTCAGCACATTACAATTGAAGACATAATAAACGCAATATTGCAGGATATTGCAGATGAAGTGCAGGCAAGACAGGACGCAATCGACGCGGAAATGCAGGCAAGGCAGGACGCTGACGACGCATTGCAGGACGCAATCGACGACGAAGAACAGGCAAGGCAGAACGCTGACGACGCATTGCAGGACGCAATCGACGCGGAAATGCAGGCAAGGCAAAACGCAATTAATGGCGTCAATAATACAATTGGAAATCTTAACGACCTTGACACCACCGACAAAAGTTCCGTTGTTGCCGCAATAAATGAAAGTTTGTTAAGCGGTAGCGTATACTATGACATTTCAAAACACGGTGCAGTTGCTGACGGTGCAACCGATAACACGGCAATTATACAAGCAGGAATTGACAGCGGTATGCCCGTATTCATTCCGCGCGGCGTTTGGGGCACTAGGCAGCTTGAATTGAAATATGCCACTAAAATTGTTGGCGTTTCCGATGGTTATGCCAACAACGGTAGTGTATTGAAAGCGCTCGATTCAACGGGTTCAGTCCTTCATATTGCAACGGGCATGCAAAAATGTACGGTTGAAGATATTTCGATTTTAGGCGACCGCGCCACATCAACGCAAGTGCATGGCATAAAAATCGAACACAACGCAAGCGATTATTATTTGCATCGTGTATATATTGACCATTGTCAAATTGGAATCTATGCAGGTTCGACGGGTTGGGCGACAATTGAAAGTTGTTTCGTTGAAAGTTGTTATAATGACGCATTTAGATTTGAGAACAGCGCAGATGACACAAACGCAAGACCCCTACAAATAAATCTAATTAATTGCTTGGCAGAAAAGTGCAATGGCACGGGTTATAAATTTCTCAATCGACAAAATGCGGTTGCGCCCGCGGGCACGATGTTAAATTGTGCTACATTTAAATGCGGCGAACGTGGTGTAATATACTACGGAGGTTTCAGTGCGGTCAGAATGACGAATTGCTTTTTTGGAAATGATGCTATACATGAATTATATTTTTATGGCAATCAAAGCGATTTCACCGCAACTATTACAAACTGTCAGTTTGAATTGTGCGGAACAAGCACAACGGGCATTAATAACGAGCAGGCGGCAACACATTCGGGTGTTGGCGTTGCGGTTGCGGGTAGCGGCAATATTACACTCGACAATTGCCTTATTAGCGGCAATTCTGCAAATGGTTTGATTGTTGCAGGAAGTAAAGCGGCAATACTTGGCGTCAATTTCTTGAACAATGGCGTATATGATTCCGACAACAGGGCACACATCAAATTATCATCTGCCATTATCCAAATTGATAATTGCCGATTTAACAGCGCATATAACGGAATTGACATATTATCACCTAACGATGTTGTAATTTTAACAAATAATATGTTTGAACGTTATAACGTAGCTATTAACCAAGCGGCATCAACGGCAAAAGTCTATAAATCAAATAATTTAGATAGTGACTATCTGCCAATCGCATAACCGTTTCATCACCTTGCACAAACTTTGATCCATATTTATTGTGCAGGTTGCACAAATTTTGCGCTCCTTGCGTTTTCTGCAGGGGGCGCAATACTTTTATCGTTAAAAGCATAAAATCGAAATTAGACCCCCTAGAACGCGAAA
>JAZQDP010000174.1:0-2714 GCA_045546875.1 Thermoguttaceae bacterium | reverse complement strand
TGGTTCAGAATTCGTGTCTGACATTTAAATTACTCCCAAAAAGTTTTTCAAATAGTTTTAATAAGTATTCATATTGTTCATAAAACTCAGATTCATCAGGCTCTCGTTTGATTTTCTTTTTTGCCAAATCTTTATATTCTTGTTTTTTTTCTGCTGGTAATTCCTTATAATAACCCTTTACCAAAACTAGATTTTCTAGTTTAGAGTACATTTTAGCTAGCTCAAGAAGTTTGACCTTGCTTACCGATAAATTCCTATTTTCGATAATGTACTTCCCAAATGAAACCACAATTATTGATTTTTCCAAATCATTGAGTAAAAAATATTTAATATCTTGTCCAGACGGTGGCGCTCCTTCTGGATGAGTATGAATTGCTATCCCTCCTCTAATTGACTCTCCTTTATCTAAAACAGCATTTACACCATCTAGACTGCCAATATTATATGCTATCAATTTTCCAGCTTTATCAATACAAATGCATCGTTCAAACCTTGAGTCCCTTGTTTCTTGCGTTAGTCCTCTTTCTTTTTTTAAAAGCGTCTTTTGTAAAATATCAATAGACTTCTTTATCGCTTCTTCTTTATTGGAATTATTGTCAAAAATTGACTTTATAACTTTTCTCTCTTTTACAATAACACGATCATCTATTACAGGAACGAAATCATCATTGTCATCTAGTTCAAATCTTACATTCGGCGAACGAAGAAGATTATTTGGATTTGTATTTTTATTTTCTTCGTTCCTTTCCGGAACCTTCCCTCCCGCTTCTCTAATCGCCTTCTCTGCGGCTTCCCTCGTCTTGGTCGTCTTGACCATTGGACCATGAATAGCAAGGAATTTACCATCAGGCGTCGGAATAATCGTTCCGTTCTGGACTTCGGGAATCAGCGGTTCCGGAGAGCGCGGCGCGTTCGGCTTTACAGTCGACTTCGACACGCCCATATTATTATAACGTTTTTTCTTCGGAGTGGTAACAGTTTTTTGAATATTTTTTTCGTATTTTGAAGAAATTTCTTGATTTTGTACCGGTTCATCAGGTTTGACAACCGGTTCCGGCTGAGTATTGACTTCCGGTTTCTTCGGCTCAGTCTTCTTTTGTTCCTGTTTCTTCGGCTGCGGAACGCGACCGGCGACGTTGTTCGCCGGATTGAACGCGAAGCCCGGATCCGGATGCAAGTCCCTTCTCGGCTGTTTGTAAGAAGACGGTTCTTCCCATTCAGAAATGAGCCAGCAGCGGCAATTGTATCCGTTCGGCGGCGTCCATTCGTTCCAGAACGGATCGTCCACTGGAGCGCAAACGCCATGCTGCGCCAAATGCGTTTCGCGTGTCCGGCTGTCGCCGACGGCATGGTAAGAGAACCCCCAGAGTAAGCCGTCGGCATAACTCCCGACTTCCGTTGCCGACCGCCACGCTTCCGCGTTGAGAATCTTCATACTTTCCGTTCTGACGACCGTTTCCGCATTCGGAAGAACTTTCGACATGTCAATCTGTTCTTTCTTCTGCTCTTCCTGGAATCGCCGCGTCAGTTCTTCAATGCTTCTGCCTCTTGACCAGTTCCACGCCGTCATTTGTGCGACGCTTTTGGCAATATGTCTCTGAGTTACTTCTGCCAGTCCGGTACGCATCTGGCTGGTATACGCTTCCAGCGCCGACGGTTCCATAGTCGGCGCGTCGACTTCGTCCAGATAATCGTTAATGACTTTCAAAGTCATATTTCTGGGAATGCGTCCGCCGTGGCGGGCAAAGACGCCCGCGAACGGACTTTTCTCGCTCACGAGTTTTCCAGAGGCTTCCGCTGCAAAGCGCCAATCTCCACGAGTGCGCCGCTTCGCGTAATTCCGAATTCCACATTCCGAATTGATATTCTCCCCCTGTATCTTGACTTTTCTTATAAATATAGTACAATCCGTCAAATATTGAAAATGCTGGAAAGGGGATAGTCCACCCTTTTGCCAATTGCTTGACGGCAAGCCGTCAAGATAGAAAGCGGGAGCTTTGCTCCCGCACTCCGAAAAAATTTAATTTCGTATCAACTTTAACCAATCATCCTGCCATGCAAGAGCTGCCCAAACAGTTTGAACCTCAGTTAGCGGAACAACGCTGGCTGAAAACCTGGGAAGAAAACGGTTGTTTCCACGCCGAACCGAACTCCAATAAAAAGCCGTATACGATTGTCATTCCGCCGCCGAACGTTACGGGCGCTCTGCACCTCGGGCACGCCTTGAACAACACGCTTCAGGACGCTCAAATCCGTATGCACCGCATGATGGGTTATGAAACCCTCTGGATGCCCGGCACAGACCACGCTGGCATTGCCACTCAGGCGATGGTCGAAAAGCGTCTCAAGGAAGAAGAAAACCTGACCCGGCACGAACTCGGGCGGGAAGGGCTTGTCAAGCGAATCTGGGACTGGAAAGACTCATACGAAAAGCGAATCACGACTCAGCTTAAACGTATGGGCGCGTCGTGCGACTGGCGCCGTCAGCGCTTCACGCTGGACGAACGCTGCGCCAAAGCGGTGCGATACACGTTCTTTACGTTCTTCCAGAAAGATCTGATTTATCGCGGCAAGAAGCTCGTCAACTGGGATACCAACCTGCAAACGGCGGTCAGCGACGACGAGGTGTTCAGCGAGACGGTTCAGGGTCATTTCTGGTACATGAAATACCCGGTCGTCAACCCGAAGCCGGGGGAACCGGAATTCGTTACCGG
>JAZQDP010000173.1:0-12312 GCA_045546875.1 Thermoguttaceae bacterium | reverse complement strand
GGTTGCTGAAGAACCAGTCGCAGCGAACTTGCGGGATTCGGTTCCCTTCTCGTTTCCAAATGTAACGGAATCGTTTCCGCCGCGCCCGACAACGTTGACTTTGCTGAAGTTGTACAGCGTAATCTTCTGTCCAAGCGAGTTGGTCATTTCAACCGCGTCTACAGTCTTGCCATTGCGAGTTGTCGTCAGGAATCTGACGCTGTCCGCGCCCGCAGAACCGTACAACGTTACATCAGAGCCGTTGCCGTCAACGTCCAGAATCTTGGAGTTGATCTGCTGAGGATCTCCATCGTCCTGAACCATTGTCCACGTTCCATCAGCAACCGAGAAGATGACCGTCTTGTTGACGTCATCGTCGATCTCTTCGTTCTGCTTGATCGTACCAGTGCCTTCGCCATTGACAAAACCAGGAGACAATGAAGACGGGCTGCTTGCCGTTCGGAGGAATCGACGACGATAAATGTCGGAGTAGTCCAAAACGGAAACGTGATTGGAAACGCCGGACAGATCCGAACCGTTGACCAGGTTGTCGTGGATATTGGTCAAACTGCCAGAAGAACCCTCGCCGCCTTCGCCGGCAGCTGTGGCTCCCGGATAGTTACGGCTAAGATCTCCAGGTCCTGTCCAGGTAAAGACGCATTCGCCTTTATCATTGACTGAGATATCCTGCTGGAACTGGCTTCCATAAATAAGGGAGTTGATCTGAACGTCCTTCTGGTTCTGCATTGCAGCAGCGTTGCTGAACACGTCGTCATACCACTTCGCAAACACGCCGTAGCTGAAACGGGAAACTTCTGAAGCGTCGTAGTCCGAAACTTCATGTCCGTAAGAAACCCAGGAGATCACGCAGCGACCATCGTCGCCCAATCCGACAACCGGTTCAAACTGAGTGTCATACGTCGTATTGTTAACGCGGAATTCTGGTTGAGACAGCCCCTTGAGAGTCTGTTTGCCACTGGAATCGACTTTGAACGTTCTGGCGTAAATACCCTGTTCGCTTCCATCCTGGAGATTGCTGGAATAAGTAACAACAGCATTCCCCAAGGTGTCCATATCAACGCTGGGCGTGTACTTGCTATAACGTTCATTTTCGCTAATCGTAACCTGATCGTTGATAGCGGTAACGCGTCCTCCTGCATCCAGCTGGAACGCTCGACCGTTAATGGTTGTCTTGGTCGATGCATTCTGCCAAACTACAAGCAGGTTGCCATTTTCCATCGCTACAGACGGATTGCTTTGACCGACCGTATCTGCGATGTTCACCAGGAACGGCTTGTTGTAATAAGAGCTGTCGGCAGCATAATTTTCCATGGCATTAAGCGCCTTCGGCTCGTTGTCAGTGGTCGTAAAGCTGTAAACGCGAGCGTAGATGCCGCAGCGATCAACCCTACCGTCTGGATAGAAGTTGTCTGAACGAAGGACGGTTTCCGGATAGGTGCTGAAATCCTCGTTTGTCCAGACAATGACGTAATTGCTCGTCGCGGAATCGATGGCAACCTTCGGATTCGTCTTGGCGCCGCGGACGTCGTTGTCCACCTGGTAGACGTCTCCGTACTGAGCCATGTTGGTTACGTAGTAATCTTTATCATAAGTTACTTTGTAACGAACCGCCATAATATTGGAACCGTCAACATAAGGATCCAGAGTCATGGATTCCTGATCGCCCTGGGTGGAGTCGTTATAATGGCTGTCGTGAGTGTCGGAAACTTCAACCCACGTAATGACGATGTTGCCATACTTGTCCATTGCAACGTCCGGCGAGCACTGATGCGTGTATTCTTCAAGGAAGACAACAAATTCCTGACCAACTTTGTTGCCGTCGTAATCGTACATCTGCGCCATGATGCGGCGGAAGCCGTTGGAGGTGTCGTTGGAACTGGCGATAAGCTGACCGTCTTTATACAGGAATCGGTTGAGCGCTGGATTGTTCTGATAATCGCCGTCTCTGTCTTCTGGAATCCAGTCGGTTTCCCAGACAACGACATAGTTGCCATACTGGTCCATTGCAACGGCAGAGTTTTCCTGGATGCCTTCCTGGTTATTGTAGTTGACCAGAGTGTCGCCCTTCAAATCGGCAGCTTCAAATTTATTAGGATCTTCTGAAACGTTGCCGGAATCCAACGAGGACGGAATGCCAACGTCAACAGCCATCTCGAAGTCTGTACTTTCCGTACCGCCAACTTGACCATTGGTTTTGCCATAATCCCATTTGCTGTAAGAACCGTCCAGCGGGTTCTTGTTGAGGTCTTCCATGTTGGTAGACCCTATGAACTCGTAGGTGTAGCCAGGTTCCAAAGCGGGAAGTCCGTCATCGCCAGGTTTAATATAAATGACAATCTCGTTCTTACCATCGTCTCCAACGGAGAACATGGAATCTTCACGATCGACGATGTCCTGAATCGGAACGAGGATCTTGTTGCCTTCGATATCGGTTCGATAAATGTTCCAGTTGCTCGGATTGAGAACGCTGCTGGCTCCGGTATGGCTCATTTCTTCGGAGAACCCGACAATCAAAGCGACTACCTGTTCGCCGTTTTCGTCCAGCGCATAGTCTTTTGAAATCAGGTAATCCATGTCCTGAGTCTTGTATTCGGAATTGTAAATCTTTCCGTTGCCGATGTCCAGATAAGAATCCTTTGTATCGGTAAAGGCGTATTCTTTCTGTCCGGTGTCTTCGTCATTGGTAAAGATGTAATTCAACAGACCGTTAGACGTAAAGTCTTCGTACGGCAGATCGTCCGTAACGGTAACGTCCTTTGTAGTAGTTGACCCGTCCTGCTGGTAAATATCGAGTTTTTGCGTCGTATCGTCGTAAACATACGTCGGATTTTCCGGGTTGTTCAAAGGCTGATTGGACGTAATGACGCCATTGATGTCAACCGTGTTGATTTCATTGTCATCATTGACAGAATAACGCTGCTCGCTATCCGCCCACGTAAAGACCGGATTGCCGTTTTCGTCTGTAACGCGATTGCCATCGTTATCATAGACGTAGGTAAACAGGTCGCCCTGTTCAACCGGCGAAACCGCCTGGAATTTGGTAATAACCGGAGAGGTATTGTCATCATACGGTTTTTCACGATTGACAACGTGCCAAATTTCAGACTGAGTGTCGTCGCGTTCTGGGAAGCACGTCCAGGCAATAATCCAGTCGCCGTCTGAATTCATGGCAACGGACGGGAATCGATCTGAATGACCATCAACCGCTGTGTGCGAGAACGACATTTCATTGCCGGCTTTGCCATTATCAGTCGTTGACAATGCGTTAATGTTGTTGAGGTACTTCTGAGCATAAATCGAATACTCTTTATCTGCAACGTTAAACGTGGCGTCGTCGCTTTCCCAGGTTATGATGAAGTTGCCGTTGGCGTCCATGGCAACCTTGGAGTACTGCTGCTTGCCCAACTGCGTCGTGTTGACAATAAAGGAACCGCCGAGAGCTTTGTATTCCAGGTCAGCATAGTTTTCAACCGTAAAGGTTCCGTCAACAATGCCGGAATGGAAGAATATCGGACTATCTTTGTAGTCAATAAGGAATCCGGCTTTATTCGTATCATACGCCTCTGTATAGTAGGACGCTGGGGTATCTCTCTCGGGATCCAGAGTTGAAGCCGCAGCTTCGCCTTCGTAGTACGCCTTGAGGAACGCATAGCGTTTCGCGTAGATTTCGATGTTATCTTCGTAATCGGAAGTCCACGAAATCACGAAATCGCCCTTGCGGTCCATGTCAACAGACGACCACTTCTGAGTGCCTTCAAGGTTATCTGTATTGACCAGACCAACGCAAATTGTATTGCCATTGGTGTCATAACGTCTGGCGTAAACATTGGCTTCCGTTGAAGAATCTCCATACTTGGCGTCTCCATAACTGGTCCACGTTACAACAAAATTTCCTTCCGCATCCATACCGATATCCGGGAACATTTGATGACGGGATTCCAGATCGAAGTAGTTGTCCGGATTGTTGGCAATGGCAATCGCGGTCGGATTGGCAAGAATGCCTCCCATTGTTCCCTGGGAAATCTCTTTAGAGGTAACATTCACCGCAATTTTCTTGTCTTCCACTTGGACGCCGCTGATTCGCAAATCGGAAACGTCATACCCTAATACAGCATTAGCGAAGTAAACCGTAACCGTATTCTTGTTGTTATCAACGCCCAACAGGAATACATCTCTGTCAAGAGCCGACGCGTCGCCGTCTTCGTCGCTGGCAATGTTAATCGAGTTGCCAAACTGATCTTTGAACGTGCCAAGCGCATCGATAATGCTGTCGATTCGATGATAAGACTCGTCAGAATCCGCGTCGAAGTCGTTATCAATCAGATGCTGATCGCCGTCAGACATGTTAGCGTCGTTATCATCGCCGCCGTTGTCGTCAGCCGCAGTTCCAAGCAAACCAGGTCGGAATACAACCGGTTGAGTCGTCTTGCAGTTGTGAACGACGCCTTCGTAGTCCGTATAGTCAAACTCGAAGTAGAAGCTGACCAGATTCGAGAAGTTGGAGCCTGTACCGAAACTGACTCGCTGAATTTCTGCGGAACCTGGCGTAAGCATGTAGCTTTCGTTGACCAGAATCTCGCCGGAGTCGGCAGCGTACTTCGTTCTGACGGTCGAGTTAATCGCCTTGCCTTCAGACGAAAGCAAAAGGCTGGTGGGCAGGACAGCCAATTCACCAAGGTTGGCTGGAATTGGCGAACCGTCCATCGACTTGAATTTAACGGTATAAAATTCGTAGCTGGTCGGTTCGACAACAGCGTCAATATTGATTTCCTGCAACGCTTTCTTGATAATCAAAGCAAAGTTGGCAGGAGTATTGTCAAGAGTAACGCCGTTGAACTCAATCTTGCCATACGCATCGTCGCCAACCGGAGGAATAATGGTTATTTGAGATGTAGTTCGAATATCGTCATCTGTTTCCAGATACTTGCTCTGGTCTGGCGTGTACTGAATCCGGAAGGATCCATCATAAATCGCGGACGTAAAGATAATCTCCTGGGTTGCCACTTCGTCAACTCTGCGGCTTCCGTCAGCATAGTACTGAGCTGCGTAAATATCCCAGTCTGCGTTGATCTTTTCGCTAATATCCTGATAATCCAGAGACATCCAGGTAATAGCGTAGTTGCCCAAAGCGCTAATCGCAACGCTGGAGTACATCTGATCGCCCAAGGTTGACGTATTAACGCGCAAACTTTCATGGTTGTTGATGCCCTCTTCGTAACTCAACAGCGTTGGCAGATTGTCTTTTGGCGTTCCATCCAGATTGTAACGTCTGGCATAAACGTCCCAGGAAACCTTGCCAGTGCTGCTGTCGAGGTTATATTCAGACCACGTGATGATAAAGTCGCCGTCTTCTCCCATGGCAACGGAAGCGTGCTGAATGTTGTGTTCTTCTCCAGGATAAATGCTTCTGTCAACGCCGGTTTCATCAAACAGCGTCAGCTTGACAGTCTTTTCCGGATCGACGACATAACTGCCGCTTTGCTGGTCATAAACAGCGTATTCGATCTGATAGTAAATGTTTTCGATGCCTTCGTCGTTCTCGGAAATCCAGACGGTAACCGTATCGCCGTCGTCATTGATGCCAACCGCGTTGGGCGACCAGCGGAAATCGGAATCGCCTTCCAGCGTCTGTTCAAAGTAGTTCTTGTCTGTACCTTCGCCGGTAAACGGACCTTCAGCGTCGTACGTTGTAACGTTAAACGAGAAATTCGTGTCGCCGCCATCGGTGTTTTCGCCATTGCTGTTGAGACGATTGCCCTTGACGTCTTCCAATCGTTTATTGGCAACGATTTCGTACGAACCATTGACCAGCGACGAATCCAGCATAATAACGGCTTCCCACTTGTTGGAACCGAATTCCGACAGCGGAGCGCCGTTTTCATCCAGAATGTACTGCGACATGTTCATGCCGTAGTAAATATCAGTAATAACGCCTTGCAGCGGCGTGCCGTCTTTGGTCAGCTGCCAGTTTTCCGGATTGATAACGCTGTTGTCCCAATCCGCGCTTTCAGAATTGCTGAACTTGGTTCTGTAATCGTAGTACATCATCTCTTCATTGAAGTAGACAATGACGTAATTGATGCCTTCCCCGTTGATTTCTGCATTCTGCTGGACGCGCTTGCCGTCAATGTTAATTCCGGAAACCTTTGGACCAGCGGTGTCCGTCGCCTCGGTAAAAGCGCGCACGAGAACGTTGGTGTTGGAATAGCTGTTGAACGTGCTGTTGGCGTACTGGTTCGACATCGCACGGCTATTGTACAGTTCATGCTGCAGATAGCCAATCTGGAACGAGCCTTCCGGCGTAACGTTGATTGTAGCGTCCGTCTGAGGAGTTCCCAAGTCGCCATAGTAGTACATGGAAACGCCAAATCGGGCGCGGTTAACAGTTCCACCGTCCTGAATGGTTCGGAATCGACCGCTTCTCAGCCATGGATAGCTGGCAGGATCGTAACCGCCCTCGTCTGTCAACGGCGGCAGGACAAACGTGCCATAGAACTGCATCGTAATATTTTCGCCAACGTTTCCGGCAAATCCAATGCGAATCTGGTATTCTCCAACGCCCCAAATCGTTTCGCCGTCGTCGTCAGTCGGCGCGCTGACCAGATCAACATCAACCGGGTTGTAACCCAGATTGACCAGGTAGCCCTGCAACCGGTCAATAGACGCCATGACGCTGTCTTCGTCGGTGCAGTCAAACGTAAGCAACTGACTGGGGTTTTCAAAGGCGTCCGGTTCGCCGTTGACCTGAATAGCGTAGTACAGCGTTCCTTCTTCGTTTGGATTGAGCGTCAAAGTTTGAACTTCCGCGTTGCGAACTGTCGCATTTTCCCACGTCATGGACAATTCCAGATCGTGGACGCCGCCCTGGAAGACAATCTCAAAAATGACAGGCAGACTGTCAACTCTTTCCTGGCGTTCATCGTCATCAAGATCTTCATTATTGATGAAGTCCAGAATGTCGTTAAACGTCAAGTTTTCAAAACGGGTAACGCCAGTCTCGAATAGTAACACCGCAGCATTTTCGGTATACCATCTGCGGAACATTTCCATGTCCATAGAGGCGTTGGAATAACGGGTCGCTTCGTTGTCAATGTGCATTAAACCGCGAGACTGCAGTTCGTTCCAATCAATAGCGCGGACTTCAACCGGACCTTCGTAGAGGTCAAGTTCCCGGTTGGTTTCATCGCGCCAGCTGGTTCCGACAACATTTGTGGCTGCAGAAATTGCCTTTTCGATAGCTTCTGCCGCCTTGGCGGTGTTGAGTTCATACAAACCATCGCCAACGTCTTCATACGCCTCAGTAAACAGATCAACGCCAACAACCTGAGTCTGCTGGTTCGCTTTATTGACAACCGTCAGACTGATATTATCCCAAATGCGGTTAAAGGAAACGTCCAGAGCGATATTGGCAACCGCCGTAACGCCATCGCGTTTGCTGTTGACAACAGAATCACTGTGAATAATAGCTGAAGACGCCAAATCCGTCGAAACGCCGGTAATTGTATTGGTTGTCGTTCCGGTATCGTCGGTTGTTCCGTCGTCAGTTCCATCGCCTGCGTTTGTCGCAAGCTTATTGACAGCAGCGTCAATCTGAGTGAACATAACGCCAGAGGATTCACCTCGGAGTAACCCGAATTGAGATTCGAGAACGGACGCTAATGCGCCCAAGACAACGTTTTGAACATTATGGAACTCCACTTCGTTTTGTCGAAGCGTTTCATATTGCGGATCGTACTGGAAAAGCAGTTGAGCGTTTGTTAACACCATTGCAATAACGCTGTTGACGTCGCCATGACATTCGTAAGTTCCAGTCAACTCAAGGTTAAAATCTTCGTCAAACCGAAGTTCGCGAAGCAGATCTTGCATTCGCTTGGATGTAAACGTTATAAGAGTACCGTCTTCGTCAACTTTATCTTTAGTAATTGAACCAAATGAATCGCCAGCCTTGGTTCCTGTGGCTCTACCGGTGGGATTAAAGAAATTGGTCAAATCGGCAAATGGTTCGTCTCCATACTTGGCTTTCAGAATCTGCGTCTGCGTATTGAGCAGGTTCTTCATATTATTAAGGAACAACGTATATGAATTCGTTGTTGACAAACTTGCCCCGCTGATATATGGAATGATGCTGTTAACAGAAACGTCAGGACCGTATCCAGCGTATGTAACAACAACATCGCCATCTGCATCAAGTCCAACCTGTCCAACCAACTGGCTGTAATCCCAGTACGTTGGGTTTTCGTTAATGTTAAAAGTAGCACTGTTAACACGGTAAACGTTACGAACTTTATTTACAGTCTTCTTTATCTCGGTAACAGGTTCTGTAGACGTATCTTCGCCATCAGCGGCTGCTTCAGCATCATCATCTGGATTGACAACTGCTTGATCGTCTTCCTGTTCAACCGGTATTTCAGTCATAATGACTTTATACTGTTCCGCATACACGCCAGAAGAGATTTCTCCGGTAGAATCAGTGTCTGTTTCCAATCCCGTCCAGCTGATGATGTAATCACCTGTATCAGACCAAGCTGCCTGTGGATCTTTACCACCGTTTGCATCCGTAGCGCCAACAACGTATTCTTCCTGAATCAAACCAAATTCTTCATTGGTCGGGTAGATCGTGTTGTATACTGCCGCATGGATTTCTGACATGTAGTAGAAATCTTCTTCGTAATAATAATTGAAGTAGTGGTTGTAGAATGTGTAGTATGGGAATTGAATGTCCATCAATGGGTTGTTGGTGTATTCCCATGTAACGACAAACTGACCATTATCATCAGCCGAAACAGATGGATTGGTAGAAGCGCCTGTTACTTCTGTATCAACACGGGTTTCTGCGCTAACAGCTTTACCTGCTTTATCATAGCGTTGCATGTAAACGCCATTGAAGTAGCTAATTGTTTGCCCTTCAGAATCCCAGACGATAACGAAGTTGCCGTCCAAGTCCATGGCAACGTCTGGATTGCGTTGAGCGTTTGTGGTTGATGTATTAACGCGGAACTCTTTGGATGTTTCTACAACGGATTGAATGTATTTTGTTTTGGAATTCTTTTGGTAGTAATTTTGATCAAGATTGTCAGGATCAACTTCGATATAGGTATACGTATCGACCGTGTTGACCATCATATCGGACGGCCACATCTTTTCTGATTCATCCTCAACGTAAGCGTCATTGAGATAGGAGTGGTCGTTGATGTAGCTACGGGCGGAGTACGTCTTGGCGTAAATGTCGGTATAGCTGCCGCGAACGAGAACGTTTGAAACTTCGCTTTGCCATGTAATGACAAAATCGCCGTCTGCGTCCATTGCCACAGCGGGATTGAGCTGATTATAATACGTAACCTCTTTAAAGGGATCGTCTGAGTCAGCCGGATCCGCTTCTTCCAGAGAGTTGACGCGGAATTCGGAACTGGATTCCTTAACCGTTACCACTTTCAAAATCGCTTCATCTGACAGGCTGTCAGTTCCATCGCTTGCCAATGCGGTCAAAAGCGGATGGTTAATATACGAACTGCTTCCAACAAACGTGATGTCGTATACGTATCCGTCCAGAGAGTTGCCGTCGGCATCAGTCAAACCGTAAACCGGAACGACCAACACTTCCGGATAAACGCCGCCTGAAATAAGCATGTCCGATTCCGTCGCCGGTCCTTCCAGAATGTCTCGACGTTGTGCGTTGATTCGGTCTGGAGCAGGCATGAAAATCGGCGCCGAGATATTGGTGCTTTTCTTTGCGTCAAACGCCTTTTGAATGTTGTCTGCACTGTCCAGCGGGCGAGATGGGTCGACTTTAATATTATTGTACAAGCTCGGAGCGCTAACAATGGAAATGTCAGCGGACACTTCAAATCCGGAAGCGTCGTTTCCTTCCGGGTTTTCCTGATAAATCGCCAGATTTGGAACGCCGGTGTAAACCCATTTCGAGCCATCCCAAGTGGCTTGAATGTCTTCGGAATAGACGTAAACGTAGAATTCTGTGGGGCTGATTGCCTTGACAACGCAGTCATTAAGATATTTACCCTGCGTTTGACCCAAACCGCGCAATTTTGCTTGCAATTCTGCGGCATTGGTTTCCATAGAATTGGTGTAGTTCAAAACGTCTTTATCTGTAGTGGCGTCAATCGACAACGTTTTGGCATATTCTTCATTAAACGTGAACGTTGAAACCGTAGACTGACCAGTGCTGTCGTAAGCGTAAATCGAGAATCGAGCGTTGATACTGTCCTGATTGGGCGTTAATGGCTGCGCCTGAGACGTGAAGGAAATCTTATAAACCAAACCGGAAGCAATCTTTGTATCCACGGTCGGATCTTCGACCATGCCATTGGGATCAAGGTTTTGCATCTGCCCGTAGAACAGACCAATGTTGGAATACGTTCCAGTATTAAAAGCGTCATAATCCAGATACAGACGCTGGGTTTCGTTAGTCAGATAACGAGCGTAAATGTTCCAGTCCAGAGACGGCGACAGCGTCGTGTTGTCAATCACCGGCTGGAATTGACTCGTTTCGCCTTCTTTGGTTGTATAGATGACGTCAGGACGTTCCCAGGCAACTACCAAATCGCCGTCGTCGTCGCCGCCCATGTCGTAATCGACCGAAAGGTTGTTGTCGCGGAGGTTTTGAATCTGCTCAATGATGTCTGAACTAGTTTCGTAAATCGGCAATTCATTGACATAAAAACTTGCCGTCGAAGCAGGTGTAACGGTAAGCAATTCACGAGCTTCAAGTGCATCAACTACGAGATGACGCTCTTTGCGATTGTCTTTTTTATCCTTTTTGGTGAAAAAACCGGACAAAACTTGCTTCATTGATGAAAAACGGAACATAGTCATTTTTTAGGGTTCCTTTTGTAAAGGTTGGCATCTCTACCAAAATACATTATTATACGCACTTATTATACAACAATTCAAGAAAAAATGGGACAGAGATTATCTCATTTTTTTGAAATAATGTTGCAAATTGTAAATACAAGTACAATTATAACGGTTATATGCAATGCCCTCTGCGAATAGATACCGATTTTAGCATAGAAATTCTGTATTTAACACTTTGCCCTTATTAAATATAGTTCTATGTTATATTTTGAGGAACTTTTTCTGTAAAAGTTCCCAATTTTGGATCCTTTTTCGCAACTTTTTAGGATTTTATAACGTATAATAATAAAAAGCGGGTAATAACCGTCTTCGAGATATATCGGAAGCTTCTAAATATTTTTTCAAGAAATTTTGAAGCTACCCTATTTTCCGAATAACCCTCACCACCCTTTATTCCCATATTACCACACGAGGTTTATCTAAAATGCCCCAAAGACACATTTTAACATTTTTTATTGTGGCAATGTTTATTGCCTTGTCCTCCCAGTTTACGTATGCTCGCGAAAACGCTTCACAAGCAGAACAAAACGCAACCGTTACCAAGAAGGCGAAAAAATCTAAAAAACAACAGGATCAATTTCAGTACATTCGCGTTGTCCGAGATAAAGAGACGAAAACCGGCTCTTTAGACACCTGTGTTCGCAAGTTCATTGCCGAAAATGGCGCGTGCGTCGATCTGGTCGGAGCCATTCACATTGCTGAAAAATCTTATTTTAAAGAACTCAACGAGCTGTTCAAAGATTACGACGTCGTTCTTTATGAAGTGGTTGCAGAAGAAGGAACCCGTCCTGAACCGTCCGAAACAGAAGAAAGAACCCCTACCAGCGTTATCGGTTTTACACAGATTAAATTTGCACAATTGCTCGGATTGGTGCATCAGTTAGACCACATTGATTATAAATGTGAGAATATGGTTCATGCCGACCTGTCCCCCAAGGAATTTGCCGAAGCTATGAAAGCTCGTAACGATGGGTTTGCTGCCTGGTATCTGAGAGAAGTTGGATTTGGCATGGCGAGAAACAGCTCAAAATCATCCGTTGCAGACGAATCTAAAGTATTCATGGCTTTCTTCAAGAAAAATCGCAAAAAAGCCCTTAAAGACGCCTTGGCAGATCAGTTTGCTTCCATGGATTCAGAACAAGCTATGAAAGGAACCTCTGACGGAACGTCTATTATTACAGACAGAAACAACAAAGTTCTAGAAAAATTAAAGGAAATTCTTAAAGACGATTCCAAAAAGAAGATCGCCATTTTTTATGGCGCCGCCCATTTGCCAGAATTTTCAGAAAAACTGCAAAGCGATTTCAATATGAAGCCGCAAGACGATCAAACCATCTGGATTAAAGCCTGGAAATTCTAAAATAGCGCTACCAGCAAAATAAACTGTTTAGACAGTTAATAAACAATCTTAATTCTAGCCGATGAACTATTTCAAGCTCA
>JAZQDP010000172.1:0-7630 GCA_045546875.1 Thermoguttaceae bacterium | reverse complement strand
ATCCAGACGAGTACGAGTCAACGGACTATATGGCACGGTTAGATTCCATCGATAAGGAGTTGGCAAAGATTCTGCCGACGGTAATTTCGAGTTACGGCAAGGCTCTTCCGGAGTCCGTTTCTGTGTCGCTAAATGATATTATTACCCGTTTTAACCAGCTTCAGCGCGAGGCAACGCTGTCGAACCCGCTGCTCAACGATTTTTCCGAACTGCTGGTTGTCAAGCGGTCGTATAAATCCCCGCGAATGGGCTTGCCGTGCAACTGGGAAAGCAATTCCTCTCTCCCGAAAAGCGGTTTTGACGACGCGATTATCCGAATCCCGGTCAAGGGACAGACGACGGCTCTGGACTGGTCGAAAGTCCCGGTCGTCTACAAGCCGGAAAAGCCGGTTTTCGTCGGGGACGTCGATTTGAACTGGGACGCCGACAAGATTCTGTTCTCGTCTATTGGAGAGAACGGACGCTGGCAGGTCTTTGAGTACAATCTGGACGGCAAGTCCGCCCCGAAGGAACTCACCGCCGACGAAGCCGACATCGATTCTTACGACGCCTGTTATTTGCCCGACGGCAGAATTATCTATACGTCTACGGCGATTATGGCGGGCGTCCCGTGCGTTTACGGCTCGTCACATATCGCGACGCTGTTTTTAATGAACGGCGACGGGACGGCGAAACGTCAGCTGGCGTTCGATCAGGAACACTCCTGGAATCCGGCGGTGTTGAACAACGGTCGCATTCTGTATCAGCGATGGGAATACGCCGACTTGCCGCACAGCAACTCGCGCCAGCTGTTTCAGTGCAATCCCGACGGGACGGGGCAGCTGTCGTACTATAACAGCAACTCGTACTGGCCCAACTCGTTCTGGTATTCCCGCCCCATTCCGGGCGAGCGGTCGATGATCGTTTCGGTCATTACCGGACATCACGATTCTCACCGCGCCGGCGAGTTGTGTCTGTTTGACCCGGCTCTGGGCAGAAACGAAGCGGACGGCTGTATTCAGCGCATTCCCGGATACGGCAAAAAGGTGGAACCGATTATTAAAGACGGTTTGGTCAAGGATTCCTGGCCCAAGTTCCTTCATCCGTTCCCGCTGTCGGACAAGTATTTCCTCGTTTCCTGCAAGCCGACGCCGCAGTCCAAGTGGGGCTTGTATCTGGTTGACGTCTTCGACAACATGACGCTCCTTTACGAGGACAACGACTACGCTTTATTGGAGCCGTTCCCGCTGGCGAAACGTGAGCGCCCGAACCTGATTCAGGACAGAGTCAACCTGTTGCGTAAGGACGCAGAAGTTTATATCGCCGACATCTACAACGGACCGGGATTGAAAGACGTTCCTCGCGGGACGGTCAAGCAGCTTCGTCTGTTCACGTACCATTTCTCGTATCAGAACATGGGCGGGCTGATGGGCATCGTCGGCGTGGACGGACCGTGGGACATCAAAGAGGTTATGGGAACGGTTCCCGTCAATCCGGACGGCTCCGCCCGATTCCGCATTCCCGCCAACACGCCGATTGCCATTCAGCCGCTGGACGAGTCCGGGCAGTCGCTGCAGTTGATGCGTTCCTGGTTTACCGCCATGCCGGGCGAACTGTTACAGTGCAACGGCTGTCACGAAGACCTGAACCAGGCGGCGATTCCCAAAACGTCTGTCGGGTTCACTGCCAAGCCGGCGGAAATCCAGCCGTGGTACGGCGATCGCCGCGGGTTCGCCTACGCCCGGGAAGTTCAGCCGATTATCGACAAATACTGTTTGGCGTGTCATAACGGGGCGGACGAAAACTGCAAGACGGTTGATCTTCGCGGCGACGTCTTTGTTCCAAACTATCATTCCATTCAGTCTGGAAACGGGACTGGGTATATTCAGCGCAATGCGCATTTTTCCGTTGGATACTACAATCTTCAGAAATACGTTCGCCGGTCTGGGATTGAATCGGACATGCACCTGCTGGAACCGAAAGAGTTCTCCGCCGACACGACGGAACTGGTTCAGCTTCTTCGCGCCGGACATCATGGCGTTCGCCTTTCGGATCAGGCGTGGGACAGAATCCTGACGTGGATTGACCTCAACTGCCCGTATCACGGAACGTGGACGGAAGCGACGAAGAATCCGGGCGCTCAGCGTCAGCGGCGCGTGGAACTGGCTCAGCTGTACGGAAACCTTGACCCGCACGACGCGGAAGAGATTTATAAGACGGATATCGAAACCGGCGCGCCGATTCTGCCGGACGAGCAGCTTCAAAAAGAAGACCAGAAGCCGGAACCGGTTGTTGAACTCTTCCCGGAGAACTACAAGCCGGAAACGAAGGTTGTAACGCTGTCCAACGGTCAGGAGCTGGAATTCGTCCGCATTCCAGCAGGAACGTATACGATTAACGGCGTTGAAACGAAAATCGAAAAGCCGTTCTGGATAAGCGCCAAAGAGATTCGCAACGATCAGTTTGCCGCGTTCGACCCGACGCACGACAGCCGCGTTGAATCGAAGCATTGCTATCAGTTTGGAATTCACGGCTATCCGATGAACAAACCGAATCAGCCTGTCTGTCGCGTTACGCAGCAGTCCGCGCAGGCGTTTTGCGACTGGCTGAGCAAACAGCTTGCCAGCGACCCTGCGACCGTCAATCTGACCTGTAAACTGCCAACGCAGACGCAATGGGAATGGTCGGCAAGAGCAGGGAAATCGACGCCGTTCTTCTACGGAACGCTCGATTCCGATTTCAGCCCGTTCGCGAACCTGTCGGACGCAGCGATGAGAAACTTCCCGACAAACCCGTACACCGTCGACCAGAAATACGGATCCATGCCGGAATTCGACGACTGGATTCCAGCTGACAAACGCTTTAACGACGGTTCCGTTTTAACGACGACGCCCGGCTCGTATCAGCCCAACGACTGGGGCGTTTACGACGTCCACGGCAACGTTGCTGAATGGACATGCTCGACCGACGCCGCCGGACGTTACATCGTCAAAGGTGGATCGTGGTACGACCGCCCGTACCGAGCCACCGTTCACGCTTCGCGTTCGTACCCCGCCTGGCAACGAGTCTTCGACGTCGGTTTCAGGGTTATTTTAGAAGAAAATAGGTAATATTTTACCGAAAATAATAGCAAATTCAACAACCCTCCCCTATTTTCGTTTTTTATTTCTCCTGTATAATTATGGAGTGAGTAGCGGTTTCCTGATAAGCTGTTTATTGTAATAAATTCAAGGCAAATAACATTTGGATCAATAGTCTTGACTGCTGGCAAGATGCGAGTACAAATCGCCTACTACACAAGATTTCCATTTTTCAATTATTCAAAGGAGTTTATCATGACGTTTGCAGGCTGGTGTTTCATGCTTACGGCATGTATTATTATTACAGTTGTTTTTGCTTGGTGCATATTACGTATCTTACTTAGTAAGGACGAATCAAGCAATTCCAATCAATCGCCAAACGAACCTATTGATGACGAACACATTAATTATTAATCTATTATTTCAGAATAATTTACTTTTTTTGTTTTCCTACATAGATTAACCTTATGGAAACTTCACCCGCCGTATTGACCGAAGTTATCGCCCAATACTCATCTTACGTCCCGGAGCTGGCGAAAATCGACGAAGCCCAAATCGATATGCTGGCGCAGTACTGTCAGCTGGCATGGGACTGGAACGAAAAGATCAATCTTACTCGCCATACCGATTTCGACAAGTTCGTCAAACATGACTTGGTCGATACGTTGGCGCTGGCGCGGCACATCAACCCGAAAGAGCGAGTCATGGACGTCGGCTCCGGCGGCGGCGTTCCGGGCGTGCTACTCAAGATTCTCCGCCCTGACCTCCACATCGACCTATGCGAGTCCGTCAACAAAAAGGCGAATTGTCTGGTTGACATCGTCGCTCAGCTGGAACTGCGCTGCGACGTCTATATCGGTCGAGCGGAAGACGTCCTGCCAGACGTCCGATACAATACGCTCACGTTCCGCGCGGTGGCGAAGATGGCGAAGATTCTCGAATGGATGCGTCCGCAGATGAACTCCTTCGACCGGATCCTGCTCATCAAAGGTCCGTCCTGGGTGGAAGAACGCGGCGAGGCTCGGCATTTCGGCATGATGACAAACATGGCTCTGCGAAAGCTGGAAGAGTACACGCTTCCCAACACCGCAACGGCAACTCAGCCGGACGCGGTTTCCGTCATTCTTCAGATTTGTCACAAAACGCGTCTCAACGAAGACGGATCGGTTTCGTTTACTCAATGGGAACGCAACACGCAGCGACCAAAGCGCAGGCAGCGTCCCGGGGGGAAAAAGGGTGAAAGCAATTAGCAATTTTCAATTAGCAATTAGCAATTGACGCAAAGCGTCTATCCGAAATAATCATGAAATTGAAAGGTATTCTGTGTACAATCGTATTGAGTTTGTTGACGTCGTTCGCTTACGCGGAAGATGGCCAGCAGTATTTTGCTTTTTCGTACTTTACCGGCAACGGCGAGCATGGACTTCATCTGCTTATTAGTCAGGACGGCTTGAAGTGGGACAAGGTCAACGGCGGGGCTCCGCTGTACCGTCAGACCTTGCCGGGAGACAACCTCATGCGCGACCCGAGCATTTGCAAAGGTCCGGACGGGAAGTGGCATCTGGTCTGGACGACGTCGTGGAAGCGGGACTTTATCGGTCATTCTACCAGCTCCGATTTAATCCACTGGACGCCGTCGCAGGCGATTCCCGTCATGTCGCACGAGCCGACCTGCCGCAACACGTGGGCGCCGGAGATTTTCTACGACGACGCAACCGAGAAGTTTTACATCTTCTGGTCGTCGACCATTCCCGGACGCTTTTCTGAACACGGAACCAGCGAGTCCAGCCTCGACCATCGCATGTACTTTGTTACAACAAAAGACTTCAAAACGTTCTCCCCGACGAAGCTGTTTTTCAATCCCGGGCACAACGTCATCGACGGCATGATCGCCAAGCTGGACAAGACGTATTATCTGTTTTACAAAGACGAACGGCTTAAGCGCACGGCGGAAGACGGGAAAATCGTAGAAGGCAAAAGCATTTGGCTGGCAACCGCCCCGTCTGTAGAAGGTCCGTATACCGCCGGGAAAATCATCTCTCCGATGAACTGGGTGGAAGGTCCGACGGCGTTCAGAGTCAACAACCGCTGGCTGGTTCTGTACGACTGCTACGCTGCTCATCATTACGGAGCAATCGAGTCCGCAGACGGCGTCAACTGGACGGACGTTACCAGCAAACTCTCCATTCCCAAAGAAGTTCGGCACGGAACCGTTTTCGAAATCAGCCGGGAAGAGTACGAGGCGCTAAAAGCTGTTAGCCGCTAGCTGCTAGCTGTTAGCTTGTGGATTTGTAGTTCTCAGCTGTTATTTTTAAAGCTGGAAGCTAAAAGTAAAAACTAGCAGCTAGAAGCTAACAGCTAGGAGCTAATTATTCTTCATCGCCGCCTGACCAGCGTCAAAAGCCGCGAGGTTGACGTCGACGAATTTCGGCTTGCAGCATTTCTTTATCGATTCTTTCCAAGCATCAACCGGCATATCCAGTTCCGTTGCCATCGCGCCAAGTAAAACCGTGTTGGCAGCACGGATGTTGCCCAGTTTTTCGGCGATATCTTCTGCGTCAAGATAGATCAGTCGGCTAAACGCCTTTTCCAGCCGTTCCTTCGCGTCGTCCGGATAAACCGCCGCGCCCATCGAGACTGTAACCGGAACGATTCTTTGCGAGTTGACAACCGCCAAGCCGTCTGCCGACAAGTATTCATGATACCGCAGAGCTTCGATTCGTTCCAAGGCAACCAGAACAGACGCTGTTCCCGGCGCAATCAAGGGGCTGTGAACTTTCGTTCCGTATCGAATCTGAGCGACAACCGACCCGCCGCGCTGCGCCATGCCGTGGACTTCGTTCGTCTTGACGTCGTAACCGCAGATCATAGCCGTTTGAGCGCAGATCTCGCTTGCCAATAAAATGCCTTGACCTCCAACGCCAACCAGCGCGATGCTTTTTGTATTCTGAGTATCGTTATTCATTTGTTGTAAAAGGTAAATGGATAAATAAAGGGTGATTATTTATGGAAAGAAATCCAAACGTTAATTCTCGCTTTCCGCAATCACTCTCTTTTCAAAATGCCAATCTCTATTATGATTATACTCTTTTATTTAAAAGATTCAAGTAGTTTGACTACGAACGTTTACCAAGCGTTGTAATCAAAAAATCTTTAGGAGCGTTCTTTAACAAAAAGTCGTTAACGGTATCAACTGTTAACTTATCAATTGTAGACAATTGTTCTTCTATCGTTTTGCACCTCCGCATTAAAAACCAGTCGCTTACCAAATGAGCCGCTTGAATATCGGACGATTCTTGACTCATAATAATATCTGCTCGAACATTGGTTTTCAACCAACCAAGTTCATCTTCCGTAATTCCATATTTAAATAATCTTTGAATTTCCTTTAGCAAACAATCCAAAGCCAGCTCGGAATGATCCGAATTTGTTCCCAACCTGCAAAAAATGCCCGATCCATTAACAATAACAGAACTATACGCATCGACCCAATAGCACAATCCTTGCCGCTCTCGCAATTGTGTAAACAGGCGACCGCTCCCATCCCTCCCTAAAATATAAGCTCCTGCCCACTGGCAATAATAGTCTGGCTGTTGATACGGAACGCCTTCAAATGCAACTACAATCTGTGTTTGCTGTGAATCAAAATCTATATGCAGATTCTGACGAGTTGGCGGCGTTTCTTCTATTTTTAACGTTCCCTGAGTCCGCCAGGAGCTAAATAAAGACTCCACTTCATCTTGCAACTCATTCCAATCAAAAGCCCCTGCAACAGCCAAAATAGTTCCATCAGGTCGATAGTATGTCTGATAAAACGTTTTAAGCTCGTCCAGAGTAACGGAATAAAGTACGTCCAAGTCGCCATACGAATTTTCATTCCAAGGAACCGGGAAAAATTCTTTTTCCGCAGCAAGTCGCGCAACTAACGTCGGAGCGTCTTCGATGCCAATGCGTTCTAAAATCATGCGCTGTCTGGACGACTCTAAAAAAGATTCGTCAAAATGCGCGTTTTGCACCAGGGCTGCATAAATCTCTAAAATATCATGGAGATAAATACTAGGAAACGACGCCAAAAAGGTCGTATTGGCAATACCGATATTTTCATCCCAAGAAGCGCCGCGGGACCTTAGTTGTTCGATAAATTGCCGACTGTTCCAACGTCCACAACCGCGAAGAGCCATTTCACACGTAAACGACGATACGCCGCGTCGACTTGGATTTTCAAACGCCACACCACTCGGGATTCTCAAATTAAACGTACAAGACTTCAAATACGGCATCGGTTTTGCCAGTAGCGTCAGCCCGTTAGAATACGTTTTCGTATAAATCATAACGTTTATTATAGCGCCAAATCATTTTTTTGACAGAACCCCATTGATTAGCTGTATAAATTAGCTATTTACATTTTCTATACATACTTTTTTACCCAATTTATCATTACCAAAAAGTTTATCAAGGCTATGCAAAAGGATAAATTAGAAGAATCCTAAAAAAAATAAGATTTGGTTTATACAATAATTTTTGAACACGATTTGAGAAAAAATTAAAAATTCAGAAAAAAAGGTATAAGG
>JAZQDP010000171.1:0-5910 GCA_045546875.1 Thermoguttaceae bacterium | reverse complement strand
AAGATTTTACAAAATAATTAAAATATTTTATCTATAATAACAATTATACAGAATTTTACAGCAAAAACACTGTGAAATTCTGTATAAATTTCTATTTTTCTTATTTAATTAGTCAATATTTAGCTTCAATTAAGAAACATTACTTAACCCATTTTAAAATTTGGTCGTGAATAATGCCGTTAGTTGCAATTGCTTGTTGAGACGTATGAGTGCATACGCCCTGGAAGTCGGTAAATCGTCCGCCTGCTTCGACAATAATCGGCAAGAGCGCAGCAGCGTCCCAAATGCTTAATACCGGATCAACGATGCACTCTGCCCGACCGGTTGCAACAAGCATATAACCGTAGCAATCGCCCCAGGTTCGAGTTAAATAGAATTGTTTTTCGAGCGTTTCGTAAATATCTCGACGATGAATTTCGTCAAAGGTGAGGACTTCGCTCGTTAAAAATAGCCCTTGAGAAATGTCCGAAACCTGTGAGACGCGCGCTGGAACTGGCTCTGAACCGTTTTTCGTATACCAGCATCCGGAACCTTGGGCGGCATAAACCATCTCGCCAGTGGCAGGAATGGAAATAACGCCAACGACGCTCTGACCGTTATATTCAACTGCAATCAACGTTCCGTAGAGAGGAACGCCGTGAATAAATGACTTTGTGCCGTCGATAGGGTCAAGAATCCAGCGGAATCCGGAAGAACCGATTTTTTCTTGCCATTCTTCGCCCAAAATGCCGTCTGACGGAAAGGTGTCTTCGATAATGCGTCGCAACGCCTTTTCTGTATTTTTATCCGCTTCCGTAACAGGCGTTCTGTCAGACTTCATATCGACCCGTAAATCACGGGACATAAAGTAACTTTGCGTAATTTTAGCCGCTTCTTTCGCTGCGGCGACCGCTAATTTAAGTCTTTCTTGCATAATAACGGAAAGTGGGGTATAAACGACCCTTTAAATTATTTGGGTTGAGGGATGGTTTTATCAGGGTTGACAGGTCGGTCAACAATATATCCGCCCGAGGCGCCGCGCTGATAGATGCCGTTGTTTCTCACTCGGCAACCGTAGGCGTCCGTTCCGCCGTAGTCAATCAGGAACGCGAAATTTCCGCCGCAGTCGGGCCAAATGTGGTAATCGGGATTGATTTCTGGCGACGCGTAGCCTTGGCTGGAACCATAATAGGTGTCGTTGCCGTCGTAATCGAACAGAACGCCCATACTGGCTTGAGCGCCGTTGCCGCAGGAACCGCCGCCAACGGCAGTGTATTTGTCGTGCCCCTGGAAGTCAACGAGAATTCCAAACGACGCGTCCCAGCCAAAACCATTGTCCATAATTGTGGAATGGTACGTATCGTTTCCAAAATCGTCAAACAGATACCCGACAGCGTAATGGCACCCGAACCCGTTGCCTAATCTCTGGAAGAGCTGCTCTTGTCGAGGACCTCCGTAAAACGATTTTTTGGTTGACCCGGCGTGATTGTCATGTCCGCTAAAATCCCGGAGAATGCCAACGCCTTGCCAATATCCGCCGCCATGAGCAATATAATCGTATTCGTAGTAATCGTCTCCGCCGCCTTCAAGCAGGACGCCGATGCCGCCGCCGGCTAAATCTCGGATTCCTGTGCCTAATCCTTGCCCCCAGCCTTCGTAGCCGGGAGTTTCGTCGTAGGAATCTGGGTAAATGCCGCCTAAATAATAGGTGTCGTTACCAGAAACGTTATCCAGCATGCCGAATCCTTTTGGATGTCCCAAACCTTGCGCCCACATGGCAGCATGATAAGAGTCGTTTCCACCTAAATCGATTGCCATGCCGATACCGCCCATTGCCGTTCCTTGAACTCGACGAATGCCGTTGTAAACGTCGTTGCCTGACATATCAAGGAGGATTCCCACCCCGCCCATCGTTGAACCCTGAGCAACGTGGTCTGCCTGGTATTTGTCATTGCCTTTGCGGTCAATCAGACAAGAAACGCCCAAAATAGAGGAACCCTGGATGGCGGGCAGTTTACCGGTGTAAACGTCATCGCCGTCTTCGTCGATAATCAGAAGAACGGGACGGTTCATGCTGACCATTCCTTCGCGATAGACGTCGTTGCCGCCCAGATCAATAATAGCGCAAAAACTTTGCAACTGTTCCAAATTGTATTCGTTGTCTCCCTTGCCTCCGACAAGAATTTTCCCAGCGGGGCATTCCATTACCATAAGAATTTCTCCCGTAACGCCGGGAACCTGATTTCTCGGCAACGGATTGCCGTCTTCGTCTTTTTCGACCAATTCGAGCTTGTCGATGGTTTTGTCGTTCAAATTAAGCAATTGATCGAGAAAATCCGTTTCGGAAAATGAGAACATAATTCCCGCGGCGTCATAATAGGCGCCGTAATCGATTTTTTCGAAATTCAGCAGGAATTGCCGAATCTGTTCTGAACGGTAGTTGACGGTATGCCCAACGCTGACTTGAATTGTAAACAGGTTATACAAGTTCGCGTTCATGCTTTTGAGCCATTCCGGTTTAATTGGGGCAACCGCCTGAGCGTGCAATCCTTTTACTTCGCCTAATCGTTGAGCTAAAAGTTTATAGGCTTCTTCAGCCGATTTCACTCGCTTTGTTTCGCAAACGGAACCTTCTGGAACGCCCATTTTTTCTCGCGCTTCTTTGAGAAGGAACCCATATCCCTTCGTCCCGCCGTAAAGAACGCCGGCATGCAGATGGCGCGAAAATTCTTCGGTTTTGCTGGTCGAATGGACAGGATCAAGGAGCAGTTCTTCATACCATTTAAGGCGACAAATGCCGTTATAACCGCCAATACCGGTAGATTTTCCGCTGGCTAAAGTGCGACCTTTGAGATAATTAATCCACGTATGATACTTTTGCTCTACTCCCGGACGGGTTATCATTTCAGAAACGAGTTCCGATTCCATAATCTTAACAATT
Source organism: Thermoguttaceae bacterium (assembly GCA_045546875.1). Lineage (GTDB taxonomy): Bacteria > Planctomycetota > Planctomycetia > Pirellulales > Thermoguttaceae > RUG11551. The sequence continues at coordinate 2,990 of JAZQDP010000171.1, read as the reverse complement.
TCTTCCGCCTGCGGGAAACCTAATTGATAGGATTCCTGGGGAGCTTTAAGCAGGGGATCAATTACAGTTTCCAGAGGAGGATTGGCAGCGGGCTTTTTCTGTTCTGCCGTTTCATCGGTTTCCTCTTTTTCAGACTCCTCTTTCGGCTTTTTAGCGTCGTAAAGGCTCTGTAATTCTTCTGGAGAAATAGTTTTTTTCACATTCTCAGGCGTAATCAGACCGCCCGGCAAAGGCGCGAATGTGGCGTTGGTTGTCATCTGATAACCGCCGGCTCCAACGGCTTCTACCTGCGTGGGGCTGCCGTGATTGCGTTCACGTTCGCGACGCCAGCGTTGAGCCTGCGTTGATTGACTGGATACTATCAATAGTGTAAATAAAAGAACAATAAATGTTTTGTAAAACAATTTATAACTTGGATTCATAAAAATACCTAAGGGGGGTTGTTAGTTCCATTTTTTGTATGAACTGAGTCAAAATGGGATTGACGCAGTATCAGAAAGGGATATAATTATTTGATCCCTAGCTATTATTTTATTTTAGCATAAAAAATATAAAAGCAACCCCCCATTTAAAAATTCAAGTTCATATTATTTTATTTATTTCGTAAAAAACCTTGATAATCGACAAAACCGTTCCATTTCCCCTATTTCAGGAAATAACCCGAAACGCAGATTTCACCCAAGCGGCACAAATGCTTCGGGAAGGAAAATCTGTTTCTATCGACGGCGCTTCCGTTCCCGTTAGCGCCGCTGTCGTTGGAGCGTTTTATTCTAACGAAGTAATAAATACAAAAAAGATTGGTAAAACAAAAGGATCTGCGCTAGGGAGTCGATTATCGGCTAGAAATAATTCTGACGCCAAGTCGGACGCCGATTTTGGTCCGATTCTGGTTCTCTGCCCGGATGAAAAGCAGGTTGATGATTTTTGTATGAACCTGACTACGTTCTCGCAGACGTCTGGAGTAGCCGTCTCGCCGATGAGGTTGTCAATTTGCGACCCTCTCAATCCGGAAACCGCTGAATCTTCAGACGCTTTTGGAGATAGGCTCAAAGCGTTAAAGGTTCTGGACAATTTCCAGCCCGGGCAGGACTCGCCAATCATTGTCGGTACGCTGCAAAGTTTATTGCTAAAAACGCCTGCTAAAAATACGCTCGCCAATCAAACGATACGTTTGTCTGTAGAGGACGTTTTTGATTTAAAGGAATTAACCGAGCTGCTGGTTAAAAAGTCGGATAATAAATTCCACCGAGTTCCGATCGTCGTTCAGCCGGGCGAATTCTCCGTTCGGGGCGGGATAATAGACATCTTCCCGCTGGATGCCGATAACCCTGTTCGAATTGAATTCTGGGATAACGTTATAGAATCCATCCGCACTTTCGAGACGTCCAGCCAGCGCAGTCTGGAAAAGCTCAATTCTATCGACATTACCGTTACGCCTTCGGTGGACGTATCTTCAGCGGCAATAGAGTCGATGGATAAATTCACGGACCATCTTCCCTCTAACACAATCGTCGTTTATATAGAGCCGATTGAATGTGAAAACAACTCTCGCCAATACCTTGGCGCTCAAGAGAGTTTGCTATCTCATTGGCGCAAGATGGAAAAGCAGTTTGTTCACGGCGTTCCGGATCCGCTTGCCCCTCTGGTTCCGCAGGTCGGAGTAGCCGATCTATACTGGCAAACCGCCCAAATTGCCAACTCGCTCTTTAAGTTTCCCATGATTCAAATGGGGGCGTTTACGTCGATGCCGCTTGACTTCGTTTGGCATTTCAATATGGAAACGGTTGAGCAGTTCAGCGGCGAGTTAAATCGCATTCTTGCCCAGTTTGACTCTGCGGCGGCAGGGCAGGAGGTGCATCTCTTTTGCTCTACGCCGACAGAAATCCAGCGATTGTCAGACCTCTTTGCTCAAACGCTTACCTCCATTGAGGGGCGGCTGTTTTTTCACGTCGGATTGATTTCCGGAGGGTTTCGGCTTCTGTTTTCTTCCCGCCCCAACGGGGTTCGGCAAACGATTCTCTCCGCAGACAGCCTGTTTCTCCGAACGACTATCAAGCGAACGGTTTCAAACAGACGGTTAAGCAAAGCTATCGATTCGTTTTCCGAACTGAATATTGGGGATTACGTTGTTCACCTGGCTCACGGCATCGCCCGATGCGCCGGAATCGAGACGCTTGAACATCAAGGCATGGTTGAGGAAAACCTCAAACTGGAATTTGCCGACAATATGACGCTTTACGTTCCGGTTTCGAGAATCGGCTTGATTCAAAAGTACATCGGGGGCGTCAAAGGCGCGCCGCCTCTGGCAAAGCTTGGCGGCAAACGTTGGGAAAAGCAAAAGGAAAGGGTTGCTGCCCAACTGGAAGACATGGCGGCGGAAATGCTTGAAATTCAAGCGAAACGAAAAACTCAGCCTGGCATCGCATTTCCGGTGAATACCGATCTTCAAAAGGAGTTCGACGAATGTTTCCCATACCAGGAAACGCCCGACCAGATTACCGCCATGGAAGCGATTAATCGCGACATGGGAGGCATAGCCCCGATGGATCGGCTTCTTTGCGGAGACGTTGGATTTGGTAAAACGGAGATGGCGATTCGCGCCGCTTTTCGAGCCGTTGAGGCGGGGTACCAGGTGGCGGTTATGGTTCCGACTACCGTTTTATGCGAGCAGCATTATCAAACGTTCCGGTCCAGAATGGCGGAATTCCCTGTCCGAATTGCGTCCTTGTCGCGTTTTGTGTCGAAAGCCGACCAGGAGAAAACGCTCAAAGATATGCTTCTGGGAAAGGTTGACATCGTTATCGGAACGCACCGATTGATTTCTTCAGACGTCCAATTCGCAAATTTGGGGTTGGTCGTTATCGATGAGGAACAGAAGTTCGGCGTCGAAGTCAAAGAGAAAATCAAGCGGTTCCGTGCCTCGGTTGACGTCTTAACCATGACCGCAACGCCCATTCCCCGAACGCTTCATTCTGCCTTGCTGGGGATTC
>JAZQDP010000170.1:0-9563 GCA_045546875.1 Thermoguttaceae bacterium | reverse complement strand
CGACATGTCCAATAACGGCAAAGAGAAACAAATCGGTCTGTTTTGCCAGTCGATGGACAAATGCCTCAAGCCGGAAACGAAACGGGTTCTGTGCATGGGCAACCACGACCACTGGGGCGGAAATCGCCCGCTGTGGGAACGCGTCTTTCAAACGCCCGCCAACAATCGAGTCGAAATAAACGGGTTCCAGTTCATTACTCTGTCCTGCGAAAAAGGAACTTGCAGAAACGGCGATTTTCAGTACGCCATGCCGTGGCTGAAAGAACAGCTCGACTCAGCCTGCGCCGACAAGAGTAACAAGCCCGTTTTTCTCATGCAGCATTATCACGTCTCCAACACGGTTTACGGCAGCTGCAATCCAGACAACTGGGGAACCAACGACCTGTGCGAACTGCTCAAAAATTATCCCCGCGTTATCAACTTCTCCGGACATTCGCATTACCCGATTAACGACCCGCGATCTGCCTGGCAAGGAGAATACACGGCGTTTGGAACCGGCACGCTGAGCTACTACGAAATGAGCGGCGGGAAGTACAACAAATTCCCGCCGGGACATCGCAACGCCGCGCCGTTTTACATCATGGAGATTCACGCGGACAACAGCGTCGTTCTCAAAGTGTACGACATGATTACCAACAGTTTCTACGATTGCGTTTACGTTGTCGCTGACCCGGGGAACGCGGAGAAATACGTCTATACAGACGCCCGATACCAAACCAGCCAAGCCCCGTTCTGGTCAGAAGGCGCCACGGCGGACGTTACAAATGCTTCGCCCTACGGCGCAACACTCTCGTTCCCGCAGGCGAAATGGAACGGTCAGGAAAACATTGTCATGTCCTATCGAGCGGACGTCTATAAGAAGATTGATACCAATTGGATCCTGCAGTCGCAGCAGTACGACTGGTCAAAGTACTTTTACAACGACATGCCGGATACGATGACGTTTGAAGTCAAGGGCTTGGACGAGTCGTCCGAATACAAGGCAACGATTACCGCTCTGAACTGTTTCGAAAAAGAGTCAGAACAAACGCTTGAGGCGACGTTCGCGACGCTGACGGATCCCAACGAATGCGTCGATAAAGCCGCCGCCAAACCGAACGCCAATATACTGGACGTCCATTTCACAGCTGACGGTCCCGTCAATACTGCGGTAAACAAACTGCCTCAGAAAAAGCCGGTTGAGGTTTTCGGCTCGCCGCAGTTTATCAAAGACGCTGCTCTCAGCGCTGTCGCCGCCGTCTTTGACGGGAAGAAAGACTGCTGCCGGGTTCGGTTTACCGGTGCAGAGTACAGCCGCATGGTCAACCAGCTGACCATGTCCGTCAAGTTCAAAATCGACAAATTCGAGCCGCGCGGCATGGACGTTTTCGGCAACACCCAGAACGCGGGTTGTTGCTTTGAAATCAACGGGAAAACGAAAAAGCTCGAATTCTGGGCGCACGTCGGCGGGAAGTATCAGATTGTTGCCGCTCCCATTAAAGAAGGGGAATACGTAACAGCCACAGGCGTCTTCAACGGTCGAACGCTTGTTCTGTATGTCAACGGCGCGGAGGCGGCTAAACTCGAATGTCCCGGACAGATTCGCCACCCCGGCTCTCCCGCCTGCCAGGCGTTCTGCATCGGCTCGGACGTTAGCAACAAAGGAGAGGGCGAGTTCTTCTTCCCCGGCTCCGTTGTTTACGCCCGCATTTACAGCTGGGCGCTGACGGCGAAACAAGTTAAAGCGCTCAGCAATTAGAATTTCGGAATTTCCATGACCATACTTGCAATTTTGTCAAAACATGGTAGAATATCTTTTATCGTTCTGTAGTCCTATAATCCATATTAACAAAGTGAGGTAGCAAAATGAACATGAGATCCATAGTCGCGATCACTGTTTCCGCTTTAGTATGCGTATGCTGCGACCTGTCCTTTGCAGACCCTGCCACAGATTCGCAAGACAACAAGCAAATCCAATCCGAAAAACAGGCTGAAACAACAGAGCCTGTCGCTCAAGACGAGCAAGTGAAGAAAAACGACAACGCTCAAAAAGATGAGCAAGCGAAGAAAGACGATAACGCTCAAAAAGATGAGCAAGCGAAGAAAGACGATAACGCTCAAAAAGATGAGCAAGTAAAGAAAGACGACAACGCTCAAAAAGATGAGCAAGTAAAGAAAGACGACAACGCTCAAAAAGCGGATCCGTCAAAACCATCGGCTCCCGCTATGGATCCACAAATTGCGCTCGCGTTTCAAGAGTTTAACAATTTTCGCGCTCGCTACGGTTTGAGACCCTGCAGATTCGATCCGAATTTGCAGCGAATTGCCCAGTATCATTCCAATAATATGTATTATCGTCAAATGCTGTACCATAGTGGAACGCCTTACGTTGCAGAAAACGTTTACATGGGAAGCTATTCCGGCGTCCATGCAGTTCGCGTCTGGATGGGCAGCCCAGGGCATAGCGCTAATATGCTTGGTCCTTATACACGAGTTGGCATCGCCCGTGCGGGGCAATTCTTCACGATGATTTTACAGTAAACAGTCGGCAAGAAGCTGTAGGCAGTAGGGAATGAGCAATGAGCAATTGACGCAAAACGCCTCAATAATTGCTAATCGCTAATTAAACTACTGTCTACTCCCTGCGTTCTACTCCCTAACCCCTTCTCTACTACACATTCTTAACTAAATTAGTAAACATGAAAACTATTTTTCTCGGACGACAAAAACCAGCAATCGACGCAGCTATCGAAAAGTTATATGACGAATATCTTTCAAAGGACAAAAAGTCCTGGAATTTATCCCGGAAACTGTTGGTCGTTCCGTCCGTTCGAGTTAAAAAAGAGTTTCTGAATCGTTTGCTTCTGTTTGCCAACCATGTCAATGTTGTTTTAGAACTACCTAAAATCGTTACAATCGGTCGCGTTCCTGAATTCATTTATCATCAAACGAAGCCATTAGCAGACGAGGTTACTCAGGCATTAGCCTGGTTTAACGCTGTTAAAAAATCCGACAAAAACAAGCGCGAAAAATATCTGCCAGCCTTGCCAAAAGACGATGATTTGAATGGGCAAATTGTTCTGGGGAAAATGTTTTTCGACCTGCACAAAACGTTGGCTGCCGAACTTCCAATCGAAAAAACGGACGCGGATAAGCGAAAAAAGGACAAAAATTTATCTGATCCGATTCTGGATTTCGGCGACATTGTCATGAAACTTCAGGAACTTCAAAAAGAAGGCAATTCCGACAGCGAACTGGAACGATGGTCATTTTTTGCTCAAATCGAAAAAGAGTACTTAAACATCCTCGACAATCTCGGTTATTGGGACATCCAAACTGCGCGTCGATACGCTTTGCTTAACAAGTCAAACGAAAATTTCAAGGTTCCGTTCGATCAAATCATACTCTTCGGCATCGTCGATCTAAATAACATTCAAAAGGCAATGCTAGACGCCGTTGAAGAAGATAAACTTGTCGCCCTGATTTACGCGCCCCAAGAAGAATCGGACGGTTTCGACAGTTACGGTTCGCTAAAAGCGGAGTATTGGGTAAAAGAACTCAAATGTCCTCTCGCCCCGGCTTACGACGAAACGCAGAACGATAAAAAAATTGTTCAAGTGGAATCCCCTGCCGATCAAGCGTATTGCGCCTTTGATTTCATTTCAAAGCTCAAAGACAACGCCAATGACAATACAATCAAATACTCTGCAGATCAAATTACTATTGGGATTCCAGACCAAACGATGATGCCGTTTGTTCAATCAGTAGCCCAAAAATTGAATGTTCCTCTGGACGATGAAATTGGCGTTCCATTTCGTTTTTCTCTGGAATACGCTCTTCTTCACGCAATTACAAACTATATTGAATTGAAAAGTTTTGAAGCGTTTTCCGCGCTGGTTCGTCACCCAGTCGTGTACGAAAAATTATTGGAACTAACCACTGGAAATAAATGCGACGTTCTTACTGCGCTGGATTACTACCAACAGCAATCTTATCCGGTCAATTTTGGTCTTGAGCAGCTTAAAGAATTACAGTCCTGCAGCAATGACGACGAAAGATTCGACGTTGTATTCAAAGCATTGGACTGGGTAATTGGTTCAAAACAGAAACAAGGCTGGCTTTCTGATTTGCTGGACAACACATTTGACACGAATAATTTTCCGAATGTTCTTATCAAAATCTTTGAAGAATTTCCCTGTTATAAACAGCAACTTAAAGAGAACAGATTTAAAGATAATGCCTTGCTAATCTTAATCAAAATGGCGCAACGGCTCAAAAACGTTTCAGGTTCTCTGCTAGGAAAACCAACGCCCATTTCGTTTATTAAAATGCTTCTCAAAAGCGTAGAAACCTATACAATTCAGGATTTCGAAGAGGAAATTGACAACGATAACAATGACGATAACAATGAATCAGAGCAGAATTCGCAGCCATCTGTAGTCAACGCTGCGACTGGCGGCGTTCATCTTGCTAACTGGCTGGAATTGGTATGGAATCCTGCGCCGGTTTTGGCAATTCTTTCGTTTAATGAAGGCATCGTCCCTCAAAGCGTTAACGCTCACTTGTTTTTACCAAATCATTTGAGAACAAAGCTGGGCATTTTAGACAACAATCGTCGTTTTGCGCGTGACGCTTACGCTTTAAAAGCAATTTTCGATTCCAAAGAAAAATTATGCGTCATTTTCTCAAAACGAAACACCGAAGGAAAAGGAGTTCTCCCCAGCAGACTCTTATTCCATAACAACAAAGAAGTTTTAGCAAAAGAAGCATTGTTTTATTTTGACGATGACAGGCAATTGCCAAAATTTGAGCTAAACAACAATACAAACGCAATAGACAATATCTCCCAAGACAATACCTCTCGAGATGATTTTATCCGTTGGGCACAAGAGAACTTGTCGGTAAATTCAACAAATCGTGTATTAAAAGGATATATCCAAAAGCATAATAATTATTTATCCCCTACGACATTAAGAAGCTACCTCGCATGTCCATTTCGGTATTATCTTCAGAAAATTGTTCAGGTGCAACCAGAAGACTATTCCACCTATGATCAGGAACTGCCAGCCGTTTCTTTCGGCGATCTTCTTCACAAGGTTTTAAATCAATGGGGACTCTATACGCTCCAATCTCAAACGCGACCTGTAGACAAAGCATCTCGAGAAATAGAAATCAACAAACAACTTGGCGACTTTCTCAACGAGGTTTTCAATCAAACGTATTCAGACAACGTTACCCCCGGCGTTAGAATGCAAAAAGAAATCGTCAGAATGAGACTTGAGAAATTTGCAGAATTTCAAGCAAAAAAAGAAATTCATAACAACTGGAAAATATTGGCTGTCGAAAAAGAGTTTACCTGTACAATCGGAGAGCTTCGCAACGTGCTGGCAGAAAGGAATATCATCAATAATAACAAGCCTAATAGCGACATCGACAACATTCTTTTAAAAGGTAAAATTGACCGAATTGACGAATCCGATGGAAAAATTGTCATCATAGACTATAAAACCGCCGACACCGCTAAAACGCCAGAAAAAGCGCATCTCAAAAAAGATAATGACAACACGCTAAGCTGGATTGATCTTCAGTTGCCATTATATCGATTTCTTTGTGAAGCTAATTCCGAATTATCCGACTTGTGTAAAAATGGCGTTCAGATTGGCTATATAAATATCTCAAAAGATGAAGTGGAGTGGTCAGAAGCCAAATGGGACGATATCAACTACGCATCGGCCTGGGATACAGCCTCAGAAGTTATATCCAGCATTTCCAACGGTATCTTTTGGCCTCCCGCTACTGACGTTCAATACGACGATTATCCTGAGTTTATCGCCTGGCTTGCTGGTGATGACAACTTTGGAGAAAATATATAAAAGATTCATCCGGTAACAGCGTACCTGTGAGATAAAAGGAAGCTGAGCATCTGCTTCGGAGGGCGGATATTACCCGCCAAAAATAACTCACATTATTATTTTTCGCGGTCAATGTCCGCGCCCCGGAATTTGCAGAAAAACTCAAGTCGTTTCAGTATACTAATTCACGGATTGTTTTTTTCTGATAATTCTATAGCCAATCAATATTATTATCAGCAAAATCAATGTTCCTGTCAATACAATAACAACTGTGTCATGAAACATCAGATAACAGATAATCGAATAATTAACAGGGGGAGATGCTGATTGAGTTCTCCACAGTTCAAACCAATATGGAACAAACGTTATTCCGCGCTTTGGATTGATGTCAGCTCCATGTTTAACAAGTAATTGAACCATTTTCAGATCTTTTGAATCTTCACAGGCAATTGTTAATGCCGTTTCGCCATTATTTGTTATCGCATTAACGTCAGCTCCATGTTCTATTAACCATTGAGCAATGACAGGAATATTATAAAAGACAACGTGATGCAAAGCCGTCATGCCTTTATAATCTTTTGCGTTTACGTCTACTCCTTGTTCAACCAACCATAGAACCGTATTGAAACCAAAATGGTTAGCGCAACTGACTAAAATTTGTTCCCATTTGTCTTTACTAAGTTTAACGCCCTGTTCCATTAACCATTTTACTATATCGAGATTGTCATTTAACGCGCTATTTTCCAAGGCTTCCTCTCCATATTGACTAAGATCAGCGCCATGTTCGACAAGCCATTTAACCAATTCCAAATTATCGCTTTCAGAAGCCCAATGCAATAATGGATATCCCATGCATTTTGAGTTAACGTCAAAACCTTGTTCAACAAGCCATTGCACCAGTTCTAAATATCCGTTTTGAGCAGAAATAATCATAATTGTCCTGCCCGTAGAATCTGCTTCGTTAATGTCAGCGCCATGTTCTACCAGCCACTGAACCAGTTTCAAATTACCGTTTTCGGCTGCGAATCGCAAAGCCGTAATATTTTCGTTATTTTTAGCGCTAATGTCAGCGCCCTGTTCAACAAGATATTGAACCAGTTCAAGATTGCTGCTCATAGAAGCGTAAAGCAGAGGCGTATTGCCATACTTATCTGACTGGTTAATATCAGCGCCTTTTTCGAGAACAGGTTTAACTTTGTCTATTTGACCGATAAAAGCGGCATAATGCAGAACGTTGCTGCGATCGCTTGAAAGATATTCTAAATCAATATTGCCTGTTTTGAACATCTCTTCAAAACGATCAATATCCTCGTCGCTAAAGTAGTGTCTTACTATTCTCACAACTTTTTTGGAGTAATTGACAACTTTTTGAGAGTCATTGGAATCATCCTGTCCGTAACAAGCGCAGAAGAGTGCAGAAATTATACAAACGAAAAGACAGACGATAGATTTTGGGATGTTCATAAGCGTTATGTGAAAAAATATTTGCGTTACAAAAAAATTTTTTGCTTTAGTCGAAAATGTTCGCAGATGGCGGGGTATACTTATCGAAGTTGAAATTCTCTTCGGCGGCTGAGACAGCAACGAACCGGGCTCAACAGAGACGATCTGCAATTCCCGTCTGCGGGTTACTCCCCGTGGCTTGCCTAAACGCAGCTGCGTTCACGCCGGTCGATTCGTTGCCTCCTTTCATTACTTAGCGAACTTTATCCGCTTTTTTAACACGAAACACACGAACGAAACGAAAAAGACGAAAGATTTTTAAATATCCTTTTCGTGTATTTTCGATTATTTCGTGTTTTTCGTGTTTTTAAAATTCTTCTGCGGGTTTAGTTCGTCTCGCTATTAGTCCTGCAACGCAGCCTGCTTTGAATCCGGCGTCAATATTGACCACGGCGACGTTGGACGCGCAGGAGTTGAGCATGCCCAGCAGGGCGGAAAGACCGCCGAAGTTCGCTCCGTAGCCGACGCTGGTTGGGACGGCAATAACCGGGGCAGAAACGTATCCGCCGACGACGCTTGGCAGCGCCCCTTCCATGCCGGCGATAACAATCACCGCGTCTGCCGACTGGATTCGCGGGAGCTTTTCCATCAGCCGCGCCGGTCCGGCAACGCCGACGTCGTTAATCAGATCCGCTTCGCACCCAAACCAGAGAACTGTCTCTTTCGCCTCTTCCGCAACGGGCAAATCGCTTGTTCCTGCTGTTACAATGGCGACTTTTCCCGACAGCTCTTTTTGAACCCCGTCTGGAACAAGCCGAAACGTTCTGCCAACGGGATTGTACGCGCCGTCCGGGAACCGCTCGGCAAGCGCCGCCGCTTTTTCAGCGCTAATGCGCGTAGCGAATACGTCAACGCCGCGAGCGCTCATTTCCGAAACGATCGCGATTATCTGGTCAGCGGACTTGCTTTCTCCGTATATAACTTCAGGGAACCCGCAGCGATGCTGACGAGTCCAGTCGATGTTGAATTCGTGGGACATGTTGATGTTTTTTATTTAAGTTAAGCTGGGAGAATTCTGGGAGCGGCTGGGAGAGCGCTGGGAGCAACTGGGAGGATTCCCAGCAATTCCCAGCAATTCCCAGAAGTTCCCAGCAAATTACTCACTGCCAAACACTTGAGGGTAAACCAGGGTTCACACTTCTGGCAGACGCCCAGGCGTCGGCGTCCATCGCCGTGGGGGCGATAACCGTCGTAACGACGCTGTTGGTCAGCCCGATTCCGGTTTTGGGATCTATTATATGCGAATATCGAATTGAGTCAATAACTACAAACCGGGCGTTGGCGCCAGACGTTGCGATTCCGCAGTTGGTCAGATACTTGAACTCCTTGACTTTTTCGCCGGTCTGGTCGAGAATTCCGATTTTCCAGCCTTTTATGGAGTTGCAAGTTGCCAGTTGCGAGTTGCGAGGCGTCGAGGCGTCCTCACTGCTGCCTACTGCCTCTTGCCTACTGCCTAATTCTGGCGGGGCGTCGCCGACGGCTACGTCTCCCCCGATGTCGACCAGCGCGGAGGGGTATCCCAACTCTTTGAGCAGTTCCAGCGACTTGTCGATAATATACCCTTTGGCAATTCCGCCTAAATCAAGCCGAACGCCTTTTTTGAGGAATCGCATGGTGTGCGTTTTCTCATTCAAAACAACCAGATTGAAGTCCGTCAGCGCCCGGGCTTCCTCGAGCTTGTCGCGTTTGGGAAACTTTTCTTCTCGAACGGCTCGCCGCCACAGCCGCACTGCGTTCGCCACAGTCGGGTCAAAGGCGCCGTTGGAAAGACGATGGTATTTCTTCGCGGCAACCAGAACCGTCCATAAATCGTCGGAAACGGGGACTTCCGAACCGTCTTGAGCGGCTACGCACGCTTTGCGGAGTTCGGAATCGGACTCGTAGTCGCTGAAGACCATTTTTAGACGTTCGATATTGTCAAAAACCCGTTGAGCGGCGGCGTCAGCCCGTTTTTTCCCCTCTTCTGTACTCGTATCGGCATAAAAAACCAGCCGAACGGGTACTGCCATTTGAATTTTTTTGTATTCCAGGCGTTCAGGCGGTTGCAAAGAATCCGCTTTTATGGTATAATAGGAAAAGTAAGTCGTGGCAAACGCTGCGACAAATGGAATTAATGCTGTGATTTTCATAGTAAAGTTGCAGTTGGATAAATGTTTATTTTAACTACGGAGATTGAACTCTAATGACTATTTTAACTAAAAATCGGGGATTTTTGCAAGCCCTCCTGCT
>JAZQDP010000169.1:0-4203 GCA_045546875.1 Thermoguttaceae bacterium | reverse complement strand
CCTTTTATACGGTTTAGCAAATGGAATTTTGATACGCTTGGTTGACTTGCAATCCTTGCATTGTACTTTAGGAATTGCCATTATCAAATAGACTTGCGTTCCCCCGAAAGGAACGCCCAGGAAGGTACGATATATTATTTCTTTTTGAATTACATTCGTACTGTCGCAATGAGGACAAGTCAATTTTCCTTTATAACGGCAGTGATAGAAAATTTTTCCATCTTTTTTTACTTCTTATTCTAAAATGTATTTGCAAATTCCTTGAGTTGAGTGTATAATACTAACAGTCATGGGATTCCTCCTTATATGGATTGTTTTTTTGTTTTACCTATCTTATAGAAAGAATCCCATGCTTTTTCAATACTTTATTTCATCAGGCGCCAACTTACCGGATGAGCCAAACATATACCATAATTTATTAATATACCATCCCCCATGCCCCGATTTATTAATCGTCTAGTTGTCGTAACGTTTCTGACAATCGCCTCAATTTGCGTCTCCGTTCAGGCGCGGCTGACATCTGAAGAAATTCAGCGTCTTCGCAGCGAGTTCGTTTCCTCGACATACGACGACTTTGCGGAATCGGTGGTTTTTGTAACCGGCGATTTTGAAGACCCGGCGGACAAAAAGTTGTCTGAATACTTTGTTGACGAGGCGGAGGACAGGTACGGCATCGCGTCGGGCTTTTTCATTACCTCTGACGGCTACGTGCTGACAAGCGCTCACGTTGTTCACAGAACCGTTAATCACATTGTTCAAACGCTTGACGGTAAAGAGTATGAGGCGGAACTGATAACAGTTTTGGTTCAAAACGATCTGGCTTTGCTCAAAATCAATCCGAAAAAGCCGGTTAAACCGGTTGCGTTCAAAGAAGATTCCGAGGTTCGACGCGGAGAAATCGTCATGACGATTGGTCATCCTCATGACTTCCGCTATACGTGCATGCAGGGAATTATCAGCGGAACGAGGCGTCCATTGCATTTGACGGACATGGACGTTTATCTCAGCGACGTTTTGCAGACGGACATGGCTCTTTACGGCGGCGCGTCCGGCGGACCGTGGTTCGATCTGGATCAAAAGGTTGTCGGTATAACGACGTCTCAACAGTGCGACTCTCAGTGCATTTCCTACGGCGTTTCCCATATTACCATACTCAACAAACTTCTGAAACTGTACGATTATCCTCGCCGAAACGGGTTTGACCGCGGGTTCAGGCTCAAGCTGGAAAACGGGCGCTGCGTTGCGTATCGCGTTGACAAAGATTCGCCAGCCGGGCAGGCGGGGCTGAAAGATGGGGACGTTGTCGAGTCCGTCAACGGCGCGCCGATTTCCGGCATGACGTCGTGGGCTGAACAGGAGTCCAAATTCAACGCTCAAACGCCTGTTGCTATTACCGTCCTGCGAGGCGAGCAGAAAGAGCAAAAGTCGTTCCAGTTTACGTTTGCTCCATGGAAAGCTCCCGACGTGAACGAAACGCTGTGGAAAAAAATCGGGTTGAAAGTTCGCCCCATGTCGAAGGAAGCGGTTGAACTTTTGGGGCTGAAATCGCCTTTTGCGTATATTATTACCGACGTTGACGCTTCGCGATTTGAAGGGCTGGAACACAAGCCACAAGTCAACGACGTTTTGGGAAAAATCGCCTTTGTTCGCCCGCGGAACTTTGACCATTTGGGTCGTCTTTTGGACGATTTGAATGCGGAAGATGAGATTCCGATGGTAATTCTCCGCGTTGTTGACAAGCAAACAAATCAGTCAGTTTTGGTTTCCGCCGGGCAAAATGACGTCCGGCAGAGTGAAAGCAGTTCGAGTCAGGGCAGCGGCGACGAATCCGCTCAGAAAGCGGTTGAACGCAAAATTATCAAAACCCGAATCGACATCGAAGATTTCGAGGTCAAATAACCGGGAAACGATAATTTTTTCCAAAAAAACGTTCTAAAACCATTTTCTCTCTTGAAATTCAAAAAGGTAATTGATTGTTTTCTGGACTGATGTATAATACTAACAGTCATGGGATTCCTCCTTATATGGATTGTTTTTTGGATTTACCATATATTATAGAAAGAATCCCATGTTTTTTCAATACTTTATTTCATCAGGTACCAACTTACCGGATGAGCCTTATAGTTTATTATAATAATGATAAGCGCTGACGCATTCCAGATAACGCTTGTTGTCGCGCTGCTGTTTTACCAATCCCACGCCTGAATAACGAGGACCTGCTATGAAAACCCGCTCTAAAATAGCTCTGTTTGCATTGTTGTCTATAGCGATTATCGTTTTAGCTCTGTACAGCATTTACGGAATTTCAACGCGCCGGATTCACGATCCCGAAGCTAAAGGCGTATCAACGTATTACTATCTCGGCGAGATGTTGGTATACAAGAGCTTTGAAAAAGACCCAGTCAAAAAGCGCGTTAAAGTCGTTGTCAAAACCGATCCCCGCATTGACGAATTGGTTAAGAAAACGCACGGTTTATTTCTCCGAGATCAAATTGTATGCTTTGAACGGGCATTTGCAACCGGCGAATTCGACAATTCATGCTACAGCGCCGGAATTATTGACTACGCCGCTTATATGGGCGATTTGGATCAAGTAAAAAAGTTGATACATGAAAGAAAGAAAAAAACATATTATTATGAAGTTCCTGTGTCTAGCGCTGCAAGAGGGGGTCATTTGGAAGTCGTTCAATGGCTGGTTGAAAATGAGTTGAATAATAAATCTCTCAGCAGATATTATATAAGTCCTCTCTTCGATGCAGCTAAAAGCGGAAATCTTGAATTGGTAAAATGGCTTATTGAACATGGCGCCGTTACAAAAACCGAAAAAGATTCCTTTCGTTCAGAGGATTACGTTATTTTTCACGCCGCGAAAAGCGGAAACTTGGAACTGGTTCGATGGCTTATTGGGCACGGAGAAGATATTAACGCTAAAGTTTTTGGTAAAACGGTTGCTCATTATGCGGCTCAAAGCGGTAATCTGGAATTGATGCAGTGGCTTGCTGAAATAAAACCTCTGCTTGTTGATTCTATCGACCACTCTGGGAAAAGACCGATTTGGTATGTAGCCGAAAGCGGCAATCTGGAATTGATAAAGTGGATGGTTCAACATGGAGCGTTTTTCGAGCCGGAACTTCTTTCACAAGCCGCTAAAAGCGGAAATCCGGAAATGGTGCGATGGGTGTTTGAAAAGGGAATCACTGAAAAATATCTCGGCGGCATAAACGACCTCATGATTTCGAGAAAACAACACATTCTGGATACAGCTGTTCTATACGCCGCTCAAAGCGGCTCGTTGGAATCAGTTCAGTTTTTGTTGAAAAACGGAGCGTCTATTTATGCCTGCGAAAAGGTTTTGAGGCAGTTAAATGCTAATATCCTAAATGCTTATTACAGGCGAGGCGATTCTAATAGAGTCAGCGATATTCTTTCCTGCGCTGTTGACAGCGGCAACCATGTTTTGGTTGAATGGATTATTGACCAAGGATTTAATATCAATTCCAGTTTAGCTCTTTCAGACGCGATTTTTAATCAGGATTATCTTATGGTCAGACATCTGGTTGAAAAAGGCGCTGATATAGACACTTTCTCAAATTACAAGAATCCTCTTGCAATGGCAACCCGCAGAGCAGGTCAAACCGGCAGTAACGATATGACAATTATTAAATATCTCGTTGAACGCGGCGCAATTACAGACGTGGGAACTTACGACAACGACCCGATCTATTCTCCTGCGTCGAATGGCAATTTGGAATTGGTCAAGTACCTGATTCAACACAAAGCAAGCGGTTCCAGAGCGCTGACCTATGCAAAAAGAAGTTATGATAAAAATGCAGGTTCTGACGATTACTCTCCCGAAATTGATCAAAGGCTTCAACAAACAATTAAATGGCTTGAAGATCAGGGTTTTCAGCCAGAAGCAATCTCAAACGAATAGCTTCTGCCTGAACGCCGCAGATAAACGAACAGAATAATCGTCAGCCAAAACGTTCTCAATTAATTCCCCATGTTAAGAAATCTTCTAAAAATTCAATTGGGGAATCAGGTCATTACTATTTTGGTTATGGTAATTGATTGTTTTCTGGACTGATGTATAATACTTATATGAACATCAAGTCCTATGAAATGCTGATTAAAACCGAAAATACGGCAAAAAGATACGTGTCAAAATATTTGCGTAAAAATCGACACGTTTTTTGCCCCTAT
>JAZQDP010000168.1:0-2413 GCA_045546875.1 Thermoguttaceae bacterium | reverse complement strand
ATATTGCCTTCCGCGTCACGCGCCAGCGTAACTGTCGCCAATGCGGAACAGCCGCTGAATACGCTAGTACCAAACGTGTTAACACCTGCGGGAATCGTAACTTCCGTAATCTTGTTGTAAGCGAATGCATAGTTACCGATTTCCGTTACCGTTTCAGGGATAACCACGCTCGTCAAGCCGCTGTAATAGAATGCGTCTGCTGCAATCTTCACCAACTGACTGCCTTCCGCATAATTTACTTGCGTCAACGAATCGCATTGATAGAAGCAATAATCGGGAATTACGTCAATGCCTTTGGTAAACGTAATCGATTGGATACCATCTCCGCCTCTTGCATTCTTCGCGAACATGTATTTACCGAGCTTTACAGGTCTATCCGAAGGGAATTGAACCGTTCTCAAACTAGTCATGTTTGCAAATACACCGCTATACGAAGCACCGTAGCTGCTCGAAGCGTTTGTACCATCTTCAAAGACAAGCTGTTCTGTACCGCCGTCCTCAAAGATAACCGTTTCAAGGGCATAACAACCGCCGAATGCATCCAGAGCAACTTCCGTTACCGTACCAGGAATGGAAAGTTGTTTCAACGATTGGCAAAGGTAGAACATTTGGCTACCAACTGCCGTCAAACCGTTAGGAAGGGTTACTTCTTCAAGCGCTTCGCAATAGTAGAACGCCTGCGAACCGATCGTAACGTCTTTACCTTCACCAACGAAGATAATTTCGGTGATACCTTTATTATAATAGAATGCTTCTGCCCAAATATTGGTTACGGAATTAGGAATGGTTACCACGCCGCTAATACTTCTAGGCGCAAAATACAAGTCGGTAACAACGCTATCCGTCTTGCCGTACAAAATATTGTCTACCGCTGCAAAATAAGGGTTATTTTCAGCAACAGTAAGCGATTGCAGTGCATTCAAATTGGTGAATACGTCTGCAAGGCTCTGCAATACGCCACCTTCATCATACAAACCGATCTTTTCAACGCTAGCAGGAATATGCAAACTGGTCAAAGCGCCCATATTGGAAAACGCTTCATTGCCGATTTCTTTCAAACCTTCGGGAAGGTTGATCGACGTCACTTTGTTCGCGCCTCTAAACGCAGCCACGCCGAGTTTGGTAACGCGTGTAGGCAATTCGATCGCCGTCAAGCCCGTACAGCCGTAGAATGCATTGTCACCGATCGTCAAAGCTTGATCTCCACCCTGTTCGAATACGACTTCCGTCAGTCCAACGCTACCTCTAAACGCAGCTTCACCAATTTCCGTTACCTGATTACCAATGATAATCTTACTGATTGCCTTGCTTTCAAATACGCTCGCACCGATTCTCGTTACCGTTGCGGGGATTTCGTATTCGCCCGTTTTACCAGAAGGGAAATATACGATTTCCGTAATGTTTTTATCAAACAAGATACCGTCTTGCGACGTATAGTTTTCGTTCGCGGAATCAACCACTACGTTCACCAACGTCGTTGCGCCAAATACGCCGGGAATATCAATCGGCTCTACGTCTGCGCCAAGATACAAATCGGTAACGTACGTTGTACGAGCCGCCGTCGAAAGCGCAAATGCGTTAGACTGGAATTTAAGATTTGTCGTTGCATTTACGGTAACTTTCGTCAACATCTTCGTGTTACCGAACGCGTACTGCGCCAATTCCTTAAGATTTGCGGGAAGGGTTATTTCCGTCAAGCTCGAACAGCTGTAGAATGCCGATTCGCCAATGGAAAGTTCGGGATCGCCGTCTTCGCCCATGAATACAAGCGACGTCAAACCGCTACAACCCTTGAACGCGTCTTTTTCAATCGTCGTCACGTAACCAGGAATAGTGAGTTCGGTGATCAATTTACAACCATTAAACGCGCCTTCCGCAATCGTGCTCACGCCCGAAGGAATGGTGTACGCGCCTTCTCTGCCCTTCGGACAGTATACGATGGCCGTCTTATCTGCCGTACAAAGCACGCCGTCAATATCTGCATAGTTACCGCCTTCGCCTGCAACCTTTACGGACGTGATAGCCGAACTGCTCGCAAATACGTTGGGATTAAACGTTTCCAAACGGGAAGGAAGTACAACGCTCGTAAGATACGTACAGCTCTTGAATGCGTTTTCTGCAAGGTTCAAAGGTAATTCTTCCGCGCCGTCCTGCGCCGTTTCAAATACGACGCTCGTCATACGAGCCGATTCAAACGCGCCCTTTTCAATGTTCTGTACGCTTGCAGGAATCACAAGTTCGGTGAGCTGCGCGCTCTTGAACGTATTCAAAGGAATCGTCTTCACGCCATCGGGAATTCTGTAAGCGCCTTTCTTTGCTCTCGGATAGTAAACGATCGATTTACCGATATCACCGATAGGGTTATTGTACATCAACACGCCGTCAACCGATTCGTAGAACACTTCGTGTCTGC
>JAZQDP010000167.1:0-4380 GCA_045546875.1 Thermoguttaceae bacterium | reverse complement strand
CCCTTTTAAGTATTATTTTTATTCTTTCCGGTATTTTCCCTTTAACCTTACTGGCAATTATTTTAAATTTCGGTATAATGGAAAATTAAGAGTCAGATTATTTACAATTTCTGTTTTCGTCGACGGTATTCGGCAACCATTTTGCATACTCAATGATTCATAAATTATCCCAAAGCGTAATCAATAAAATTGCGGCAGGAGAAGTAATAGAACGTCCCGCATCGGTTGTTAAAGAACTTATGGAAAATTCCATTGATGCTGGCGCAACCCGCATTGACGTCTACGTTGACAAGGGAGGAAGCGATTTAATTCGCGTCGTCGATAACGGCTCCGGCATCCCGACTGATGAACTTCCCTTGGCTGTTGCTCCGCATGCCACAAGCAAAATTCAGGAAGCAGACGATCTGTTCAAAATTCAGACTATGGGGTTTCGCGGCGAAGCGCTTGCATCTATTGCTGAAATCAGTCGATTTCGCATTAAAAGTCGCACAGCCAATTCCGATGAAGGCGCCTCGTTAGAAGTCGTCGCTGGCGAGGTCGGCGAGGTTGTTCCCTGCGGATGCCCTGTCGGCACGACGATGGAAGTTCTCAATATCTTCTGCAATACGCCTGTCAGAAAAAAATATCTTAAAAGCGTCTCTACTGAATTCGGGTACGTTAGCGAACAGTTTTACAGGATTGCCCTCCCCAATCCAAACGTTTCATTTACATTAACTCATAACGGAAAAAGCGTTTCCAATCTCCCGGGAACCGGCGCCTTTCAGCAACGCATTACGGACGTCTTCGGGCGAGAACTATCAGAAAACCTGATCTGGGTCGAGTCCAAAGCGGGGGACATTTCTATCAACGGGTACGTCGCTCATCCGTCTCAAACTCGGTCAAATAATAAAACTCAATACCTGTTTCTCAACGGTCGCTTTATTCGCGACAAGTCGCTTCAACACGCTCTTCAGGAAGCGTATCGCGGGTTAATTACAGTTGGTCGCTATCCAATTGCATTCCTGTTTTTGAATATGCCATACGAAAACGTTGACGTCAACGTTCACCCAACCAAGCTGGAAGTTCGGTTTCAGGATTCGTCGCGTCTTTACAGCGCACTATTGTCCTCTATCCGTCAAAAATTCCTGACAACCGACATGCGTTCGCACGTTTCTTTTCCATCGCCAGACGGTCCGTCAATACCAAATCCCAATTACAATAACGAATTTAATAATCCAACCGAGGCGCCTATTGACGACGACTTGCCCAACGTCCCAAACTTGGCAAAACACGAAACTTTTAACAAAAACCAAAAGGGTTCATTCCAATCCTCTGACAGTCATGGACAATCCCTTACAGGAAGCTACCCGGAATTCAATCAATTTGATGGGAAACATAACAAAAACGCCTCGCAAGCAGACGACATTCCTTTTGCAACAATTCCGCAATCTGATTTAAAAGCGCAGTCAGACTTTTTAGAAGGCGCGAGCCTCGCTGGCGGAAAGGACAAGGTTATATCATCGAACAAGCCGGATTCGAAGATGCCCACGTCCAATCAGGAACCGACCTTGTCGGGCGCGGAAGAGCCAAAATTCGAATCCCGGTCAACGCTTCCATTAGCCCGATTTGGTCAGCCGCCAGAGCAACCGGCTAAACCATCAAACACCATTTCAGTTGACGATTTTCGTTCAGGAATTGGAAATAAAAAGGTTCCGGAATTCAAACCATTTGAGGACGCTACTGTAAACATTCCCCCAAAGCCAGCTCCGCCAAAACAGGTAGAAGAATTTGGGGATTCGCTGCCCCTCCCAAATAACCGTTCCAACTCGACGTCAATTCCTCCTGCTATCCAAATTCACAATAAATACATTGTTACACAGTTACCAGAGGGGTTGGCTATTATTGATCAGCACGCTTTGCATGAACGAATTCTATACGAACGAATCAAAAAATCGGTTGAATCGCACGACGTTGTTTTACAACAAATGCTGGTTCCTGCCGCTATTGATTTAACGCCCAACGAATTCGCCGTCGTTTTGGAACGTCGAAACGATTTGGCTCAACTCGGGTTATTAATCGAACCTTTTGGCGGACAGACGATTTTACTCACTGCCTACCCTGCCATTTTGAAAAAGCAATCTCCCGAAGATTTTCTTCACGATGTTATAGAATTGCTTGTTAACGAAGTTAAAAAGCTGGAGAGGGTTGAAGTCTTGGAAGAAATTTATCATCGTATGGCATGTCGAGCCGCAGTCAAAGCCGGTTCGCCACTGTCTAAAGAAGAAATCAACGAGTTGCTGACCGAAATGAACCAATGTGACAACGTTCACCACTGCCCGCATGGACGACCCAGCATCCTCGTTTACACACAAGAAGAACTTGATAAACAGTTCAAAAGAACGTAACAAACGAAATAGAACAAATGAACGGATAATTCATTTTCATCTTAGTTAATCTTTTCGTTTTTTGGCGAAAAATTTGGGATCCCGTTTGACATAATTCAAATTTGTATTATACTAAATACAGTAATTAACCGAGAAAGCCGTTTTAGTTAAATGGCTTTAGTCAATCACAGGAGTTGATAACATGACAAACGAACAAGATAGAATTGTTAAGGCTTTTGCAAAATTGCCAAAGGCCGAACAAATAAGATTAGCGTCGTCTTATTCACTGTTAAGTGACTGGATAATAAGTGAATTGCCTCCAACAATAGATCCATTGGACCCTCTCAATGTGAAAGAAATTTGGAAAATCATCAAAATGATAATTGCTATGATTTTTTCAACACCTATTGAACCTATTAAATAAGACTAACAGGTTTTTGAACCAAGCAATAACAACGTACGCAGTTCAGTGTAACGTTTGAGTACGTATTTACACCCAGTCTCGTTGAATACAACTGGTAGACTGTAATCGTGTTTATAAAATAAGCCGGAATTATCCAAGAATATTCCCGGCTCGTTTTTTATATAACGTCTTTTGTAACGTTAAACTCTGTTACTTTGCGTGCGCCTGGTTGCCCATGGCGACTTCTCTAATCTCGTGTTCTTCATCTACGTACAGAATGCCGTAGCTTTCTCCGTGCTGGCTTCTGTCCAGACCGAGCTGTTCGTGCTTGACGTTGACTCGCATGTTGACCATCTTGTCTGTAACCCAGTACAGGATATACGACACGACAAACGAATACGCAACGACAATCGTAATGCCCAGCACGTGCATCCAGAATATTTTCCAGTTGCCGTCCAGAGCGCCGTCGACGAAAACGCCGGTGAGAATCGTGCCTAAAATGCCGCCGACGCCGTGAGTGGAGAAGACGTCCAGAGCGTCGTCAACGCCCGTCTTGTTGCGAAGATGAACCGCAGTGTTACAAACCAGAGCGGTAATCGTCCCGATAAACAGGCTTTCTCCGACTGTTACCCAACCGGCGCAGGGCGTGATTCCAACCAGACCCGCAACGCAGCCGACAGCCGCGCCCATGGCAGAGGGCTTTCGTCCCAGCAAGGCGTCGTAGAGGAACCAGGTCAGCATGGCGGACGCGGACGCGGTGTTCGTGTTCAAAAACGCCTTGGCAGCGTTGGCGTCTGCAACGAGGAACGACCCTCCGTTGAACCCGAACCAGCCAAACCACAGCAGGCAAGCGCCCATCAAAACCATCGGGATGTTGGCGGGATGATGCTCGCCCGGCTCGACGCGCTTTCCGAGATAAATCGCCCCGGCTAACGCTGCAACGCCCGACGACGCGTGAACGACGATTCCGCCAGCGAAGTCTTTGACGCCCATCATCGCCAGAATCCCGTCCGGATGCCATGTCCAGTGCGCCAGCGGCGCGTAGACAAATATCGTAAACAGTGACACAAACACCAGAAAGCCCGAAAAATGAACGCGTTCTGCAAACGACCCGGTAATCAGTGCAGGCGTGATAATTGCAAATTTCATCTGGAACAGAGCGTAAAGAACCAGAGGAATCGTCAGCGACAAACCGCGAATTCCGTCCGGGCTGATTCCAACGTCCTTAAACATGAAAAACGTTCGCGGGTCGCCGATGACTCCGTAAAAGTCGGATCCGAACGCGAGGCTGAACGCAACGACAACCCACATAACGCTGACAAGTCCAATGCAAACGACGCTTTGTAACATCGTTGAAATAACGTTTTTAGGGCGAACCATCCCGCCGTAGAAGAACGACAGACCGGGCGTCATGAGCATGACAAGTCCGGACGCCGTTATCATCCAGGCGATATCCGCCTTGTTGAGCTTCGCCAGAATATCCGGCGTCTGTTCAAATTGTTCTGCCGATTCCGGGACAAACAATCCCAGAACGCTCAATCCGATTATCAGAACAAAGAATACAATCCAGCGCTTGTGCTGGCAGGGAAAATGGAACATGATATAGGGGGAGGG
>JAZQDP010000166.1:0-3556 GCA_045546875.1 Thermoguttaceae bacterium | reverse complement strand
CAGCTCGCGGCAGTCCCCTGCCGCATAAATAACATCAGCCCCGCATAAAATCTTCTTTCGCCGTCAGTAACCATTCTGGATCGCGGACGTAAGTCCGCCTAATTTCTTATGAAAACTTTGCGTACTTCGCATGAGGTAATTTTTTACTACCCAAACGTTCGCCTGACGGTGAATGCGTAATTCCATTCGCTAAAGCGAACTGCATTACCGCCTTCCATTTCCCATCGCAACCCAATTTTGAACGCACCCCTCCGTTTCTTCCCGAATCCACCCCTCTTTTGTTTGTGTTTTTTTCTGCTATAATAATAGCACACTATAAAATGTAGTACATTATAATTTATGGTCAAACTCAAGACATTGAATTCGACGAGAAAAAAACAGCATAATGGTTAAAAGCAAAAGAATGAAGTTGAAATATCAATACTTGTTTAGCATAACAGGAATCGTTGGATTAGCTGTATTGCTATACGGTATTTTTATGGCTGTTCTAGCTGTAAGGATACGTCAGAATCAGGCTGATATGAAGCGACAGGTATCAGAATTAACGCCTGGTCAAAGCGCGGGCGAACGCAAAGTTATCACGGTCAGCGGGGTAGAATTTGCGTTCCGATGGTGTCCGGCTGGAACGTTTATGATGGGACCGTCAGCTGACGAAGAATATCCGCAAAAAGAGGCATTGCCTCAACATGAAGTTACCTTGACAAAAGGTTTCTGGATGATGGAAACGGAGGTAACGCAGAAACAGTGGAAGGTCATCATGGGATATAACCCGAGCTATTTTAATGGCGATAACCTCCCTGTTGAACGCGTTTCATGGAACGATTCTCAGGAGTTTTGCATTAAAACGGGATTGCGGCTTCCCACAGAAGCGCAGTGGGAATACGCCTGTCGGGCAGGCAGTACAACGGTGTATTTCTGGGGGAATGAAAGAGCAAGGGAGATTAATTATGAGCGTTATACGCCCGTTGCAAAATATGCTCCCAACAATTGGGGTTTGTACGACATGAACGGGAATGCTTTTGAATACTGTTTGGATTGGTTCGGAAGTTATCCTGCTGGAAGCGTAACCGATCCCCGCGGTCCTTCGTATGGCGTTCATCGCGTCATCCGCGGAGGAGTATTTTATGTAGAAAACAGCGGAGGTAGAGTTTGCCGATCAGCGTCGCGCAATTATACATTGCCCGGTATGAGCGACATCGCTACAGGTTTCCGCTGCATAAAAGTCATTGAGACGTTTTGACAAAGAACGTATAGGCTAAGCTAACTCAATAATAGCACACCGTTCCCTCAACTGCGCTTAATTGTAAACTTAAATAAACCCCTGAATAGATCATAATAAAGCTCACCGGCGTTAAAAAGTCGGATGAGCCAAATTGTCTTCAGCGTCAAGCATCAACAAGAACCGATTTTGAAACAATGTTCCTACTAAAAGTAGGAGTTAATCTTTGCCGCTATTTAACCAAACAAGCAAAGCGCCTTCAAATACGCTCAAGACAATTCCCGCTCCGAGAGAATATAAAGCCCAATATGTAAAATTTTCGTTGGCAAAAGGGAAAACCAGGAGCGCGGCAACAAGCCACCCAAAACCGGTAAGAGCTTCTATTATTGGGTACATAGAGGATATTGGCGATTTGCAGTCTTTACACTTTCCTCGAAGAATAAGCCAACCCAAAATTGGTATGTTGTGCCATGGGCGGATTTTCGCTCCGCATTTTGGGCAATGAGACGCTGGAAATGCAATGTTCATACCGCGCGGAATCCGGTACGCCAACACGTTAAGAAAACTTCCAACGACCGATCCTATACATCCAATCCAAAACAGGAAAAAAACAAACAATTCGAACGGTATAAAATTTTCAAATGGCATAAACGCCTCATTAAATTATTTTCTGCGATTAGCGCGCGCCTTGGCTTTCGACAGGGCAGAAGAAACGTTCTCTGCGCCCTTGTTGTTGGAAGACGTTTGAGTTTTCTCGGTTGTGGCTTGATCTTGTGTAGGTTTCGACTGATTGTTTTGATCAAAAGATTTCTCTTGTCCTGTAAAATCGTCTGAATCCGATTGTCCACCAACGACAGGCTTCTCACTTTGAGAAGCAGCCTTTCTTTTTCTAAAAACCAGCCCGTGTAAACAGGATGCGGCAACGGAACATCCGTAACCAATATAGCCCGTTCTGCGTTCAAACGTTTCCAGTAAGAAAAACACTATGGCAACGACGAGCAAAAAAGGAAACATCGGAGTCAGCTGTCGAGTCGATGGAATGTCTTTCCATAAAGAAGCGATGTCAACACGTTCTTTTCCCCCTGTAATAGCTGCTAATCGGCGTAGCGTTGTTTCTCCATCTCGAACGTCAGCGCCCCCGACGAAATTGTATTCTGGCGAATACATTCTGCATGCCGGCGTAAGCGTAACGGCTTTTTGAGCTGGAGCGCCAGATTTGGAACTATCGCCTTGCGGAGCCATTATCATCGAATCAAAGGCGACTGTTGCCAGAATTCGTTCCTGCCCCACAATCGGAATGTCAACGCCTAAAGTTGTGCCGTCTAAGCGCTGCATTTCAACCGGTTCGTCTTCCCGAATTTCACGGCTTCCAGGAATGGCGCGAACAACAGAAACTGTCGGCTTATGATTGGCAAACGCATCAGACCATGACTTTTGTTCGTTCGAATCAGAATCTTCCGGCATGTACAGCCGGATTTGACAAACGCCGTTGACAACCCGTTGCGTCAGCGCCAGTTCAGCCGGTAAAATCGAATCCAACCCGGCAGTCCAACGAACCAATGAATTCATAAAGACGTTGTAATTGTCCCACGAACCAAAATCCCCTGTATATTTTCCGTCTGCCTGACCTGTAAAACAGGCGCAACGCCCCAAGCCGGAATATCTCGTTGCTACAATCGGAGCTGAATACTCGTCTGAAGAAACGGCTTCCTGCTGCGCTTCCGGTCGTAAGTACGTTAAATTATAACCGCCTAAATGTGGCGCGGCGTCAAATGATTCACCGGTTAACGTTTCGATATAAGGAGTAAAACTAAATGATGTCGTTTGTTCGAGAAACGAATTGCGTGTAAAGGTAAAGGTGTCTTGTGTAAAAAGCCTGGGTAAATCTTCCGGTCGATTGGTAAAATAACACGTGCCTTGTCCTCTTTTAGCAATTTTTTTAAGAAGATTGGCGTCAATGTCGTTTTCCGAACCTAACGCAATGACGCTGCATGTGATTCCAGCGTTAACGCATTTATCCAACAGTTCGCCATATTTTCCTGGCTCCTCGGCATCGGCGGCGTCGGCAAAAAGAATAATATGCCTTGTTTTAGCTTCTGATTGTGAAAGCATCTTAGCCGCAGCTGATAACCCCTCATAGACGAAAATTCCACCACCTTCAGAGCGAATCGTTCGAATCTTGCGTTGAAGCGAAGCGCGATTTTCAACGCTTTGTAAATCCGCAACAACGTGAGCAGAGGTATCAACTGCCAAAACGCCAAGTTGATCATGCCCAGAAAGAATCTCCAAAGATTGTGCAACGCCCAGATTAGCTAAATCCATTTTTGTTCTGCCGCC
>JAZQDP010000165.1:0-3258 GCA_045546875.1 Thermoguttaceae bacterium | reverse complement strand
CTGGACGTGGTTGACTAGTATCGTAATTTTTGCAAACGCGACGAGCATTTGTCCAGAATGCAACTCGCCTTAACATTTTAATACGGATTTATAAGCAATGGCAAAACAATCCAAAAGAATGCGAGAATTGACGAAAAAGGTTCCCAGCTCAGATCCTATGACGCTGGCAGACGCTGTTAAACTTCTCAAGACGTTTAACAACACCAAATTTGATCAATCCGTAGAAATTGCAATGCGTTTGGGCATTGATCCGAAACAGGCGGATCAGATCGTTCGTGGTTCGATCGTCCTTCCCAACGGCATTGGTAAATCCCTTCGCGTTGTTGTTTTCGCAAAGGGCGACAAACTTGACGAAGCTCTTCAAGCAGGAGCCATCGAAGCTGGCGGACCTGAACTGGCACAGAAAATTAAAGACGGTTGGACTGATTTTGACGCATGTATCGCAACTCCCGATATGATGGGCGTTGTTGGTCCGCTTGGTAAAGTCCTTGGTCCCCGTGGTTTAATGCCCAGCCCGCGTGCGGGAACGGTTACCATGGATGTTGCGAAAGCTGTCCACGAATATAAAATGGGTAAAGTTGAGTTCCGCAACGATTCCGCTGGAGCAGTTCAAGCGATTTGCGGTAAACTCAGCTTTGAAGCCGACAAGCTTCAAGAAAACATTCAGGCGTTTATCGATCTGATTCTTTCCCTCAAACCGGCTGCGGCTAAGGGACAGTATCTCAAAGGTATTGCGATTAGCGCTACAATGTCTCCTGGAATTCGCGTAACGCTGCAATAAGCTTGTTACAAAATAGCATAATAATGCGCCAGCCGAACGCTAAACATCGAGGCGTTCGATAATATACGGAATTAGTTTTTTATTCATTCAATAAGGTATTCCAATGAGTAAATTTGTTAAAGCATTGATGACTGACGAATTCGCGAAGAAGTTTGAAAATCTCGACGCGGCAATCGCAGTCAACATGGCTGGCTTGACGGCAAATCAGGCAAACCAGCTCCGCGGCGAATTGGAAAGCAAAGGCATTAGCGTTATGGTTGTTCGCAACCTGTTAGCCGCTCGCGCCACTGAAGGCAAAGCGACAAACGCTATGTTCAAGGCTCTTTCTGGCGCCAGCGCAGTTTGCTGGGGCGCAGAAGATATCGTCGCGTTAGCCAAAGAAATCGTTCGACTTGCAGAAGACAAACGCTTCCCCAAATTTGAGGCGAAAGGCGGCTGCATGGACGGCGAAGCGTTCCCAGCAGAAATGGTCAAAGAAATCAGCAAATGGCCGTCTCGCGCTGAACAGCTTAGCATGTTGGTCGGGCAAATTTTGGGACCGGGTTCACAGCTTTCTGCGGCTATTACAGGTCCGGGTTCAGCTCTTGCCAGCCAGATCGCCCAAAAGGCAGAAGAAGATGGAGCAGAAGCTCCGGCAGAAGTTGCTGCTGTCTGAGAACGATATAAAATCCGCATTCAACATTCAGGCGGTTTATCCCCTGACTTGAAAATGAAAAATCCGGTAATCAATCCGGTCAGACGAACTGAGGTTGCGTCTGTAATACGTGGTCGGTGTGAGCGACTTAGTTTTCCGGTGTGAGCGGAAGTGTTTCAATTAAATTTTCAACTGTACATGTCATGCGAATTGATCATATAATTTCCTTAGTGACGATTCGCTGTCAGGATTAACTAATAGCGAAAGGATTATTACGATGTCCGAAGAAAAAGTTTTTGCTGAAGAAATTAAAGCCCTGGGCGATAAGATTGCTGCCCTTACCCTCAAAGACGCCAAAGCTCTGAGCGATTACCTGGAAGAAGCCTACGGAATTAAAGCTGCTGCTGGCGGAGCCGTTGTTATGGCTGGTCCGGTTGCTGGTGGAGATGCTGCTCCCGCCGCTGAAGAAAAGACCGATTTTGACGTTGTCCTCGAAAACTTCGGAGCCAAGAAGCTCGAAGTTATCAAGGTTGTCCGCGCCGCTACCGGCTTGGGTCTGAAGGAAGCCAAAGAACTCGTTGAAGGCGTTCCCTCCAAGGTCAAGGAAGCCATTTCCAAGGACGACGCTGAAAAGCTGAAGAAAGAACTCGAAGAAGCTGGCGCCACCGTTTCTCTGAAATAAGTTCATACTCAACAGGAATACTTATAAAAGACGCGAAGTTGATTAGTTATCAATTTCGCGTTCTTTTTATTTAAATGCTGTGATTATATTCAGCCAGCTGATATTCTATTCATCCACAACTCGATAATAAGCTGGTTTAGGATTGTTATTTCTATCGAACAGGAGCGGATAGTCTTTTCGTCCGCGTCTTGGGAAACCTGAAAGCCAAGTGTATCGATCAGATACGCCCCAGAATGTAACAGCAGAAATTTTGTCAGCGTTTTTGACCAGAACGTCAAATGCTTTCCCGTACGCTTCTGCCTGCTGACGTGCTATTTCAGGCGTATATTCGTGTTCCGCTCTGGCTTGATTTTGTCTTTGAGCTTCAGCGCCATGGTAATTGGAATAGGTTGTCATGTCGAGTTCTGTGATTTGTACTTCTAATCCCAGTTCGGTAAAAGCGTCAATAGATTTTTGCAGTTCTTCTGCGTTAAAAGACTCGATATTCCAGTGCGCTTGCATACCCACGCCATCTATGGGGGCGCCTGCATCAATCATCGCTTTTAACGCCTTAACAGCTCGTGCGCGTTTGTCTGGAGAGATCAGATTGTAGTCATTATAAAACAGTTTAATGTCAGGATCGATCTTTTTTGCTGTCTTGAACGCTACAACGAGGTATTCTTCACCGCATATTTCGAACCAGGGACTGCGCTTTCGGTAGACGTCTGTTCCCCAGTCAGCCAACGCTTCATTGACAACGTCCCAGCAATAAACCTTTCCCTTAAAATGAGTCAGTACTTTTGTCATGTATTCTTCCATACGTTGATAAAGCCCTTCTTTGGTAAGCCGTTGTCCGTTCTCGTCGAGGAAAAATGAAGCAGGCGTCTGGCTATGCCAAACGAGTGTGTGTCCACGCACTTTCATGCCGTGTTCGGTTGCAAATTGAACCAATTCGTCAGCGGGCGCGAAGTTGTAATTGCCATCTGGACGATAAATGGACTCCGGCTTCATGCAGTTTTCTGCTGTTAAGCTATTAAAATGTCTGGCGATATGTTGCGACAGTTCAGGATTATGCAATTGAAATGGGGAGATGGCACAACCAATATCAAATTTATCGTTAAATTTTTCTTTAAGCGTAGGCGTAGAAGAATAATCTTCTGCATTTGCATCCAAGCCAATTCG
>JAZQDP010000164.1:0-4665 GCA_045546875.1 Thermoguttaceae bacterium | reverse complement strand
TGTTCAATGCCGCTTTTGGCGAAAATTTAGAGTTGGTTCGATGGCTGGTTGAACAAGGACTGGACGTCAACGCAAAAGACAATGACGGTCAAACTCCTTTGTTTAACGCTGTATGCAGGAATCAACAGGAAATGGTTCAATGGCTTGTGGAGCATGGCGCAGACATTAACGCAAAAAACAATGACGGCAAGACGCCTCTGCATTGCGCTGAAGAAAACGAATATCCTGAAATCGTCGAATGGCTCAAAGAGCATGGCGCGAAATAATTAGCGATTAGCGGCTCCCGGGCGCCCGCAAATTTTTCTTGCAATTGCACATGGTTGAACCCGGTTGGCGGGCGTCTCGCCCGCCCAACCACGTTAGTGGTTGAATATTTCTAGCCGTGGGTGAAACCCACGGAAAAACGATTAAAAAGATCTGGTTCTTCCGGCAAGTCCGTACCTGAGAGCTAAAATATGGTTTATTTAGGGTCTATTAAGTCCCACACGGAAAACACGGATGAGACGGATTTACACCGATTGTTTATTTTTCATTCTTGCATTATTGGCAAGACTTGATTTCCTTTATATATAATATATAAATAAATGTATTTTAGTCGGTGATTAATGAACTTAAATTTGCCAATCGGTGAATATCCGTTTAATCCGTCAAATCCGTGTACGGACTGACCTGCTCAAAAGCTGTTAGGTACGCAGTTACCGGATGAACCAGAAAAACTCTGTTCAGACCGGTTCGCGGGCGTGTCGCCCGCCAAAGCGAATTTTCCTTTTGCGGACTTATGTCCGCGATCCAGAAGCGTCTTCGCTTTCGTCGCAGTTTATCGACGGGACAAAGGGTATTTGTGCGGCAGGGACTGCCGCGAGCCGGACTCAACCATTTCTTTCTGGCGCCCCCCAATTTTGAGCGCACCCGAGAAAAGAGGGGTATAATATGTATTCCTTGACGTTTTCTGAAAAGAGTCTATAATAATATAAATTTAAAAGCGACGGTTAGTTGCCGTGCGGTTTGTTCGCCTTACGGCGAAAGCGTAATTACGCTTCCGTTGGTCGCTCCATTACCGCCTTTCAATCCATTTATTACCATTTTCAATCCTTCCCTCCGTCATGTTCATTTCATTAGACTGGATTTCGGACTACGTTGACCTTTCAGGTCTGGATATCAATACGGTTGCTTCTCGCCTGACGCTGGCTACGGCTGAAGTCGAAGGCGTGGAGACGCTCCATCGATTTGTCAAAGGCGTTTTGGTCGGTCAGATTGTTGAAGCTGAAGTCGTCAAAGACGAGCCGGAACACAAGCTGACCAAAATCGTCGTTGACTGCGGCGGTCAGAAGTTCAATTCCGTCTGCGGCGCGCCGAACTGTCGGCTCGGTTTGAAAGTCGCTTTCGCCCCGGTCGGAACGACAATCAATGGCGGCGTTATTAAAGAAGCGACCGTTGCCGGGTTCCCGTCTCAGGGCGTTTGCTGTTCCGCTAAAGAACTGGGCATGTCGAGATGGCATGAAGAAGTTCTGGAAATCCCGGAAGACGTCCCCAACGGAGCCGCTTTGATTGACTACATTCCCGAAACCGATACTCTTATCGAAATCGACAACAAGTCCCTCACGCACCGACCGGACTTGTGGGGACATTACGGGTTCGCGCGCGAATTCTCTGCCGTCTTTGGCCGTCCGCTTAAAGCGCTGCCCCAGGTTGACCTGTCTCAGTACGACAACCTCCCGGAATTCCCGATTAAAGTTGACGATTTGGAAAACTGCCCGTGCTATAGCTGCATTGGTTTTGAAGCTCCCAAAATTCCGGCTACGCCGCTTGTTATGCAAAGACGTCTTCACGCTATCGGTCAGAGAACGATGGGGCTTCTGGTCGACGTTACCAACTACTGCATGTTCGACCTCGGTCAGCCGACTCACGCCTTTGACGGCGATTGCCTCAAAGCGGTCAGAATCGACACGGCTAAAGTCGAACGGGAATTCACCACCCTGGACGGGCAGACTCGCAAGATTCTTCCAGAAGACCTGCTCATCTGGAACGAAGACAAACCGGTTGGATTAGCGGGCGTTATGGGCGGTTTGGAATCGGAAATCAAGCCGACGACCAAACGCATGCTGCTGGAATGCGCCAACTTCAAAGCGGCGCGCATTCGCCGCACGTCCGTTCGTCTTGACCTGCGTTCAGACGCCGCTCAGCGATACGAAAAATCGCAGCCGCCCATGAACGTCAAGGTTGCCGCCGGGCGAATTCTCCACCTGTTGCAAAACGCCGGAGCGGAAATCGTTGTTACAACCCGCTGGTCAATGGACGGTTCTCTGGACGACCAGTTCCGTTACATCGAAATGCCTGTCGGACGCTTTAACGCCTTGGCGGGAATTGAGCTTCCGCACGAAAAAATCAGCCAGATTCTCGAATCGCTCGGATTTACCGCAGAGTTCAAAAATACGGATTCAGCCCAGCCGCAATTATTGGTTGGGATTCCGCCGTTCCGTGCCCGAAAAGACATCTCCATTCAGGAAGACATCGTTGAAGAAGTCCTCCGCGTTTACGGCTACGACAACATGGAACCCGTCATGCCGTGCGTTCCAACTCACGCCTTGTACGTAGACGCGCCGCTGAGAACGGAACACAAAGCACGCCGTTTGCTGGCGGTTGGATACGGGTATATAGAAGTTCATAACTACTGCTGGTTCAACGAGAAGTGGATTGACGCGCTCAAGCTGGAAAATCACGGCGTAACAGACCCGGCTCTCAAGCCGATGGAGTTCGCCAATCCGTCGTCAACGGAACATCGATTCCTCCGAACGACGCTCATGCCGAACCTGTTCGCTCTGGTAGAAAAGAACCGCCAGTTCCGCGACGCGTTCAAGCTGTTTGAAATTGGTCACATCTTCTTCGACAACGGACCGAAATCCTGCCTGGAAAAGACGGCTCTGGCAGGCGTTGTCTATCAGACAGCCGCGGCTGGGTCGCTGGAAGACCTGTACAGAAGCGTCAAAGGCGCGGTTGAAGACTTGGGTAAAATCTGGTTCAGCAAACCGGCGGAATTTGAAATTCAAGACAAGGCGTTGTACCCGTGGCAGCAGCCCGGCGCCTGGATTGCCATTAAGATCGATGGCAAAATCGTCGGCTCGATGGGCTATTTGGAAGGCGACCTGCTCAAGACGGTCGTTTCCGAAGGCGGACAAGTCGTTTGGTTTGAAATTTGCCTCGAAGACGTCGACGCAGACGTGTTCCCGTCGATGGAATGTCAGCCGATCCCGGTCTTCCCCGGTTCCTGGGCGGACTTCTCCCTCGTCTGGCCGGTCGACGCCGGATTCGGCAAGCTGGACAAGGTACTTTCCGAGTTCACGCACCCGTTGCTCGTTTCCCGCAGTTTTATTGGCTGCTATAAGGGCAAGGGCATGGAACCCGGCATGGGGTCGTACACGTTCAGAACGCAAATCGGAGCGGCAGATCACACCTTGACCGGAGAAGAAATCGAACAGTTCCGCGCCGCCTGGTTGGGCTTTTTGAAAGAAAAAGGAATAGCGCTGAGAAGTTAAAAGACAGTAGGCAAGAGTCATTAAGCAAGAGGCAAGAGACAGCAGGGCGTAAGCGTTTCAAAAAAACTACTGTCTCTTGCCTTGTTTTTTCTATCCAGCGGCTATCATACTAAAGCGCGCATCGAGAAAACCTGTCCTGTAATGTTGGCGATGAACTCTTCAAAGATTCGCATGTCGAGGGCAGAGGCGGTAACGCTGCATTCCGGGTGGAATTGCGTTCCGACAGCAAACCATTCAGGATCTTTAGATTCGATGACTTCAATAACGCCGTCCGGACTCCAACCGGTAACGTCGAAATTCATGGCAACGTCGCAGATGCATTGATGATGACGGCTGTTGACGCGAATGTCGCCTTCTCCGTAGATCGTTTCCATAAACGTTCCCATCTTGATTTCAAGACTGTGTCGATTGAGCAGACTGTTTTTGCACATGTGAGGCATGGCGTCTGGCAAGTCTTCAGAGATGTCGTAATAGAGCGTTCCGCCTTCATAGACGTTGAGCAATTGCATGCCGGCTCCGATAGCCAACAACGGCATTTTACGACGAGCGACTTCTGCGATAAGCATCCAGTCAAACGATTCGCGGCGAGCGTCCATAACGCGAACGGTAGGATGACGTTCAAAGCCTTGTCTGTTCGGATCGAGGTCTTCGCCGCCAACCATAACAACAGCGTCAAGGGTGTTAAGAACCTGTTCAACGTCGTCTTTGTTTTCAAGCGGGGGAAGCGCTACCGGGATAGCCCCACTGCGAATAAGAGAATCATAATAACCTGAGCAAAGAAAGCTAAAAGCTGGGTTGTCATTACGAGATGGACGATAATCCATGTTTAAACCAACCATCGGTTTTGCGCACATAACAAACGGAATTCCTTTCCAGCGTTGCCGCTGCCATGAATCAAGACGTAGAACATTACGTACAATGTATGACGCCAACGACCCTAAAAGCTCCTTCTCTTTTGAGCCGTGGTTTATTTGTCAAACAGCAGAAAATGTTTTTTTATCTCGATTCGTCTCCTTAGTAATGCGACGCGCTTGACGTCTGGTTATGCAAGTTGTATTCAATGTACCAATTATTTGAGTTTTGAGAAGAGTATCACCATATTTTGTGAAATTTTTTCTAAAGATACTATATG
>JAZQDP010000163.1:0-3101 GCA_045546875.1 Thermoguttaceae bacterium | reverse complement strand
GAAAACAGAACGGCGATTTCATGCAACTGTTTGGTTAAACTGCCCGCTCCCATGACAATATAAGAACGGAGAATTTCCTGATACGCTTGTAAAAAGAGCCGTTTTGACTGCGGGGGAACAGACAATGCCGTCGATTCAGACGAAGACTTGTAATAAGCGTTCATGACTTCAGACATTGACCGCTGCTCGAGAAGCATTTCTGTGGCTTCTTCCTTTTCTCGCGTAACAAGCTGTTTTTTTTCTTTAACCAGTCGTGAGTTTTCTTCTTCCAGCCGGAATCGTCGAATTGCTCTAGCCATCGACCAGAGCAGGTTGCGAACTGTTGTTGAAAAGACGCACAGGTAATCGTCTGCCCCAACCTGATAACAGCGCGACTTGAGTTCGGCATCGTCGTCAAACCCGACGACAATCGCGGCAGCATAAATTCCACTTGATCGATACGCAGCTATGAAATCCGGAGCGTCCAACTCGCCAGGCGCATGACAAACGATTACAACGTCGTAAACCGATTGTCGTAACGCGTTGAGACCTTCGGATGCGCCGGAAACCTCGTGCAATTCGACCTGAACGGAACGTTCAGACGCAAATGCGTCTGCGAGCCATGAAGCGGTTCGATTAGAATCTGAAATATATAGCGCACGCATCGACCGGGGTATATGAAACTGACCTCGGACTAATCTTGTCGCCCCCTTTCGAGGAGCTAAACCATTCTTTGCTCCTTTAGGACGAACGTTATTCGTCGATGACGCTGTGATTGACATGACTGGCTATATCGAATAATAAATACAATGCGTGATCTTGATTTGTGAAACCTCTGAATTTCAGGAATTGTAAGATTTGTGAAGTATAACGTTTATTTCAAAATAAGTCAAGAGGACAATTGTGAATTAGAATGTCCAGATGTATCGGTTAGACGCCAATAATCGGGAAGATTATTCATGCAAGATTGACAAAACGCCCGGAAATCTAACGTTTCCGAGCGTTGTCTAAAGCTTAATGTCAATTTACTATGTTAAAACATAGCCAATATACAAATCCTTATTTCGCTCCCAGAATAACCGTCGCGTTTTCCGGGAATTCGTAGAACATGGCTCTGCCGTCTTTGAATCGGACGGTAACCTTGAGCGTCTTTTTGACGTTGTTAATCGGGTCGCCGCCAAAGACGTCGTTGTAACGTCCGGGCGAGACAATGGGTTTACCGTTGAGAAGTTCTTTGAGCTTCTGGGTAACGTCAACGTATTTCCCTTGAGCGCCGTAGACCGCGCTGAGGATTTCGCCTTCAAAGGGTTCCTGAGCAAACAGTTTGAGCGGAACGCCTGCGACCTTTTCGGAGTCGCCGTCCTGACGAATGTCAAATCGGTTGATAACCGGGGCGGTAGCGACGCGCGGACGCACCGGCGGAATGTTGTTGACGCTGAACGCTTCCGGGTCATACATCTGACGAATCTCTTCGTCTCCCAGATACGGACCGTTGCAGTCCACCCAGGCGATAAGACGTTCTCTGTCAACGCCTGTTACTTTAACGTTGTGATGTTCGCCTGAACACGCATTGTGAATCAGTCGGCTGACCGGGCTGAATGCGGAATACGGCGGCAGGGTCGCGAGGTTGGCGGGGTCGTTGGCGTTGTAGCCTTCAACGATAAACAGACCTGCAATGTTGGCGGGAACGTTGCGTTCGTCTTTGGTTTTCTGACGTCCCCACGGGCAGGCGCCTGTAACCATCGAGTAGTACGGTTCGCAGAACGGGCTGGATTCTCCCGGTCGGGTCAAGACGTTGCTTCGCCACGGGTGAGTGGACGGACGGCAAATCATGTTAAGCGTTTCGTACGCCTTTGTGCCGGGCTTTTGGTGACATTCGGCGCAGTACTTGTCCAGAACCGGCTGAACGAATCGCATGTAGGAAATGGACTCTTCCGATCCCCAGCTGGGCGGCGTGAGTTTTTGCGGACCTTTCTTCATCGCCATGTTCATGCCTTTGCTGGGCGTGTTGCCTTTTGTATTCAAGTTGGATTCGTGACATCCAAAGCAGCCGCGGGTTTCGCCCGGCATGACGTTGGCAAAAGAGCGCATGACGTGAATCGCCATTCCGTTTTCGTCCAGCATTTCAAAGTAGACGGATTTTCCGGCGGGGAGTTCAAAGTAAATGCTTCCGTCCGGTTCAATCGGAACGGTTCCCAAAATGCGCTTGACGCCTTCCGCCTGGAAGACAGAAACGGCGGGGCCGTCGTGTTGAACGGTTTTGTGCCACGTCGTATAGGTTTTCGGATCCATCTGGATAACGCGAATCGCTTTGCCTTTTTCCTTCAGGATTTCCGGGGCGTTGTCAAAGACGTTGTTGGAATACAGGTATCCCGGCTTGGGTTCTTCGCCAGATCCGATTTTGGGCCAATCGACTTTGTCCGGAATTTCCGTCGGAACGGGTCGCGGCTTGAACGGCATGGCGTACCAGGCGTTGGAGTTGTCTGCGGCGTAAATGAGTTCCTTGTTGCCGTAGACGTCCTGGAAATACAGCTTGAAGAACCAGCCGTGATCGGAACCGCTGCTGAGATTGCTGCCGCCGCGAGCGGAAACGAGCATGTACTCTTCAGACAGCGGATAAGGGGTCTTATAAGCAAAGTACGCGCCGGCGGAATGGTAGTCGTAGCTTGGCGCGGGGTCTTTCGGACCGTTGCCGACTTCCGCCCAGCCGACTTCTCGCGTAATGCGTTCCAGACCGTCTGGATAGTTCATGCCTTTGGTCGGGTCGATGTATCCAACCGAACCGTTAAACCATCTATGATGTCCCACGCCAACGAAGACAATCTTTTTAGAATCCGGAATAGCGCGGGCTTCGGTCAGGACGTCCGGCCAAACGGACTGGTTGCCCCAGAACGTCTGCGGGTTCGTCCCGTCCGGGTTCATCGTCCAGAGGGACTGAACGCGCCAGAGGGCTTTATCGGTGTATTCCCAGCGGGTGAAAATAACTCTGCCGTCGGGAAGCATGTTGGGCATGTATTCCGGCTCGCCGTTGGCGGAAATGACGTAAATGTTCTTCCCGTCGGAATCGCAGCGGGACATTGCAAACGCGTGCGTCATGGGCATGCAGCGAACGTAACTGCCCT
>JAZQDP010000162.1:0-22219 GCA_045546875.1 Thermoguttaceae bacterium | reverse complement strand
CGTCCTCTCTCGCTTTAGTACTTGACGGCTTGCCGTCAAGAAGATGATTCGTTTTTCTGTATCAAGCTATGCTTGACGGTTTGAGCGATTCTATTAATAATAAAAGCGAGAGTTTCGCTTTCGCTTCCCTCTCGCATTCCGACAAATCTCACGCACAGATGCGGAGACGCAGAGGAGGTTCGCGAAGTTTTAAAGGCGCCAATTTCGGGAGGCGGGTAATACCCGCCGTTTTGCGGACAATGTCCGCGCCCCAGAATAAGCGCCCGACGATGTCGGTTTCTGATATGGGGGCGTTCAAATTTTTCTTATCCATTTTCGCAACTCAATTTTGAGCGCGCATCCTCCGAATTATATTTTACTTGCCCCCTATTGCTAATTGAGCTTAATTCTATAAAATACATTTAGAATATTATTAAATTCGCGTGCAACTAACCCTGAATTATTATGCCTTTACTCAGATCAATCGTTGCGATGTCAGTTCTCCTTTTTAGTATGTTTTTTGCTTCATGTAGCCCTAATCCGGAAGCCCTTTACAATCAAGGACACGACTATTATTTTGGCGCTAACGGGAAACGAGTTAATTTACAAAAAGCAGTCGAAAGCTGGAAACAGGCGGCAAAATCAGGGCATGTTATAGCGCAATACGAACTCGGCGTTTGCTATCGAGACGGCGACGGCGTCGATGCAAATAAAGAAGAATCCGCGAATTACTTCCGCATGGCAGCGGAAAAAGGGTTTGCAATGGCGCAATGCAATCTTGGCATTTGTTACGCTAATGGCGATGGCGTTTCCAAAGACATGAGCGAGGCGGTTAAATGGTTTCTTAAAGCCGCTCAACAGGGAGACTCAATGGCTCAGTATTGCCTTGGTCGTTGTTATTACAATAACCTGGGCGTTGATAAAGATATAAATGAGGCAATAAAATGGTATCTTTTAGCCGCTCAACAAGGATATGCCGCAGCTCAGTTTAATCTTGGAAACATTTATTATACCGGCGACGGCGTCGCGAAAAACAAGGCAGAAGCTGCCAAATTGTTTCGTGAAGCGGCGAAACAGGGAGACGCCCAATCTCAATACAATCTTGCCATTTGCTATTTATTGGGCGACGGCGTAGAGCAAGACAAAAAAGAAGCGGCGAAATGGTTCCGTGAAGCGGCGGAACAAGGGGATTCCTCGGCGCAATACAATCTCGGCGTTTGTTATCGAGACGGCGACGGAGTTGAACAGGACAAAACTCAATCTGTAAATTGGTTTCTCAAAGCGGCTCAACAGGGAGAACCCGAAGCACAGTATAATCTCGCTATTTCCTATTATGATGGCGCTGGCGTAGCTCAAGACAAAGCGGAAGCTAAAAAATGGCTTCAAAAAGCGGCTCAACAAGGACACAAAGGAGCTGTCGAAGCTCTCAAGGAAATTGAGCAAGAATAATTTGTTCCTGCGTGAGACTTATTTCTATTCTCTATAACCCACCGGGTTTATCCCTGTGGCTTGCCAAAGTTCTAATTCGTTTGCTTTGTCAACCTCCACAGAGCGCAGACTTTATCCATTCTTTTCCTCCTCTCGTTCCAGCGCGGTCAATGGGCTTGATACAATGCATATAAGCCCCAAATAATAAATATAATGACTGAGGCAAAAAAGATTATTACAGCCAAGACGTTTGTAATAAACGCTATTGCAAATGACAACAACCTGGTTTTAATATACATATAAAGATTTGTCAGGATTTGCAAAAGACAAGCGATCGCCACTAAAATGAGAATATACGTTATGAGTTCCGGGCAATCTAACATATTGCATAATGGTATGGAACAGGGGAATCCAAACGTCATTATTATTGTAAATGCCAGAATGCTTTTTAAAATAGTTGCAGTTCCCTGATTGTCGTTTTGAATATTCCAGCAGGTTTCGCGTTTATTGTTTTGTATATAATTTACAACAGGAGGAATGCTGGAAACAGCAATCAGAATTGGAGCGCTAAAAATAATTATCCATACTAATGGGAACGCTAAATTCTCATCAAAACCCGTAACCAGAAGAAGCGCCAGGACAATTACTGCTATTGATAAAATAACGATTGATGAAATAACGTAATTGCGGTTTTTCATGGTAAATGACTTTTTTACCAAAAGAGTGAATTATACTGTCGAGTTATCGCAGTCATAACTTTCGTACAAAACGCTGTTAATTCTATTCAGCTACTTTTTCTAAAATATCTTTCGTTGCTTTTCGCCTATCCTTCCAATTCTGTTTTGTTTTTCATCAGCGCAGCTCTCGATATAGAATTCTATGGCTATTCCGGCAAGTCCGTACCTGTGAACTAAAATAGGTTTATTTAGGGTCTATTAAGTCCCACACAGAAAACACGGCTTCGCGCTCCGTTTAATCCGTCAAATCCGTGAACGGACTGTCCTGTTCAAAACCGTTAGGTACGCAGTTATCGGATGAGCCAGTATAATTATGGGAGTTCGCAATAACCCTCCGTCCTACAACGGTAATGCTTCGAGCCGCTATTAATTCTAACGCTTCAGGCAAAGCCTGAAATTCCATTTCCAAAACGCGGGCAGCTAACGCAGCGGAATCGTCATTATCGTAGACGGGAACGGTTTTTTGCAGAATAATTGGTCCATCGTCAACCTGATTTGTAACGAAATGAACTGTACAACCGCTGACTTTTACGCCGCAATCA
Organism: Thermoguttaceae bacterium; assembly: GCA_045546875.1. Lineage (GTDB taxonomy): Bacteria > Planctomycetota > Planctomycetia > Pirellulales > Thermoguttaceae > RUG11551. Next base: position 19,533 of record JAZQDP010000162.1, on the reverse strand, counting down.
ATGGCCGCCTGATGAACTTTCATTCCATAATAACCAGGACCGCAAAAGCTGGGGATTAAAGAGGGATGAATATTAACGGCTCGATTTTCAAAATCTGGTCGGATTGTCAGCTTTCGCATAAATCCAGCCAAAATGATAAAATTGCATTTGTGCAGGTCGATCAATTTGTAGATCGCGTCTGAAAAGGACTCGTCTGAATCGTATTCTTTTCGATCGACAATCTCTGCTCCAGCGCCGCAGCGGGACGCATACTGCAACCCGGTCGCGGCGGGCGAGCTGGATATAATTAACGGAAAAGTAACATTTTTCAACCTCCCGTTATCTTGACAATCCAGAAGGTTTTTCAACGTTCTGCCAGCTCCGGATATTAAAACCGCGCAACGGAGTTGTTCCATTTGTCCCTCTTGTTTTTCGCTATTTGACTGCTGCATTACACATCTCCTGCTAATTGCCAGAGAAGTTTAATTCGGAATTAGCAATTAGCAATTGAAGCAAAGCGCCTCAATAACTCCTCACACCTAACTCCTAACTAACATCCTACTCCCTATTCCCTACTCCCTACTCCCTTTATTTTCCTAAATCAACCATGTCAATTGTAGCGGAAAACTGAACGTTTTGCGGTTCAATTTTAAATTGAAAATCTCCCCCGATAAACCAGGTCCACGGTTGAGCTAAATATCCCTGTGGCGCTTGAACTGAAAACCAACCTAAATTACGCATGTTAGCGTATCCCAACGCGGTGTCTGTCCAGTATCCGTGAGTTGGCGATAAGGTTTGGTAAACGTACTGCCCGCCAATAGGAGAAACCATTTTAGAGTTAGCACACGTCTCAAACAGGTTCATTGCCTGTTCGGAAGGAACCCCAAGCTGTTGAACCATCGTTTGGAGCGTAATCAGGTTTCTCAGAGACGTTCTGGCGGATAGCGCATAGAACATGTTGTTTATACGATTTCCGACTGGAGCTCCCATTGGATTATTGACCGAAATCCAGACGTGTTGGGGAGATTCGGCAGTTTCGTATCTCAAATACGGTTCAACCTGAGGAGGAATTTCCGGCTGGAAGGAGAAAAGACGAATGTACTGATCTCGGTATCTCATGTCAATATCCGGTTTGGAATGAATTGAATATTGAGCCGTTGGTCTGCCGGGAATGATGTTAAACGTCCCCAATAAACCGATAAAACCGTGTTCGTTTGTTGTGCCGAAGTAGAGTCCCAAATCGTTGCCAAAAATTCCGGTGAGAACGTCTCTGACAATGCGACCAGTTCGCCCTTGATACGGGATGTCGTTTCGGACGCCAATGAGCAGACGGGCGTTGTTAAGAATCGCCTGCGCCTGAATGCAGTCGCCGGGAATGGGAGCAAAACGAACCGAATCCAGAGGACCAAAATAGCCCTTGACTTTTTCGAAATGCGCGCGTGCAAAGGGGGCGACTCGGGCGTCAATATGCAATTGAGAGCGATCCTCCCCAGTCGATTTGACTGTGAATCCAACCATTAGTGGGCTAAGCTGTACAACGTTTTCCTGAAAACTTTGCCGCATTGCTTCGTATCGGGCAAGTTCGTAATCAGAAAGCCCTTCAACGTTTACATCTGCCGCGGGATGAAAACAACCGCTGTACCCGCGCAGAGTATCGTAGATAACCCCGTTTTCGTCAAATTGAAGTCGGCTTCCATCAGGGCGAATAATAGCCGATTTTGGAAGATAGCCGTATTTAACCAAATCTTCAATTGTGGCGCAGTCAACGCCTTCGTTAGCCGCTGCCTGCTGAGCCAGAATGGTCATTTCAATCTCAGCCGCAGATCGGCGTCGGCGAGATATTTCCGTCCAGTACTGAGGGGAAACAAGGCGATAGAGAAAATCTTCGCTGGCATACGCAAAAACCGTGTATTTATTGGATAACGGCATCTGCGTTCGGGCGTATCGGAAATACGGCTGGGTTCCCAAAGAGTCTTCTTTATTTTTTGAAGTTTTGAGGAACAGTTCAACCAAAGTTTTGGACGATGTAATTAAATGAAACATCCCGTCAACGACGTAGTAGGATTGAATTTTTCCGTCCGGCGTAGATAAATATTTGACTTTCTTGCCGGCAATAGTAACAGTTTTTTCTTTGGCTGACGGATTCTTTTTGACCGCGGCTGCCCGTTCGTTATTGATCCCGGCGGAAAGAAGGAAATTGTTGCTGCTATGGAAAAGCAATCCGATAGACGGACCGTCGTCAAAGAACAAATCGGATCCGATCAGCGCGACGTCTTTAATGACAGTTTGCCCCAACGCCTTTGACATCTCCGTCAGACGGCTGGAAAGAGTCGTTTGAATCTTTTCGACCATATTGGCGTCAACGCTTTGAGCTGCCAACAGGTTCAGCAGATTGCCTTCGACGTTTTGAGATAAATTCTGAAACCAGATAAAATTCTTGAACGCCCCAAACCGAATGTATAAACAGTCTTTTGGGACGCGCAGGGAAATCTGTTCAACTTCAACGTCGGCGTCGAGATCTAAATTCTCTCGGTCAGGCGAAGGTAAAAATAAAGATGGCGCAATTGGATTCAGACGGGGTTTCTGGCTCTCGTCTAAACCGGCTGTCGAATCGTTGGGAGATTGTGGTTCGTTATTGGGTTGAACCTCTGGATTATCCAGGATAGAAAGCGCAGATTTTACTGCATTAGCAGCGTCGTTGGCGCCTGGAGCATTGTTGTTAACTGGAGGATTATTGTCTTTTGAAGCTCCGTTGTCGATTGAAACAGCGTTGAGAGACTCGTCTTCAAAATAGGAGATGTAAGGCATTTTCGCCCGCAATTCTGGCGTAGCGGTTACAAAATTAAACGGAGACGCATCGTTCCATGGGGACTCTTTTTGTCCCAAAGCCTCGGGATTGAGACCTAACCGGTAAACCAGCATTGACCGCAAATAACTTTTTATCATTGAGGGGGCGGGCGCAGAAAGACGGGTTGGTCGGGAGGAGTCTTCCGGCATGAAATGGCTAAACCACTGGTTAAGAACCGTATAATAGGAGTTGGAATCGGACATCGGAACAAGATTAAACGCGATGGGCGGATTGGTTCCGATGTCAACTCTTAACGGTTGATTTCCCAGGAACAAGAAGAAAACCCGACAGCGTGGGCGCGCGTTATCCATTGCGTTCCGGACAATACCCTGAACAAAGGAAGGCAGCGTTGGGCGTTCAGTTAATATCTCTTTGACTTTCTGGTCAGGAGCGTTAAAAGCAAAGCCCGGATAAAACACCCGTCTGTCAGGGGACGTTACTGTAACCTGATTAACCGTCAGCGGACCGATAACGTTTTCAGGGGAAAGGTTAATATCGACAAATCCAACTCCCCAGCCGGCGCCGGCGCCATTGACGTCTGGGCATAAAAACGCCCCACCTCCGCCTCGTGCGGATACGGTTCCAATTAAAATGAATGATAAAATGATAGCCAAATACGATCGGTTAATAATTGACGTCATAGTTGTGTATGGGGGTAGATAATGATGGCGGGGCGTAAGCCTCGGAAAAAGGCGAAGTCTCCGAAGTGAACGCTCTCACAATTCGCTTTACGTAACTTGTTTTTATATTGTTCAAATTATAAAAGAAAAAACAAGAAAAGTCAAGAGGCTGTGGTGTAAAATCTTTACACCGGGAGGACATTCAAATTTTGCTTGCAAAAAAAGGAAATGGTTCAGCCCGGTTCGTGGACGTTCCACCGATGGCGAAATTTAGCCGCAAGAAAAAGACGGTAATGAAGTTCACGCAACGAACAGAATTACGCATTTACCGTCGGCGAACGAAAACGACCCGGAATCGTATCCGGAGAGCGGACATTGTTCGCTCCGCAAAAAGAAAACGACGGCAAGGTGCGAAGCCGCACAGGCGAAGGGATAAAGTTATAGCTCCGAAAAGCCTGTTTCGAAGATACCCACATCCAATCAGGAACCGATCTTTTCGGCGTCGCACTCCTGCATTGTCATAAAAATGTAATGATATTCAGTTTTGCACTCGGGAACTAACGTTCCCGGCGCTCCGTCGTTTTACTTTCGTTTGCGAAAATACATCAGTCCAGCCGCGCCAAGAATCAGCAGCGCCCACGTCGACGGTTCCGGCACTGCGTTAGCGTCAAGCGAAGCGTAAAGCGTGTTGCCGTCTACCGACAAAGTCCAGTAGTAAGAACTTTCCGGCGACAAAATGCTGTTCCAGAAATCGACGCCGGCAATGTCGCTGTCGGCATCTTGAATGATAGCGTACGTAGCGCCGGGCGCGACAGAGCCAACGGTCAGTTCCAAAATCGAATCAGGAGCGATGTCAAACGAATTGGCGACGAGTTTGTCCATGCCAGTTGCGTCCTGTTCGATTAAAAGCGTTGACCCGCCGTTAATCTTAAACGCGCCGTCGATAATCAGCGTTCCAACCGAGTTGCCGGGCGAGAACGTCGCAATCGCAGCGCCGCCGTCGAGTATTTCGCCAACTTCCAGATTTCCTGTTAAATACGTTTTCATATCCAGACGTCCGGAAGAAACGATCAGGCTTTGTACGTCAACAGCGCCCTGAGCGGCGTTGATTAACATCTTTCCTTCCCCCTCTTTGCGAACGGTTCCGTTTCCTGATAGTCCTCCTGCCCACATAATTGTCTGATCAGCTTCAGGAGAAAACGTTACAGTCGCGTTATTGGCAATGGTCGCGTTAAGAGCGCTTGACCAGCTTGCGTCATTGGTTGCCAACGTTCCGCCGGAAAGAGCGAACGTGTACGCTCCTGAAGCGGCAATTCCGCCCTCTCCCACATTGACAGTACCGCCGGAAATAGTCAGAGCTTTACCAGATGGTATAGAAATCGCATTGACGTTGAGCGTTCCGCCGGAAACGCTTGTTGGAACGGCGAGAAGTTCGCTGATATTTGCAACGCCTTCTTCAGAGAGATTAAATTGGGCGCTGGCGGGTGTTTGCGACCCGTATGTCATGGACGTAGTGTTGAGCGTTCCGCCGGAAAGGTTATAAACGCCTGTACCGCGGTTGGCGAAATAGTTCCCGTAAACGATTCCTGCATCGGCGTTGAACGTGCCGCCAGTCTGATTGACGGTTGTGTTAGAAGTGGTTTCATAGCCGGGAGCAAGAACTACTTTTCCACCAGCGTTGATTTCGCCGTTTGCCGACAGATTAATCGTAGCCGTACCTCGGGTTCCAGCAATCAACGTTTTATCAATATTGAATTTGCCGCCGGAGATATTAATATTTGCTTTGCCGGTTTTAGAGTCGGCAAGATATACTATTCCAGTTGGATTTAATGTAATCGTGCCACCAGTCTGATTAATTACGCCTGTTCCTGACTCGCCGATTAAAAAATCCAGTACATTTTCAACCTTAAACGCGGCATTGCCAGAAATGTCAAGCGTACTGGTTCCTGAATTATAACCCAGATAGCATCTGCTGTTGTTCGTTCCAGTTAGAGGTGAAATGAGAACGGATGCTTTGTCTTTAAGCGTCATATTCCCGGAACCTTTAGAACCGCTATACGTTCCGATATTAATATTATTCGTAACTCTCAATTTCGCATTGTCGGTAAGCGTCATGCTTCCCAAATTTGATCCTCGCTGACCGACAAACAGGTTGGCGACGGTAACTTCGCCATTATCTTGAATATTGATGTAGGATTGGGCTTTGCCCATGTTGGCAATGCGCGCCGTACCGTTAAACGTCAGTTTGCCGTTACCAGAAACCGTAATTTTACCGGAACCGTTGTTGCCGATTTCGGATTCCGCATTAACAGTAACAACGCCGCCGGAAATGTTGACGATGCCTGTTTCGCCGGCGTTAACTCCGGGCAGAAGTTTATTGGTCGTAACCGTTCCGCCGGTAATATTGAGCGTTCCTGCATTAATCGTCGTGTTGCCGGTATACGAATTATTTCCGGAAAGAGTCAGCGTTCCAGCGCCTTTTTTGGTAATAGCTCCGCTTCCAGACAACGCGCCAGTCCACGTAATTGTTTGATCGGCTTGAGGCGTAAACGTTATCGTGTTTGAAGTCGCTGCGTTTAGAGCGGTTGTCCAGCTGGCGTCTTTGGTTGAAATCGTACCGCCGGAAAGAGTGAACGTATACTCTCCCGCCGCTGAAATTCCGCCTTCTCCCAGGTTGACAGTACCACCGGAAATTGCAAGAGCGCCGCTGGCAGGAAGAGCGATTCCATTAGCGTTGAGCGTTCCGCCGGAAACGGTCGTTGGAACGGCAACAAGTCCGCTAATATTGGCGACGCCCGTTCCGGAAAGAGTGAATTGAGCGCTTTTGGGCGCCTTGCTTCCGTATGCCAGCGTTGTCGCGTTGAGCGTCCCGCCGGAAATAGTATACGAGCCTGTACCGTAATTGGCAGTTCCGCCATCCGTTCCAAAAACAAGACCTCGGGTGGAAGTCGCGTTAAACGTTCCGCCGGTTTGAACCACTTTTCCTGTCGAGCTGTTGCTGTGCCCTTCGCCCAAATAAACAACCTTGCTGGCGTTTATCTCTCCGCCGGAAAGCGTGATGGTTGCCGTTCCTCGAACGCCCAGCCATAAATCCGCATTGATATTGAATGCGCCGCCGGAAACGTTAATGTCTGCAACGGAACCAGTACTGTCAGCTACGAGCATTGAAACGGTATTAGCGTTAATCGTACCGCCTGTGAGATTAATTTCCGCCTGAGCTTTACTTGTAGTTGTTGAATAACCGTTGGCGACATAAAAACTCTGCCCGGTAACAGTCATCGTTGCGTTGTCGGACACGTTGAGAATGCTTTTATAAACGGTTGAATTGTTGGCGCAAGCGCCCAGGAAGAAACCGCCGTCTGAAGCGTTTCCGTTGACTGTGAGGGTTGAATTGCCTTTGAGCGTTAAAATGCCTGAACCGTCAGAACCAGCCAAATTGCCGCCGGACGTGTTGTTTTTACTGGCTCCGCCGCCGACGAACAAGAAGTTGTCCACCGTCATTTTGGCGTTTTCAGAAAGCGTTACAACGCCTTTTTGATGTTCGCGCTGACCGATGTACAAACGGTTTTGGAATTCCACTTCTCCTGTTCCGGAAACATTTAATTCTGAGGGCTGACCAAAGTTGGCAATGCGAACCTGGTTATTGAAAATCAGTTTTCCGTCGGAAACGTTTACCTCTGCTGTTCCGTAGTTGCCAATATAGGAAGGATTAGCAACGGTTACAGTTCCGCCATTGACGTTAAGCGTACCGTTAGAGCCTGAATTGTATCCAATAAGCAGATCTCCGGAATCCGTAAGCGTTGCGCCGGATTCTACTGTAACAACCGCATTGGAGTTCTCGCCTAAAGACATGCCTGTTACAGAAAGACTGGCGCCGTTAGTTAACGTCCAGGAAGAATCGCCGGCATCCTGATTGTATCCCAGATGAGCATAGCCCAATTGCATGGCTGTATTTTGCGACAAATTTGGTTCGATGTTTGAATACAGACCAACGGCAACGTTTTGATTTGCCGGGTCGGACGACCAGTTATTGACGTTAGCCGCATTATTGTCTTCCGGACTGGCTAACCAGTGAACCATCTGTTCAACGCTGATGTTTTGATTCGCAACGCTGCGAATTATGAAATTATTGCGGTCAAACGCCGCTGCATCGTCGCCTGTGATGACAATGCTGTCGAATTTGCCGGAATACGAGTTTGCTTTGAGAAGATTGGGAATGTCGGCGGCTGTAATCGCGCTGGCGTCTATAATATTAAGCTTCAGCGTTCCGCCCATGGTCAAAGCGCCGGAAACGGAAAGACTGTCCATTTCAGAACCGTTTACGTCCATCGTCAAAACGGAATTGCCGGACAAAGACATGTTGTACGACTGATACTGTTTGCCGTCGATTATCGCGCCGTTACTACTGGCGGCGGAAAAACCGCCGTTGTCTGTTGGAGAGTATATCTGAACTTCGGATATGTTCAAAGGTTTATTTACGCCGTTGGTAATGCGAACCCAGCTGGCGTTGAACGTCTCCGGCAGGTCAATTGTCCCGTTGCCGGGGAACGTCCCGGAATAGTAGTACGTATAAACCGGCGTTGCGTCAGGATTGGTCGTTGGATTTTCCGTGTAAAAATTCATCGTAAATTTGCCCAAACGGTCAGTACACCCGTTTTCCGTTCGGTTCCAAATCGTAACTTTATCGACGGGAACGTCTGTATCAGCAAACTGAATCTGCCACCAGTCGCCGACCGCGCCTCCGTTGGTGTGAATCATGCTTTTTCCGCCCCAGGTTGTGTTGGTGTTGCCGTCAACAGCGCGATCTGCCGATCCCACGTCATACGTATTAATCTGTGAAGCGTATGCGCCGCGACCGTAGGCGATGTTTTGCTGCTGAATGAATCGCATTGTTCCGACTTCTCCAATTCCGCCGGGGCTGATTTCCATGCTGGCGTTGTTCAGCGAGCGGTTCATGACGTCTGAAACCAGCGCCGATTGAGACGTTGCCAGATTCAGAATTTCCCCGGAAGACAACGCTTTATTGTCAACGACGAAATCGTCCATTTCAATAGACAGATCATTTGCGATTGTCATTCCAACGATGCCGGCGATGCTTCTGCTTTTACTGCCTCCAGACATCCACTCTACGCCGTTTCGATAAACGCGCATTGTGCCAGCGTTTGCGTCTTTGACGTACGTCCAGTGAACCCATTCGCCTTCAGGGTAATCGGTTCCAGGCGTAGTTGTCTTATTGATACGGTCGTAACCGCTGTTGCCGGAATCGAAATAAACGGCCTTTCCGCTGTTGTACGCAAAGTGAGTAAACATGTTGCGGTTGTTGGAACTGCCGGAATTAAACGTTGCGTCGTTGCTGAGCCAAAAGGCGTTATGAAGAGAACCTGTTGACGTTGTATCGCTTTTGACCTTCGCCCAAAAAGAAATCGTACAGGTTTTATTCAGCGAAGACAGGAAATCGACAAGCTGAGCGCCGGTAAACGTCCATTTGTCGCCCACGGCGAAGTCCATGCTCTGACCGTACTTGCCAGACTGAACCGTTGTGGGAGCGCCCGATACAGTTGGCGTCAGCTGGGAATTGACGTAGTTTCCTGAATCGAAATTAAAGTACGAAACGACGTCCGCCTGAACGGAAGACGACGTAATCGCCAACAGCGCTACGACAGCCGCAAAGAGAGAAAAAACTCTGAGCGTAAAAATACTCGTTGAAGACGGAATGAACTTGCTGGAATGACTAACCATATTTCTACTTGATACGAAAAAATGGATAACGGTTATGTATACAGATACTCGCCGAAACGTCCGGTCGTAAAATGTGAGCGTATAATTACACTTATTAGAATATTATACACTAAATTTTTAGATATGCAATCAAATTAAGAAAAAATTTAGCAAGAAATTGAGATTTTGATAAGATAGGTAATTTTGGAGAGCCGAGAAGTCTCCGGATCGGCGCGTCGCCGCAGCGATTTGAATGCTTCTGCTGCAAGCGCCACCGGGAGCGGCGCCTTGCCGCCCCCGGTTTGTCTGATCTTTTAATTACTTTCGTTTTCGACAGTACAGCAGACCGGCAGCGCCGAGAATCAGCAAAGCCCAGGTTGACGGTTCCGGAACGGCGTTGGCGTCTACGGATGCGAAAATGGAATAGCCGTCAGTTGAGAAATTCCAGTAATAATCGTCTCCAGGAGTCAGGTACGAACTCCAGTAACCAACGTCGGCGTACTTCCCTTCCAGTCCTTCTGGATCGTTAAAGATTTCGTACGTCGCGCCAGGCTGAATGGACGTAAAGACGTATTCGATAATCGCGTCGTCGTCAATATTAAACGTACTGGCGACGAGTTTGTCCATGCCGGTGGAATCCTGTTCCATCAACAGCGTAGCCGCGGCGTTGAGAATGAATTCGTCAGTCGTCAGCGTGCCAACGGAATTGCCGGGCGAGAAGACTGCCGGGGCGGAAACCTCAATAGCGCCAGCGTACAAACCTTTGACGTCTACGCGACCGTCTTGAGCGAGAATGTTTCCGTATTCAAGACTTGGATCGCTGCCCTCGTTGTTGATACGCAGCGTTCCGCTTCCGGTTTTGACAACGGTTCCCAAACCGGAAATCGCGCCTGTTTGCTTGATGGCGTTTTCGTCAACGTTGAATTCAAGTTCAGTGGCTTGAGCAACGCTGATAGCGCCTGTTCCAAGCGTTCCGGCGCCGGAGACGAGAACGTTGCCAGCGTCAACCGTCGTTCCGCCTGTGTATTCGTTGGCGTAAGTCAGTTCGAGCGTACCAGCGCCATCTTTATGAAGAGCGCCCGCTCCGTGAATATTGGACGAAAGAACGACGTTGACGTTTTCGGCAATGTCGAACGTCCCGCCGTTTTCCTGCAATTCGATGTTGCGTCCTATCGGGTCGGCAAAGGTTTCCTGAATTTCAATGACGCCGCCGTTCAAATGGACGTTGGTTGAATTGTTATGTTTGTACGTCAAACCGCCCAAACTCGCGCGTCCGCCTTCTGAATAGCCAAAGTTGTTGACTTTGAGCGTTCCGCCGTCGTTGACGTAAACGTGAGCGTTGTTGACGTATGCGCCTGCGTATAGTTTACCTTCTGTCAAATCCAAAACGCCGCCGTTGACAACCAGGTTTTTATTGAACGTGTTGTTGTTGGTCAGAACCAGCTCGCCGTCGCCCGCTTTGATCAAAGGCGTATTGGAATTGTCGAGAATATTGGACGAAATCGTCAGTTTCGCTCCCTCGGCGACGTCAAATTTGCCAGCGGAATCGCCCGGCGCAAAAGAAGTGCCGTTAAGGCTGCGAATCGTAAAACGGGGCGCGTTGATAACGTTGTTGATTCCGCCTGTTACATGAATTGTATTGTCAAAGTAAAAATTGCCGACGTTATTGTTTCCGTTTCCTTCAGCGGTAATAACGCCGTTATTCATGTAAACGGCGTTGTTGACGGTAATGTGAGCGTCGGTTGCGTCGTTTTTGAACGTTCCGCCATTGAGAAGATTCATCTTTCCCAACGCGCCAGCTGTATAGCCGAGAATGTCGCCGTGACCAGCCAGAACAGCAGTTGCGCCGTCGACGGTTACAGTCGAACCGGCGCGCAGCGTTCCCTCTCCGGCGCTGGCATATTGCAGCGTCAGCGTACCGTCGTTGACGAACGTTTCTTTTGCGCTCTTGCTTTGTCCGGTCAAAACCAGCTCGCCTTTACCGGTCTTGGTTAAAGACGCGGTAGAACCGGCAGTAATTTCTGAGGACACCGTCAGTTTGGCTCCTTCGGCAACGTCAAACAGCCCTGCCGAATCTCCATCGACAAAGTGAGTGTCAACCAGATCGCGAAGCGTAAAGGCGTTGGCGGTAATCGCGTTGTCTATTCCGCCTGTTACGTGGAATGCGTTGTCAAAGAAGAAGTTGCCGTTGTCAGAACCGGAGCCGGTACCTGTAATGACGCCGTTGTTCATATAAATCGGATTGTTGACCGTAACGTGCTGTCCATCGGTATCGTTCTTGAACGTACCGCCATTTTTCAGGTAAATCGCGCCGATAGCGCCTGCCTTGTAACCGAGAATGTCGCCCGTTCCAGCCAGAACAGCGGTTGAGCCTTCGACAATAATTTTACTTCCAGGGGCGAGCGAACCCGTCGATCCGGTTCTGCTCAGCTTTAGCGTACCCGCTTTAACTGTGGTTTCGCCAGTATACGTATTATTGCTTGCCGATGGATTGAGAATCAGCGTTCCCGCGCCGTCTTTAATCAAACCGCCGTCGCCGGAAAGAATGCCGGTAAGGGTGATGGAATACCCGGATTCCGGTTTGAACGTAACGCGATTATCGGTCGTTTCGCTTTCGTTCGTTGTAACGGTTCCCGTCAGCTGCATATTGAGCGGAGAAGTCCAATTGCCTTTATTCGCGGTAAGCGATTCCGCCCCGGCGGTGACGGTTCCCTTTTGCAGTTGAATCACGTATCGACCAGCGCCGGATTGCGTTGCCATAATTCCGCCGGTTCCGACGTTGAGCGTTCCACCCGTCATGACATACGTTCCAAGCTGTCGGTTGTCGCGAGCGTTGAGGTTGAGACGTCCTGTGTTGATCGTCCCCCCCGACTGGTTGAGCGTTCCGTTTCCGTCAACGGCAAGCCAGAAACCGGTCTGTCCCTCGGACTCATAATTGGGAACGTTGAGCGTCCCGCCAGACATGTTGTATGTAACAGTTGCGTCCGGATAATGACCCAAGGCGAGCGATTTGTTTACGGTAAAAGTCCCGCCGGTCTGATTGGCGGTAAACGTTGCATTGTTTTTGCTTGCCTGAACAAAGTAGGCTTCGTTGGCTACTGTTACATTGGCGTTGTCTTGAATTTCGAGCGTTCCGGTATGATACGCGTACAGATAACTGATATTGGCAACGTTGTTGCCTTTGAACGTAACCTTTCCTGCAGCGCCTTGAGAGCCGCTTCTGCGAACGCCAATATTCAAAGTGGTAATGTTGGTTTCGCCGCCGCTGAATTCCATGAGAGAACCGGTTTTATAGAGGTCTAACGTTGAAAACGTCGTCGTTCCGCCGGTTTGGTACAGTTTACCAGTTCCGTCCCAGCCGACAGACATTGTGTTAGCGACGCTTAACGTTCCAGAATTGACATTGACAACGCCTATGTGATTTGGCCAGTGCCCAAGACGATGGTCGTCGCCGGTAAACGTCGCTGTTCCGCCGTCAACAGTAAACGTGAACGTATCCGTTGCGTTAGTCTGTCGTAGAACCAGCTGCGTTCCAGACAAATTGCCGCCAGTTTTGACGTTTACCGTTCCGCCCGCCATGTCAAAATAGCCGCAATTAACGGGACCTTGAATGTTCCATGTTCCCGCTCCGGTTTTATTGATTCTGTATACATTGTTGCCCTCGCCGGAAATAGTTCCTGTTGTATCAAAGGAATAGGAACCATTCACGTCGACTGTTAAATCTTTTGTCTGGACGATATTCCCTGTAAAAGAGTTGTTTCCACCGTCAGACTGAAGCGTACCTCCATTGGCGTAAATCGTTCCCGGCACGTTTTGCATATTCCAGATTTGCAGCGATCCAGCGTTGAGGTCAACGCCGTTAATCGCATTGAGCGAGTTGACGTTATTTTGAGCGACTACCTGACCGGCTGTAATGACGATTTTCCCCACGGCTGAGGAATCGTTCATGAACAGAAGCTGACCAGCGCCGACTTTGGTAATCGTGTACGGGGCGTCCGCCGTAATCGCGGCAGGCATCTCCAGACGGTTGGAATTGTTAATCGTGGAATCGCCCAGAATCGTCATCGTTCCCTGAACGTAGGTTCTTGCCGTTCCCGAACTGACAATAGCGGCGGTCTCGCCGTCATCGGCAATTTGAGGATCCGTAACGGTGGTGTTATCATCGTTCAAAATGTACGTATTGGCATACCCCAACGAAGTTGCCATTGCCGAAACAACAATAAATGTTAAAACTAATAATCTGTTCATAATGTATTTAAGCAAGAAAAAAATGAAGTAATATTTGCCAGAAGACTTAAGTTCATACATATATTATACACCATTTTTATAGATTTCAAGTGTGTTTGACAAAAAAACAATAAACTTATATGCGACAGATTAATTTGCAGATATGTTAATGCAAACCGCCTCACATTTAAATTTTAGATTGAAATTGATAAAATAAATGTTAGGCGTTAGAAGTCTATTTTTCTTTTTGGGGAAGCTGTGATGTAGCTTGAAGGTATGAAATGCTCAAAACGCTCGTTAAAAGAGGTGTAAAAAGGACTTTAATGATGAATCCGATCATTGGTTTACTCAGAACTCCGCCAAATAAATCCGAAACAATAATGCTGGTACATAAAAAAGATAAAATTAACAGCATTAAAACAGAGAATATTGCTGAGATGTTGCATCGTGCGATGTCAAAGGAAATGTAAACAGCCGCTCTCAATTTTACATTTGAATCAGCAATAAACGGCAGAGCAAAGAACAGGTAAATTGCTCCCATGCAAATCACCCCAAGATACAGAAAAATTCCTAGAGCAGTCAACCCGGTTAGAGTAAGAGCGAGAACTAAAAAGGATCCGGCAATGTTGGCGCATACAAACAACAAGCCAACCAGCAGAAAATATGAAATGAGTCTTTTGGGAGAGTCAAATCCCGAAAAGATCAGTCCGAACGAAGCTTTTTGACCGCGTCCGAAGGCGTTAAACAGACGGATTCCTCCCGCTAAAATGAAAAGGGTTATTAGCGAATTGACAATGCTAATCCCTATTACTTTTGTTACCGTCAATGGCGATATATTTTGACTGGCGTCCGTGTAGACTTTCATGACCTCTTCAAAAGTCTCTTTTTGCGCAAGCGTCTTCTGGAGTTCAACAAGCTCCGGCGCCAATTCGTTTTGTGCAACAGAAGCGATTAAGCTGGGCAAAGACAAAATTATAGCGTATAGCGTCGCTACGAAAAAATGTTGAGCGACTAATTGGTATGCCATTATAAACGATGTCCATGCTGCTAACGAATTGGTATAAAACCCAAAAAATCTGGGCTGGTGGAACGATTGTCGCGTTGCGTAAGGAGGATAGAGATGATAGATTTTTTGAGGATTATCGTTGTTATCGAGTTCGTCTGAACTTTCTGCTTTCTCTTGATGGACATGGTCGTCAGACTTTTCTCGCGCTGTGATATCAGAATCGTCAATATCTTCATCCTTTTCTTCACCGCCGTTTTTGTTAAGTTCTTCCAGCTCCTTTAACTGCTGGGGCGTATAAGAAAAAGTATTCTGGCAAGCCGGACAGGAAACGATTGTTTCGCTCCCGTTATCAGGAACGAATAAAAGTTGACCGCAGGATTTGCAACGTATGTACATAAAAATATGGTGGGATGTTGTGAATTTCGAGAAGCCGGAGTGAATTCCACGTTACGCGTCCGACTCTCAGTTGATCTTGGATTCCAACTTGTTGGGTAAAGTATTTGTATTTTATATTATTGTCAGTCCTTGTCAATAGGCATAAAATTATTAACGTCAAACGCCTTGACAAATTTTTCTTTTGGAGTAAACTAATATCAGCTCAACTAAAGGGAGGACAGAATTCCCTGATGTAAAGCTGACCTAACTAATTGTTGTACGTTCCTGACCTGTCCGGTCTGACGTTTTCTGCGTCGTCCGAACGGAAAAGGCGAGATAGCAAATCTAATTTCAGTTCCTCCGTATGGCGTCTGTTTAGCCAGATGGTTCAACTGCGTTGAGATTATACGGATTCTATCCGTACGCAGTCACTTTTCAGGACGTTTAATTATTCCTCGCGCCTATATCCCCCCAATGTTTTCATTATGGATAACCGCATTGCGTTAATCGGAATTATCGTTGAAGACCTCAATCGCGCCCCAGACGTCAATCGGATTTTGCACGACTACGCCTCGTATATAATCGGGCGCATGGGCGTCCCTTATCGACCGGAACAGCTGAGCATTATCAGCGTTGTCGTGGACGCCCCGCAAAACGAAATCAGCTCCCTGTCAGGAAAACTCGGTATGCTTGACGGAGTAACCGTCAAGACGGTACAGACCCGGCAAGGAATAGGGAATAGGGAGTAGTTTTTTAACTCCTCACTCCTAACTCCTAACTCCTAACTCAAAACACCTAATATTTCAAACTAATCCACTTACCATCATGTATGATCCCAAATCCCCTCATGCCGTTGATTTTATCAACGACGACGAAATCAAAGCAACGCTTAAATTTGCGGAAGAGAACAAGAACAATCGTGAAATGATCGAGGCGTTAATCGAACGCGCTCGAGACTGTAAAGGACTGTCACACCGAGAGGCTTTGCTTTTGCTGGACTGCGAACTGCCGGACTTGAACGAGAAAATGTTTGCTCTGGCAAAGGAAATCAAGGAGAAGTTCTACGGACGCCGAATTGTCATGTTCGCACCGCTGTACCTGTCCAACTACTGCGTCAACGGCTGTACCTACTGCCCGTATCACGCCAAGAACAAGCATATTCGCCGCAAGAAGCTCACGCAGGACGAGATTCGGGCGGAAGTCATTGCTCTGCAGGACATGGGACACAAGCGTTTGGCTCTCGAGACGGGCGAACATCCGACCATGAACCCGATTGAGTACATTCTCGAATCCATCAAAACGATTTACTCGATCAAACACAAAAACGGGGCGATTCGACGCGTCAACGTCAACATTGCCGCGACCACGGTCGAGAACTATCGCAAGCTCAAGGAAGCGGGAATTGGCACGTACATCTTGTTCCAGGAAACGTACAACAAAGAAGCGTACGAAACCCTTCACCCCACCGGACCGAAACACGACTACGCTTGGCATACCGAGGCGATGGACAGAGCCATGGAAGGCGGCATTGACGACGTCGGCTGCGGCGTTCTGTTTGGCTTGAACCTGTATCGTTACGATTTCGTTGGCATGCTCATGCACGCAGAGCATTTGGAAGCGGTGCACGGCGTCGGACCGCACACGATTAGCGTCCCGCGAATCCGTCCGGCGGACGACATCGACCCGCTCAACTTTTCCAACGCGATTCCTGACGACATTTTTGTCAAAATCGTGGCGGTATTCCGCATTGCTGTTCCGTACACCGGCATGATCGTTTCCACTCGAGAATCAGCAGACGTTCGCGCCCGGGTTTTGGAAGTGGGCATCTCCCAGATCAGCGGCGGCTCCCGCACGTCCGTCGGCGGTTACGTTGAAGAAGAACCGGAAGAAGACAACTCCGCCCAGTTCGACGTCGAAGATCGCCGCACGCTCGACCAAGTTATTAACTGGCTCCTCAAATTGGGATACATCCCCAGCTTCTGCACGCCATGTTACAGAGAAGGACGCACCGGCGACCGATTTATGAAACTCGTCAAATCGGCGAAAATCGGCAACTGCTGCCAGCCCAACGCCCTGATGACGCTCAAAGAGTATTTGGAAGACTACGCCTCGCCCGATACAAAAGCGGCGGGAGAAAAGGTCATTCAGGAAGAACTCAAGTACATTCCGTCCGAGAACACTCAGCGCATCTGTACGGAACGCCTGGAAAAGATTCACAACGGCGAACGTGACTTCCGTTTCTAGCGGCGAGCCGGGGCGCGTAAGCCCCCGGAAAAAACTCACGCTCTGGTTTGCAAAGAAATGAAAGGCGGTAACGGAGTTCGCGTAGCGAATGAAGTTACGCTTTGAATCGTTCACGCACACGGTTGACCCCGATTCGCGGGCGTTTCGCCCGCCGAAGAAATCAGCTTTAGTTCGCGAAGTTTTAAAACCTTTGCGAACTTTTCGTTCTTTGCGGCTTAGAAACTTGGCGGATTTCATATGTTCTTTTTCCTGGCGGATAATATCCGCCTCCCAGAGAGTCAAGAAGGCGCCCGAGGGTGGGCGCCATCCAGAGGAGATTTCTCTCTTCGTCGATTTGGGATTCTCGTATAAAATTCTTGACAATTATCCGTCCCCCTTCTTTATTTCGTATAATTTGATACAATTGTAGTGTAATTGATATAAGGTATTTTGTACACGTATTATTGGAGTCAGATTATGGAAATGTTTTGTTTCCAGTGCCAGGAAACTTGTCGAAACACGGGTTGCGACAAGCAGGGCGCATGCGGAAAAACTGCGCAAACCGCGGCGATTCAAGACAAGTTAATTCAGGTTGTCAAGGCGATTTCGGTTAAACGTCAGCTTGTCGATAAAGACGTTATTTCCGATGATGAATTGGGTCTTTTCGTCGTTCAGTCCTTGTTTATGACGATTACCAACGCCAATTTTGACGAAGAGCGTCTTAACGCTCAAATCGCCAGGGGCTTGCAGATTCTTCAAACTTTAGGCGGTTCGATTGCCGAGCTGTCTAACATTCCTTTGGGCGTTATGTCCTGCGAAAACGAAGACGTTCGTTCTTTGCGAGAGTTGATTACCTACGGTTTGAAAGGCATTGCCGCCTACGTTGATCACGCCGCCATGCTGGGCAAGACGGACGAAAAGATTTATCAGTTTATTATCAGAGCTTTGGCTCATATTTCGCGCGAGCGAACGGTTGACGAATTGATTGTTTTAACTCTGGAATGCGGTCAGACGGCGGTTTCCGCCATGGCTTTGCTGGACGAAGCCAATACCGGCGCGTACGGAAAACCCGAGATAACCAAAGTCAACATCGGAGTTGGAACGCGACCGGGAATTCTCGTTTCCGGGCACGACCTGCGCGACATCAAAGAACTGCTGGATCAAACCGCAGACGCCGGCGTTGACGTCTACACGCATTCTGAAATGCTGGCGGCGCATTATTATCCGGAACTGAAAAAGTATCCGCATTTGTTTGGCAACTACGGCAACGCCTGGCATAAACAAAATGTGGAATTTGAATCGTTCAACGGTCCGATTCTCATGACGACAAACTGCATCGTTCCGGTTAAGGACTCATACAAAGACAGAATCTTTACAACCGGCATGGCGGGCTGGCAGGGAGTAAAACACATTCCCGACCGCGTAAACGATCAGCCCAAAGACTTTTCAGAAATAATCGCGCTGGCGAAAACCTGTCCGCCGCCGACTCCGATTGAACAGGGGGAAATAATCGGCGGATTTGCTCACGATCAGGTTTTGGCTTTGGCTGACAAAATTGTTGAGGCGATTAAGTCCGGAGCGATTAAACGGTTTGTCGTCATGGCAGGCTGTGACGGACGGCACGCTTCCAGAAAATACTTTACGGAAATCGCTCAGAATCTGCCCAAAGATACAGTGATTCTTACCGCAGGCTGCGCTAAATACCGATACAACAAACTCGATTTGGGCGATATTGGCGGAATTCCTCGCGTTCTGGATGCCGGGCAGTGCAACGACAGCTATTCCTGGGCGGTTATCGCGTTGAAACTCAAAGAAGTTTTCGATCTGGCAGACGTCAACGATTTGCCGCTGTACTTTGACATCGGCTGGTACGAGCAGAAAGCCGTCGCCGTTCTTTTAGCTCTGCTGTCGCTGGGATTTAAGAACGTTCGACTCGGTCCGACGCTTCCCGCGTTCCTTTCTCCCGGCGTTGCTAAAGTTCTCGTTGAGAACTTCAACGTCATGGGCATTACAGACGTTCAAACCGACCTGGCGATGATTACGAAATAAGACGGACCCTTCCGGCTCGCTGGTCATTCCATTCATGGATTTTGACGAGCCGGGGCGCTTCAGATCCCGGAAAAAAATCACGCTCTGGTTTGCAAAGAAATGGAAGGCGGTAACGGAACGACCAACGGGAACTTAGTTACGCTTTGTCCCTCGCTCGTACACGGTTGAGTCCGGTTCGCGGGCGTTTAGCCCGCCGAAGAAATCTTACGCTCTAGTTCGCGAAGTTTTAAAACCTTTGCGTTCTTTGAGTCAATTGCTCATTCCTAATTCCGAATTCCGAATTACTTCAATCCGCCGTACTTGCGGGAGCGGCGGTTGAAGTCGTCGATAGCCTGCTGGAACGTGGATTTGTCGAAGTCCGGCCAGAGGACGGGCGTAACCCAGATTTCAGCATAGCTGATTTGCCAAAGAAGGTAGTTGCTGATGCGCTTTTCGTTTGCTGTGCGAATGAGCAAGTCTGGGTCGGGCGCTCCGGCTGTGTAGAGGTT
>JAZQDP010000161.1:0-4520 GCA_045546875.1 Thermoguttaceae bacterium | reverse complement strand
ACATCAATGAACACAATGCCGATCCGAAGGGTTTTAAATGGACGGCTAAAGCCGACCAAATCCTTCGAAAAGTCGAACGTGCCAATCAAACGCTCAAAAGTTACAAACAGGATCAGACACTACACTAGTTTCGTATGGAGTTCTATCCTTGTTTTTGATAAACAATCTTTGAATCATCGTAAAGACGAATTGACTGAAAAAGAATTTTTGTTTAATAAAGCAATTCAGACTTTTGAGAATGAAAAACAGTTGTTTGAACAAGAAAAACTGAGATTAAAAGGGATAAACGAAACAACTATTAAAACAGTTAATGAAAAACTACAAATTGCGCGGCAACAGAAAAAAAAATATTTAGATCAAGAGAAAGAATATCAGGAAAAACTTGCTCAACTGAATGAACAGTCTGCTAATCTGAAAGAACAAATTGAAGCTGCGGAACACGTCAAACGAAAGGCGGAAAATCTTGAACTTGATTATAAACAGCTGTTTGAGAAGTATCATAATCGAGAATCCGAGATTCAAACGCTTCAATCAGACCTGAACGCTTCAACTCATGAGAATAAATGTTTATCAAATATAATAGAGTCGTTAAGAGCGGAAATCGAAAATATACAAAAACAACGCGAGGATTGCCAAAAAGAAAAACAAGAACTTGAAAGTAAGTATCAGAATTTACGATCTAATTGTGCGTCTTTAGAAAATCAGAATAAGGATTTTCAAAAACAGCGAGAGGATTCACAAAGCAACTATTCAGAATTGGAAATTCAATATAAGCGTATTCAAACAGAGTATCGTGAATTGGAAAGAACGGTTCAGAAATTGAGTTCTCAAATTCCGTCGTTGGAAACAAAGAATGAAAAACTGCAAAGTCAACTCGAAACTATCCATTCAAGATATTCAGATTTAGATAACAGAATAAAGCTCGTTCAAAAAGAGAAGCAAGAACTGGAAAAAGAAAAAAGGATTTTGAATTCTCAAAAGAAATCATTAGAATCAGAGAACGAAAAATTACAGAAACAAAATCGAGAATCCGAGATTCAAACGCTTCAATCAGACCTGAACGCTTCAACTCATGAGAATAAATGTTTATCAAATATAATAGAGTCGTTAAGAACGGAAATCGAAAATATACAGAAACAACGCGAAGATTGCCAAAAAGAAAAACAAGAACTTGAAAATGAAAAAAGGATTTTGAATTCTCAAAAGAAATCATTAGAATCAGAAAACGAAAAATTACAGAAACAAAATATCAGTATTCAATCTAAGTATTCCAATTTAAATATTGAATTTAAGACTGTCCAAAATAAAAATCAAACACTGAAAAACGAAAACGACCGATTGGATTCTCAAATCTCGTCTTTAGAAATAGAGAAAGAAGAATTACTGGCAGAAAACTCGGATTACGTAATCGAAAACTCGAAATTTAAAGTTCAAATTCAGAACTTGCAAGAAGAATGTTTGTCATTGAGAAAAGAAAAAATTAATAACAACAATTTCAATCAAAGAGATTATCACAATTTACAAGTCAGATTTAATACTTTACAAAAAGAAAACGAGGAGTTAAGATATAATTTCTTAAAGCTCGATAGCAAGAAGGCTCAGGAAATTATTAGACGTAATAGTTTGGATGAGGATACTGATAACAATTCACAACCGATTCCCGTAGTTGAAACTGAACCTGCGCCCAGTGAAATTAATAGAGCTAACTCGGAACAGGATTCGTTTTTTGATATCGCTGATGAAATCATAAAGAAAGCCAGTTATTCAAAAGAAGAGCTTATAGCGTTATATCGACGCTTTAACATGTCTATCTTTTCCGGTATTGCCAGGATTAATAGCTGGACGGATGACGTATTCGGAGACAATTTAATTTTTGAAGAGAATAAACGCTTTGTAATTGATCCAGAAATTGCAGCTAAAGTTCGAAATAGAGAGGTTGGAAATGAGTAAAATTAAACCGCGTGAACGGTCTGCTATAATTAATTCGCTTCAGTCGGGTTTGACGCCAAAAATTGGAATCAATCATTTTTACGTCGGACGTTCCAAAGAAATTGAACAGCTGGAAATGAATCTGAACGACCTTGCGGACGGTGGGAGTTTCGTCAGATTTATCATTGGCAATTATGGTTCTGGTAAAACGATTTTGCTGGAATTGGCAAAGCTGTTTGCTCACAAGAGAAGAATTGTTGTTGCTTCTGCAGACATTTCAATGGATAAAATCTTGTGCAGTTCAAATCAGAATCACAAATCTCGAAATTTATACGCTGCGTTGATTAACAATCTGTCAACGGCGGAATATCCGACAGGCAACGCTCTGGAATCCATTATACAAATGTGGGCAGATAATTTGCGTCAGCAATACCCGGAAAATACATTTGAACATCGAAGAATTTTCGGTCTGCTTGCTCCGCTGCGAAAACATGAGCATTATTCAGACTTTTGTCATATTATCGAAACGTATCTTAACGCTTATGATAACGGCAACGAAAACATCAAGGAAAACACGCTACGTTGGCTTCGCGGAGAGTTCCGACTCATTACAGAGGCTAAACAATGCTTGAACGTTCGTTCCATTATTGATGATAAGAATTGGTATTCACAATTGAAATTGTTTGCTGATTTCGTCTGCCTGGCAGGCTATAAGGGCTTATTGGTTAATATTGACGAAATGGCTGTTCTGTGTCGTTTGGTAACCAAAACGCGAAACGCTAATTATGAGCGTATTCTGGAAATCATAAATGAAGTCGTTCCTGGCAACGTCAGTCGGATTGGCTTTTTGTTTGGAGGAACGAAAGATTTTCTGGAAAATCGTCAGAAAGGGCTGTTTAGTTATGACGCTCTTAGAGGACGTTTGGAAAGAAATGTTTTTGCTTCTGACGACCGCCCTGATTATTCAGGTCCCGCAATTTACCTCAAAACGTTGTCGAAAGAAGAATTTCGCGTTTTGAGTGAAAATCTTAGAAATGTTTACGCGTTCAACGATCAGTCAAAGTATTTACTAACGGATGCAGAATGCGCTGCTTTTGTAGATTGGTTTTTTGGACATCTTGGTTCAGACGCCAATTCTTCTCCACGTGAATTTATCAAAACGTTCCTTGGGTTATTGTCTCAACTTGAGAATTATCCCGATACAAAGATTGAAGATTATCTTAAAGGCGTCCAGGTTAAGGCGGAACATGAACCGAGCATTAACGACGTTATTGACGATGAACCCGAAGATTCTTCATCATTGAACAATGATGGCGCTTTATTTGATTTTAAGAATTATAGATTATAGTTTTGCGGTTTCAAATGGCGAATGAGGTTTTTAATCAGCTTAATCCTGCAATTCAAAAAGCGGTTTATAAATTAGGCTGGCGTTCACTGCGTCCAATACAGGTACAGGCGATGGAATATCTCCTTCGCCCTGACACGGTATCTAAAAACCTTGTCCTTGTTGCGCCTACGGCGTCTGGTAAAACGGAGGCGGTTTTTCTGCCTTTGATTTCCAACATTATTCTGACCGCGTCATCTGGAATTAAGATACTATACATATCACCTTTAAAAGCGTTGATTAACGACCAGTTTAATCGAATTCAAAATCTATGCTCTGAACTGGATTTCCCTGTTACTCCCTGGCATGGCGATGCGAACTATACGCAAAAAAAGAAAATACTCAATCAGCCAGAAGGAATAATGCTTATAACGCCGGAATCTATAGAGTCAATTTTTCAGAATCATTCTAATGATATTGAACGTCTGTGGAACAAGCTGGATTATATTGTAATTGACGAAATTCATACGTTTATTGAAAGATCGCGCGGCGTACATCTTAGGAGTTTAATATATCGAATTTGCCGCGAATGTTCTATTTCCCCATCGATAATTGGGCTTTCCGCTACGGTTGCTAATCCAGAAGTCGTTGCGAAATGGATTCGCCCTAATAACCCGGAACAGGTCAAAACAATTCAAGATACAAGCAACGACAAAGCCATTCACGGAATTGTTACGTGTTTCGATAAAGAACATGATGTTATTGATCCCGGCTTGCTTTATTCTTATACAAAAAAGAAAAAATGTTTGGTTTACGCTAACAGGAAAAGCCATCTTGAAAGCGCTTGCGTGTTAGCGCATGAATATTTTGCAAAACAAAACCTGAAAGACAATATTGGGATTCATCACGGTTCATTATCAAAAGAGATCCGGCAAGAAACGGAATTTAGACTCAAAAACGACGATTGTAATATAACTTTTTGCAGTCCAACATTGGAATTGGGAATTGACATAGGGGGCATGGATAGAATTATCTTTTTATCCCCGCCGTCAAAAGTCAGTTCTTTTATTCAATGGCTGGGTCGTTCAGGTCGTAAAAGCGACAAGGCAAGAGAATTCGTCTTTTTGCTTCCCTCGTATAAAATAAATAATCAAAGTCGAATAAGCGAAAAACTAAACGCTGCTTTGGTTCAGTCTATAGCTATTACAGAGTTGTTTTTTGAAGGCTGGCAGGAACCGCTATCCCTAAATAAAAAACATTATTCCAC
>JAZQDP010000160.1:0-5503 GCA_045546875.1 Thermoguttaceae bacterium | reverse complement strand
CATGGCTACGATCCGACTTACTTCCAGTCGCCAAAGTACCCTTTTTCCCGACTTTGGTCAGATTGAGCGTTCCTGCGGAAACCTTCGTTTCGCCGGTATACGTGTTGTCGCCGGAAAGGGTCAGCGTACCAGCGCCGGTTTTTTCCAAACCACCGTTGCCGGAAATGACGCCGGAAACGGTCAGATTATGCCCTGTTCCAATTTCAAATTCTCCGTTGGCGCTCAATGTAACGCCGCCGGCAAACGTTGCTGCGTCGCCGCCTTCGGTAAACTTGGCGCCTAATTTATTCGTTCCGTCAATTGTCCAATTTTGAAGGGAAATATCAGACGTATTGGCGAAATACCATGGCTCGCTTGGTACGGGTTCGTCGTTGGACGTCATAAGCAAAATAGCGTCATTTGCTGCAGTAAGCTTCCAATCGCTTGACACGGTTCCGTTAACAGCAACTCTAACGTTGTTAGGATTGAAGTTTTGATAATCAACTATTGTACCACTAATAATTGGAAAACCGTCTTCGAAACCATCAATGAGGTTCCACCAATCGTCTTCACTGCTGGTATTGAACGTCAAGTTAATAATTCCGGAACTCATGCTGGCAGAAGAAACATGAAGCCAGTCGGCGCTTTGAGAAGCGACGTCGTTAAAATCGTAACTGATAGTTCCGCCACTAAAAGTAAGAGCGCCTATCGTAATTTCCTTGGACGCAGACGATTCGCCAATTACAAAAGTTCCGCCTTGTCCCAATTCGACGTCAATGCCGTTGAGATCCGCGCCTGTCTGGAAAGTCGCCGCCGAATCCGAGGCAACGGTAACTTTAGACGTTGACAGACTTCCGGCTGACGTTACAAGGAGAGTTCCGCCTGAAACCGTAGTCTCGCCAGTATACGAATAATTATTATTGGAAATAGTCAGCGTACCAGAACCGGATTTAACAACAGCGCCAGTTCCGGAAATGGCGTTGCTAAACGTTTGATCGGATTCGTGAGCAAATTCCAATGTCCCGTTGTTTTCAACTGCGCCTGACCCCAGCGTACCGGAGTCGGACAGTTTGATAGCGCCTTCGGAAATGGTCGTTTTGCCGGTAATTGTGTTGGCGGCGGTTAATTCCATCGTTCCAGCGCCACTCTTAATAATTTGTGTTGCATGCTTAAGAGCGTCAGTGGTTTGGTAAACCGGATCGGCAATTACGGCTGAAATAACAAGATCGGAAACGTTATCGTTCACCGATGCGTTAGCGCTGGTAATTTCAGCGACGTTAACCGTCGATACCGAGTTACCCGCTTTTATTACATCGCTGATATCTCCAAAAGCAATCGTGGCATCAGGCTTGCTGGAATCCGCGCTGAAAAGAACGGGAGCGCCGGCAGTGTTATCGTCATTTCGGGCGACGGTAACGTTTAACAGTTTGAACGCTTTCCACGTTGCATTCCCGTCAGAGGCGTACAGCTGACCGCCGTTTTTGAACGTAGGATTCTGAAGGAAATTGTAGTTAGCGCCTTCGTTGGAAATCTTGCCCCCGTCAACGACAAAGTTAATCGGGGCGTAATTGTGAGCGTTGGCTAAAACGTCCTGATTGGCAAACACCAGTTCCCCGCCATCGTTGACGTAAACGTAACGGGTATTCGAAACTTTTCCAATCGGAGAATTTCCATTGGAGCCTTTGCCTGTCATCCTGATTTTTCCTCCGTTAATTGTAGCGTTTCCGGTAAACGAGCTTCCGCCGTTGGTAAACGTTTGAGTTCCCGCGCCGTTAGCGTTGACAATCAGTTCAACGTTGCTTTCGAAGGTTCCAGCATACGTCAGATTTTGTGAGGTAATATCCAGCGTCAAAACTGATTTTGTACCAGTAGTGTTATAAACTCTGCCCAATTTATTGTTCGCGCCATCGTCGACAATGCCTTTGAATATCTGGCTGTATCCGTTCATGTCGAGATAGCCGTAGTTATACAGAATGCCGGCGTTGGCGCCGAAGGGCTGTTGAGCCGCCAGACGCGTTTGACCTCTGGACGACGTGCTTGCCCAACCGGTTTGGAAGGGACCGGTAAAAGTATCGCCTTCAGAATGAGTTTTAACAATCAGCCAGCCGGAATCGGAAACCAGCTTTAGTTTTCCTGAACCTGTAACATTTCCGGTAAGAGTGATGCTTTTACTCCAACCGGCTTTAAACCCGGTTTCAGACATGACGTTCAAATCGTTTGTGAATGTGAGGTTATTGTTGTTGTTCTGAATAGTTCCGCCGTTGAGGTTAATCACCTTGCCGCCAATATACTGAGAAACGTCTGACGAGTCTGTATTAGCCTTGCCAACTCGCATGTTGCCTTTGACAAGCAACGACCCCTGGTAATTGCTCCCATTGCTGGTAAAAATAAGCCAGCCGGAGTCGTTGCCAACTGTAAGGGAAGCGCTGCCTTTTAACGCGCCAGAAAAGGTTAAAGACTTGCTCCAGCCCGCCTGCATGGTCGAGCCGTCTTTGGTAATTGTTAAATCGGAAGACAAGACAGCGTCGTTATTGTTGTTTAAAATTGAACCGCCGTTGAAATCAATTCCCGTTGTGGTGTTAAAATTTGATCCAACGCGAATGTATCCGCCGTCGAGCTTGATTGAGCCGTTACCCGTCCAGGAACCATCGCATGCGACAAATCCGGAACCGGGAGCTTCAAACACCAGGTCGCCGTCAACGCGAACAGCCCCGCCGTTCGCGATAATAGATGAACCTCGCTTGGCGGTAATGGTATTTCCCTCCGTTCCCAAAACGAGCGCCCCGCCAGTCGCTTTCATGGCGGAAACCGGAAGAACGCTGCCAGAGAAAACAAGCTCGCCTGCCGAAACGGTCGTCGCGCCGGTGTACGTGTTCTCGCCGGACAATTCCAGCGTTCCTGAACCGGTTTTTGCAACAGCGCCTGCGCCTTTGATTACGCCGGAGAACTCGGAATTGGACGTATTATTGAGTGTTAACGCCTTTCCGCTGTTGTCAACCGTTCCGGCGCCGGAAAGATTATTGAGCGTACCGCCTGCGGAAAGAACCAGCGTTCCCGTTTCAACAGCGGTCGAACCCGTATATCCGGGCGCCTGAGAAAGCGTCAGAGTTCCTTCGCCCGTCTTCGTCAAGTCGCCAGAGCCGGTTACTTCTTTTGAGAGCGTCAGACTTTGACCCGTTCCAACTTTAAATTCGCCGGCTCCGGTCAAAGCAACGTTGCCTGAAAACGTCTCGGAATCGCCGCCTTCGGTAAACATGGCGCCGACTTTAGTTGTTCCGTCAATTGTCCAGTCCAACAGGTCGATATCAGACGTATTAGCATCGTACCAAGGGTTTACCGGTTCTGGTCCCGGTTCATACTCAGTTGCAAAAAGGTATAGCCCGCCTGAATTAGCAGTAAGCGTCCAACTGTCTGACGGCGTACCGTTCACAGAGACTGTAACGTTATTGCTATTGAAGCTTTCAGAATCAGAAATTGGACCGGTAATAATCTCATAACCGTTTTCGTTGTAATTATTTTTGATAACGTTCCACCAATCTTCAGCGCTGCTGCCGTTGAAAGTCAGATTAATGCCCCCGGAACTCAGGCTGGCAGAAGAAACATGAAGCCAGTCCGCGTCTGAATGATACCCGTAGTCGTCTACGAAAGCGGAGTCATTAAAATTGAAACTGATAGTTCCGCCATTAAGAGTCAGCGCGCCAATCATAAGTTCTTTGGACGCAGACGTATCGCCAATGACAAACGTTCCGCCGTCAAGATTGACAGGGATTCCATCCAGAGTCGCTCCCGTCTGGAACTTTCCCCCCTCTGTAACTGTAACCTGGGACGTTGCCAGACTGGCAGTACTTGGTACAAGGAGCGTTCCACCTGAAATCGTGGTTTCCCCAGAATACGTATTGTTACCGGAAAGCGTCAGCTTGCCAGAGCCGGATTTGACAACAGAACCCGAGCCGGAAATGATGTTACTAATTGTCTGTGTTGAATCGTGAGCAAATTCCAACGTCCCGTTGTTTTCAACAGCGCCCGATCCAAGCGTACCGGCGCCGGTCAGTTTGACCGTTCCTTCAGAAATTGTTGTCTTGCCAGTATGCAAATTAGCTGCGGAGAATTCTAATGTACCTGCTCCGGTCTTTACAATTTCTGTTGAATTAGTAAGCGCTCCGCTAGTTTGGTACAGGGAATCTTTAATTACTGCTGAAATTTTAAAATCAGAAACATTATCGTTAACCGATGCGTTAACGCTGGTAATTTCTGCAACGTTGATTGTTGAAACCGAAGTTCCCGCTTTTATCGTATCGCTCTTGGCTCCAAAAGCAATTGTGGCGTATTCATTATTACTGGCAGAAATTTCAACTGGTAAGCCCGCAGAATCATCAGCGTTCCGTTCAACGTTGATATTATGAAATTTATAGGCTTTCCAAACTGAAGCTCCATCTGCGGCATAGACTGACGCGCCATTTTTTAAGGTTAAGTTTTGAATGTAATTATAAACTTGACCAGAATTTGAAATCTTTCCACCGTCCAAAACATAATTTACACTTTGATCATAATGAGCGTTCGCTATTAAGTTGTCTACTGCAATAACGAGTTCTGCCCCATTGCCAATCGCTATTGTTCTTGATGATGAATTGGCGCCTAAACTTGCGCTGTTAGTAGCTTTCAGCGTTCCACCTGAAATTGTTATATTGCCGGTAAACGTGTTGCTGCCCGACAGAATCATCGTTCCTTTGCCGGTTTTGGTAAATCCGCCGGCGCCTTTAATGATACCGTTAATGGTTAATGTGTCTGATACAACGTTAAACGTCGCTTTAGCTCCAGCATTAATATTGAATCGGCATTTGATTAACGAGTCTCCGGTTGAAGTTACAACGCCAGTTCGAGTGGCAAAGTCCAACCCCGTGCCGTTATTGGTTTTACCGTATTCCGATTCAATCAGACCGCTTTCCAAAGTTACGTTTTTAATATGCGTATAGTCACCGGGAATAAGCGTGCCGCGAATGGTGATTTCGTTGGGAGCATCCGCTCCGTAACCGAACTGGTTGGCGGCTTGACATTCCAGAACAGCGCCCGTTTCAATGACAACCGGACCTGTTCCAAAGTTGCTGGGTGTAGAGTTCGCGCCTTTGGAAATAACCTTACCTTCTTGAATTGTCGTTCCGCCAGAATACGTATTGACTTTAGAAAACGTCAGCGCTCCCGCGCCGGTCTTGGTAACAGCCCCATTGCCCGACAGAACAGCAGAATATGTTCCCGCATTTGTGATGTTAAACTCCACATTTCCGACAGCCCCTTGAGCTGTACCGGTTTCGATATTTCCCGATGGAATGTCTGAGTCTGTATAAATTACGTCAGCAAACGTCAATGAATACGGAAGTAGAATTGACAGAATCGTCAAGAAAATAACTCTACCGAGCGTTAAAATGCGGGTGGGGGACAGTATGGATTTGATTGAATTCTTAGCCATGTTTTTACTCCGTATTTGAGCAAACAGGGGAAATGATATTTAAATCGATCGATATTCCCG
>JAZQDP010000159.1:0-33895 GCA_045546875.1 Thermoguttaceae bacterium | reverse complement strand
GTCTAGTCATTGTCTTCCTAAGACCGCTTGGCCTCCGACTTCGCCTTTCAGTAGCCCGAGCCGGGCTACATCCAGGGGGCGTTTTCGGCTGTGCAATAAATCGTCTCATCCTTCTAACAAAGCGTAATTCCGCTCTCTCCGTTCGCTTCATTACCGCCTTTCAATTTCTTCGCGCACTTTGCGGCTAAATATCTTTTGCGGGCGTTCGCCCGCATTGGCGCCTAGGCGCCAAAAAAGAAAGCGACGGCAAGCCGTCGCACTCCATA
This sequence comes from Thermoguttaceae bacterium, assembly GCA_045546875.1. Lineage (GTDB taxonomy): Bacteria > Planctomycetota > Planctomycetia > Pirellulales > Thermoguttaceae > RUG11551. The sequence goes on along the minus strand of JAZQDP010000159.1, from coordinate 33,629 downwards.
TTTTCGCGCCGGTGTTTTTTGCGTCCCCCCCGCTGTTGACGAATCCGCTTTGACCGGTCTTCCAAAAATTTTTATCTGAGATATAATTTATTCTATGAATAATCAAGCTGTTTGGGCAAAAGGTTTTTTAGCGTACCTTAAAGGCGAATGTCATTTATCGAATAACACGGTTTTAGCTTACGGACGAGATTTAATTAAATTTTATCAGTGGCTCGGACCGCGGGACATCGCTAAATTAAAAATCCGCGACCTGTCGACGTATCCGCAGTTCCTTCATGAGCAAGGGTTAGTCCCGATATCCATTGCCCGGCATTTGGTTTCCTTGCGAATGTTTTATAAATACCTTCAACTGGAAGGTTACGTATCAGAGAACCAGGCTCAGCTGTTAGGTTCTCAAAAGTTATGGGATCGGGTGCCGCGGGTGTTGTCTCCCGTTGAGGTCGAAAGATTGTTAGCCGCCCCTTCCCCGGGCAAACCCTGTTATTTACGCGATAGAGCCATTTTGGAAACGCTATACGCGACGGGCTGTCGAGCGTCAGAGCTGATTAACATTCAAATGAGAAACATTCTCTGGGACGAGGGGTTTATTCGCGTCATTGGCAAGGGGGACAAAGAACGCCTTGTTCCGTTTGGACAAAGCGCGGCGCAAGCGGTAAAAGCGTATATAGAGCAGGAACGCCCGGAAGCGTTGGCGCTTAACCTGCAAAACAGCAAGCCTGACCAGGTTTTTCTGTCTTACCGCGGCAAACCGATTCGACGGGAAGCTGTTTGGGAACTGATAAAAAAGTATGCGCTCATTGCTGGAATAAAGAAAGAGATTAGCCCGCACTCGCTGCGTCATTCGTTTGCAACGCATTTGTTGGCAAACGGGGTTGATCTTCGACTCGTTCAGGAAATGCTAGGGCACGCCAATATCAGTACAACGCAAATTTATACTCACGTGGATGCAAAACGACTCAAGGAAATTCATAAAAAATTTCATCCAAGAAGTTGATTTTACTTGCCTCTATGCCGATAAAGCGCTATAATATACTGAAATGACTTGAGGGTTTAGCAATTAGCAATTAGCAATTAGCAATTAGCAATTCGGAATTCGGAATTCGGAATTACGCAAGCCCCTATTCCCTACTGCCTACTGCCTACTGCCTACTGCCTTATTTTCGGATTTTCCAAGCAGAAAAAACATAAACCGCAAATTTCCCTTTAACTATGGACGAATTTTACGAACTGTCGGACGATTATTCACAATGGCCGGAAAGCTATTGGGATTGGTTTGGATTGGACTCTCAAAGCGCAACGTATAACGATTTGAGAAAAGCGTATTCCAAATTAATCAAACGATTTCGACCGGAATCGCACCCGGAACATTTCCAGAGGATTCAAAACGCATTTGAAACGCTGCGCGATCTGATAAATTCAGAGAACGGGGCTGACGGCGAGAACCGCATTCCGCGGCTCAATCCGACGGCAAACGCGCTGGACGAAGAAAAAGTCAACGCGAGAAAACAGGAGCGTCAGCAAAAGTTCGTCGACGAACTGTTTAACGAATATATCGACAAAGGCAATCTTGACGGGGCGCGCCTTTTTCTGCTATATGTCATTACCATGACTATGGTTGCAAATGCCAACGGTACAAACGATTCTCCATACGGGCAATTCGCCGCAGATCTGGAAGAACTCCCGTACGTCTATCTGTTTTGGGTTCTTTATGCGATCAATCCGCCGAAAGAAAATGACCTGCAGCTTGTTTCTACTTTTAAATATCTCGTTATAGGAATGAAAAAGATGCAGCCGGGAGATACAATGACGTTGTCGGGCAGAACGTTGATTCCGTGGCTGGAACGGGAAGAGCTTCCTTACGACAACCCGTTGTACGAGTACCTGTTAAATGAGGCTCCGCTGCCCTATATGCCTCTGATATTAAATATCCGATGGATAAACGCTCACACAAAAGAGGACGTTGCAACCGTTGACGTCGTTATGAAAGACCTGGAAACGCTCAAAAAACGCGCTATGCCGGAAACGCCCAAGGCGTGGTTTCTTATCAATCTTGAAGCGGCGGAGCATTTGCTTTGGGTTCATTCCGACAAAGCAAAGGAAGAGCAAAAGAAGTGCATGGATGAAATCACTAAATTTCCGGAATACTTCGACGAATACGAAGATCGGCTTGACATGCTGGATCAGATTGAAGAAACGGTTTCTTCCATGGACGCATTGCCGGGAATTCTTCCGGTTGACATAGCCGCCATTCAAATGCTTAACGTTGTTTCTCGAAATATGTCGTTTACGCGTTATCGACGTTTGCTTCTGCGTTTGGTTTCGGATTTGTGCGACGACGTGTTACGAGCTTTTATGGTTTTCGATTACCTGGAAATGCATCACCCGATTGTTGCCAGACGTCTTGTTCCTCCGATTCAACAGTTGTTTTTATCCAGACATTCTGAAGCGGATGAACCGTCAGAGGAAGATATCGAAAAGCATTATCAGAAAATGACGCAAATATGGGAATCGTATAACAAAGAATTCCGTTCCTGCCGTTTGGCGTTGCTGAAATATTATCTCCAGGAGCAGTTCGATCCTTCAAAAGTCATTGAGTTTATGATTGACAAATACATAAGCATTCGAGACGACAGAAATATGCAAAAAGAGGCGGAACAGCTTGACAACTGGCTTTCCGAATTTACCGCAGACGACGCAACCCGATTAACGTATTACGCTGTTATGTGCTGCGAACTGGACAATATGGAAGATTTTGAAGAAGAGTAGGGGAGCGCTCTCTCTTTCTGCTTAATCGTACAGCTGTTAAACAATATGAGCCGTGAAAAATCTCACGGCTCTGTGTTTTAATCTATTTTATGTCCGGCAAACGATGTCTGGGCAAGCCGTATGGAGTGGGAAGCCAAACTTCGTCCAGTTCGACTTTATCAACGTGAAATCGAAGCAGAAGATAAATTGCCGTTGCTGACGTAAACCAGAACGCGTTTAGCACGTACATTTGCGTCAGCCAGACGAAACGCATGCAGTATTCGATGTATGACGTCATTTCCATGCCGGCTGTGAGAATCCAATAGTACGTCATTTGATTAAAGCAGGACAAAATGACCGTCAACAGGATAATTCCAAAATTCCCAATGAGAATAGCGGTAATAACGTATCCGATTAAATTCAAGGGTTTTTGCGTTGCGTATGCAAAAGATCGGCTAACAGATTCAAAGCAGTCACATTCTTCTGTTACCAACGCTGGCGCGATAAAATGGATTCCAACATAAAAACCCAATCCGACAATAACGCCTAACGCCAGGCAAAGGTACCAGACCGGGAACAGCCATTGGTTGAGGTATGGAATGCGAAATCCGACCCAGGCAACCGCCCAAAAGAAATGCCCCGCCGCCAGAGCAATAACCATCGCGCCGAGCCACGATGCGTATTTGTTTAGCGTCCAGGATATGGCAGATTTGATTGACGTTCCGTCTCCAACCGTCAGTTTGACGGCGGCAATGCGGCAAATCGCGATGCCGATAAACGACCAGATAGCGAACGACCCCGCAATTTGCCAGTAAAAGAGGGCGCCTTGAGCATGAAAATAAGGGTTAAAATGCAGAACGAAGTTGTCCCAAAAATCGCCTGACGTTGTTGCGGTGAGCGGTTGTAAAAAGTCGAAAAAACCGGATTGCGCCGACAAAGACGACAGCGGCAGCGAGCCGGTAAAATGCACCGCGGGCGACCACAATCCAAAAGCACAGCACAACAACGTTGCCGCCGTGGCAAGCGCAAATATTGACGGGGAAAACGCTAACATGAACGCTCTAAAAATCAGGAACGGTCCCGGAATGCGTTCTGATAACGTCGGTCGATAGGGAAGTTCGTTTGAGGACATGGTTAAATATGCTGTAAATTGTTAAGTCGTTCCTCGAAAAATCTTAATGTTTCAGGCGGTTATTCTCCATCGGAGAATGTGTTGGGAATCCACCAGCGGGCTTTATAGAATCGCGCGCCGTTGAGCTTTCCAACTGCCGTGAGCGGTTTGTTCATATATCGAACGGTATCAGAATGATAGCTGTTTGTTGGAGCGAGGACGATAAACGCGCCGGATTGAGTCATGGAAAGGCTTTTGGGTCCCTGCGTCATCTTAACGACGGTTTTGTGGTCGCTTTCGCCGAGAGTGGCGTAATCGTTGGTTTTGGAATCGTAAATCTCGGTATGAGAGCCGGCATTCTTCCAAATCGTTGTGAACTTTTTGGTTTCCAGATCAAAAACAGCGGCGCCGTTGCCGGTGAGAAGGAAAAGCCGGCTGCCGGGAACGGGATACAGGTCGTGTCCTCCTAAAGCGGGCGTTCCCCGTAACGAATAGGATTGAACTTTGGTCAGTTTCGGGTTCTGTTTATCAAAATTGTACTCAAAGGCGACAAGTTCTAAATATCCCAGCCCCCACAGGAGTTTGGATTGGGCGTCCCAGACCAAGCCGTGTCCGCCGTAAAGCGGGTAGTCGGTAAATGGGACGTTCGGGTCTGTAAACTGTTCCGGAACTGTGTAGAGGCGAACGAACCCGGAGCTGGAAACGGACGCAATGTTGCCGTCTGGCAGCAGAGCGGCGGAATGAGGGTTGCCGTGAACGTGGGTGTAGAACAGCGTCTTTTTATCGGACTGCCGAATCAGCGCAACTGCCCCGCCGGAGGCTGTCATGAGCAAATGCGTCGTGCCGAGAACCGGCTTGCATTCGTCCGGGTTGCGGAACCATGAATAATGCTCTTTCTTAATTTCCGGGGAGTCAGCCGCCTTCCAGCTCCAGACGATAGAAGCCGGATCGTTCCAGTTCGTATTGGGTTTGAAAATAATCACGCGGGAAGACGCCTGTTCGACGGCAACGATGTTCTCAGCAGCGTTTTTAGGAACGGCATTCGAATTCGCAATTTCAACAATAGCCTGCGGCGTAAGCAGGTTTTCAGCCAACGCGAAATTGGCGGCGAACAGGAGGAGCGACAAAAAACAAACTATGTTATATTTCATGATCAATTGTTGATTGAGTTAGGAGTTGTGATAATTATCAATGTGCAATTAGCAATTACGCTTCGCGCTTCTCTGCTGCCTACTGCCTATTGCCTACTGCCTCTTCTCTCGGCTTTGTCAGCAAACTGACGACGATAAGCGTCAGCGTACTGATTGGGAGGGTAATGACAATAACGTCAATCCAGCGCCACGGTTCTGACAGGATGCTGGGCTTTCCTAAAAACATATTGGCAAACAGAGCCGGCAGTTCTCCCTTGGGCATCTGAACAAACGTCATCCAGAAGAAACTGAACGCAAACCCGATAACCAGGCTGGCAATCGCGCCGGCGCGAGTAACGCGTTTCCAGTACAGCGCCCCGACGTACATCGGCAGGAATGAGACGGCGCACAAGCCCATAAACGTGGACGTCGCGATGGCGACAATCCCTTTGGGCATGTAGAACGACAGAATCGTTGTTACAATCAGCGACAGGAAAACGCAAACTTTCATCAGCGGGATGGAGGAGTTCCCCGTCTTGTTGAGAATTGAACATTCTATCAAATCGCGTCCCAGCGCGCTGCCCATGGCGTGGAACAGAGAGCTGAGCGTGGAAATTGCTGCGGAAAGCAATGTGAGCATAAACAGCAAGCCAAACCATTTCGGCAAAGCCTGATTGATAAACGTCGGGATGATTTTGTCGAGGTTGCCGTCTGAAACGCTTGTCATGGCGATTCGTCCGCTTTGCTGGAAGAACCAGACGTTTGTCAGCGAGCCGACCAGATACGCCGTGCCGACAATACAGCAGATAAACACTCCGCCCATGACGACGGCGCGGTGAAGTTCCCGGTCGCTTTTAACCGTCATGAACCGAACCGCCAGCTGCGGCTGCGCTAACGCCCCGATTCCAACGCCGCAAATAATGCTCGTCAAAATAACGTAGAACAGCTTTGTACCCGTCGCCGGGAACCGCGTCCAGCCTTGGAATCCGTTTTGAGAAATCTTGGATACGACCAGATGATTGTCAATCACGGCGGCGGCTTTCTCGTCTTTTCTCAATTCGACAAACTGAGCCAGCGCCTCCGATTTCGGCGCAGCTTGTTTGTCTGCGGAAAGAGCTTTCGATTCCTGGTTCATTTTCGCCGTCCACTGTTCGATAGACTCGTCTGCGGCGTTGGCGTCTGACGCATCCAGCTTGCGAATGTTTTCCAATTTTGGGGCAAGGTCGTCAAATTCCTGAGCGATTTTGGCGGGCAGGTTATCGAGTTCTTTATGAGTCGGAACGACGCCGCCCATCTTGCCGTAGGCGAAAAGAAGCAAAAGCAGCATGCCGGCAAACATGATCGAACCTTGGAACGCGTCGGCAAACATGACGCCCTTTAATCCGCCCAAAATGACGTAAACGGCAATCAGGGCGCTGAAAATCAAAATTGCAACGTTGAAGTCCAGCCCAAAAGTCGTTTCAATAAATCGGGCGGAAGCGATCAATACGGCAGACGCGTACAGCGGCATAAACAGGACGATAATAAACGCCATCAAGCCGTGAATCAGCCGGGACTGATAAAAACGTCCGAGGAACTCCGGGAACGTTTGCGCCTTGAGTTTTAATCCCAGCCGGCGAGTCGGCAGCCCGAAGAAAATAAAGGCGACGAAAATCCCAAAGAAAATATTGGCGAAAACAAGCCACAGCAAGCTCATTCCAAACGCCGCGGCAAATCCTCCAAAGCCGATAATTGCAGACGTGCTGATAAACGCTGCGCCGTAAGACAGCGCCATAACGAACGGGTGAACTTTTCGCCCCGCCAGAAGGAAGTCGTCTGAAGTATGGGTTTGCTGATGCGCTTTGTAACCGAGGAACGCAAGTATTCCAATGTAAACGACAATAATTGCCGCAGTAAGGATAGGATTCATTTTAGAGAAAATGTGAAAAAAGGAAAAACAGGGATGGAGAGGGGCAGGGGATTATTTTGAAGCGTTGTCTTCGTTGTCGTTCCAATGCCAGATTCCGTAACCAACGCATAAAAGCGTTGACAAGATGCAAGCCAAGTAACCTGACCATATAACAGGATCGTCTAAACCAAGCATAAAGCTCCTCCAATATGAGTTGATAGTAAATGGTTGTTATACTTTTTCTATTTGAAATTTTCCGAAAAAGGAGGCTGTAGGCAATAGGCAATAGACAGTAGTGCGGCGCTTTGCGTAATTGCTAATTGCTAATTAAAACCTCAAGTCGTTTCAGCATATTTAATCAATTATTGGGACTATATTATATAGCTATCCAGCATAAATGCAAGGGGAGATGATAAAAAGCGATTAAATTAACTTTTTATAATCTTATAGGTATTGACGTTTTTGTGTATAGGCGTATAATGATACAAAAATCCTGCCGATTTAACCGCGTTGGTTTTCGGTAAAATCAATCCTTTATTTTTTGTTTGAAAGGACCCCATCGGTAATGAGATCGCTTTACTATTTATTTACACTGTGCCTGGTTTTATCTCTGGCGTACAGCGTTCCGACGACAGCTGCGGAAAAAGCTGAGTCCAAAACTGTCGCTGCAACTGCCAGCGACGCCATTCCTGCCGTTCCGGAAAATGGAACCGTGGAAGACTACAAAGATTATATCAACACTCTCAAGGCTGAATTCCAGAGTGCGATCTTTCAGGCGCAAAAGGATGGAATCAATCCCCGTTCCGAAGAAGGCTCTAATGTGCTGAAAGGAATTGCCAAAAAATACTTCAGCCGCATTGATCAGGCTCTCGACAAAGCTATCTTCCTCAAAGATGTTTCAGACGACGATTTGGAAGAAATGATTCAAGAGAAGGTACAGCTTGTTCAAATAATGGCTCAGATTAACGAAGAAGATCCAAGCTCGATTAACGCCAAAATGAAAGAGCTTGCCAAACAGCTTCGTAAAGCCGAAAAAAATGAAGCGGCTGAAAGAGTGGAATCCCTGCTCTTCCAGGATGAAATCCGCAGTTACGTCCATGCTGGCAACGTCGAAGCATTCACTAAAGTTGCCGCTGAAATTGATGAACAAGTTGAAAAAGCGGGAAAAGACATTTCACTTTCTTTGGCAAGAAAAGCGGCTTTTATTCTGTTGGCATCGTCTAACCTGCCGGAATACAAGGCTCCAGAAGGACGTCAGGAAAAATACCTCAAAGCTCTTTCTGAAGCTGCTGATCCGGAAGTCAAAAATGTTGCGGGACAAGTGGAACGCATGATTCTCCGCGCCGAAGGCGAAAAGAGATTCCAGGAAACTTTAGGTAAAGAATTCCTCTTTGGCGGAACGTTCATTGACGGTTCCGAATACAAAGCGGAAGACTATGCCGGCAAAGTCGTTCTGATTGACTTCTGGGCAACGTGGTGCGGACCGTGCTGCGCTGAATTGCCAGCCGTCAAAAAGATGTACGCCGCCTATCACGACAAGGGCTTCGAAGTCATCGGCGTTACCTGCGACGACCCGGATAACGAAGACGAATTCAAAGAATTCCTTGCTAAAAACAAGATTGAATGGAAACAGATGTTTGACGGAAAAGCTGTCGTTCCCGGTAAGACAACCAAATCCGGCGAACCGATTCCGGTTTCTGTATATTATTCAATTAACGCAATTCCCTGCCCAGTTCTCATCGGAAAAGACGGCAAGGTAATCACCCTGAGCGCTCGCGGTAACGAACTCAAAGAACAGCTGGTCAAGATTTTCGGCAAAGTTGAAGGCATTGACGACGCAGACGACGAAGAAGTCGAAGAAGAAATTGACGTTGTCGAAGAAGACGTTGAAGAAGACGCTGCCGATGCTGACGATGGCGATCAGGCGGCTGACGAAGCCATTCCGGACGTTCCAGAAAAAGGAACGTTTAAGGAATTTAAAGAGTATGTCAATAAAGTTAATTCCATGCTCAATAAAAAAATGCGACGTTTGATCGCCCAGGCTAAAAAAGACGGCGTAGATCCGCAGTCTGAAGAGTTTGGCAATTCGCTCAAGAAAACGGCTAAAGAATATTTCAGCCGCATTGAACAGGCAACAGATAAAGCATTTCTTCTTGAAGACCTTTCTGACGATGAGTTTGAACAATTGTTTGGCGCCAAAGTTCAGCTGATTCAGGTGTCTTCAGAGCTTAACGGCGAAGAACCGGAAGCCGCTAACGCCAAATTGGAAGCGTTTGCCGCTCAGCTTCGCAAGATGAACAAAGCGAAATTCGCTGACGAAATCGAAGCCAACCTTTTCCAGAGAAAAGTTATCGGGTGCGTTCTTCAAGGCAATGTTAAAGAATTTGCCAAAATTGCCGCTGAAGTTGATGAAAAAGTCGGAAAAGCCGGGAAAAACATCGCCCCTGCGCTGGCTCAGCAAGCGATGCTGATTGTCATGGTCTCCAAAGAACTGAAAGGCTACGAAGCCCCGGAAGGACGTTTGGAGAATTACAGAAAGGCGTTCTCCGAAGCCACGGATCCGGAAGTCAAGAAAATAGCTGAAGATTTTGAGCAGGCTCTGAAGCAAACTGAACAAACCCCCTTTGAGTCCGAAGACGAACCCGAAGAAGAACCTGATGTCGAACCGCCCGCAGAAGACGCCCCCGCCGATCTCGACGAAGAAGAAAAATAATTGACAGAAAATAGTTATTGTCATTTGAGTAATATGTTGTTTTATTAATACGGTATTTCAACATATTACTCTTTTTTTATAGTAAACGTCTAAAGGAGGTTATTATGAAATCGCGTTTCTTTTTATTGTCTTTGTGTTTGATTTTTTTGCTGGGGTTGTGTGCATCTGTTAATGCGGTTGAAAAAGCTTCAGATTCACAAAAAGAAACCGCCGCGGCAGCTGCCGACGACATTCCGGAAGTTCCAGAAAATGGGACTCTGAAAGACTATCTGGAATATCATAGCAATCTGAAAGATGAGTTCCAGAGAAAAGCCCAAACCATGCACATTCAGGCGCAGCAGGATGGCGTAGATACAAAGTCGGAAGAGTTTCTCAATTCTTTTAAGAGCATGTCAAACGAATACCTCAGCCGCATGGAACAAGCTCTTGATAAAGCGCTTCAGCTCAATGACCTTTCAGGCTACGATTTTGTACAATTGGTAAATGAAAAGTCTCTGTTAATCGGCTTAATGTGGCAGATTAACAATGATGACGAAGCCGCGCTTAAGACCAAAATACATTTGTTCGCCTCTGAGATTCGCAAAATGGGGAAAAATGAACTTGCTGAGAAACTTGCTGACGAAATTGATTTTAAGGCTTTCGACATTATAACTATAGGCTACGTCAAAGCTGGCAAAGTCAAAGAATTCGAAAAAGCCGCAGCTGAAATCGATGAAAAAGTCGAAAAGGCGGGAAAGAATATTACACACGCTTTGGCGCTTCGAGCGTTTCTGATTACTAAACTCGCCAAAGAATTACCCGAATACAAAATTCCTGAAGAACGTCTGGAGAAGTATTTCAGAGTTTTATCTGAATCCTCTGAACCTGACGTCAAAATCATGGCGAAAGTTATAGGACAACAACTCAAAGTCGCTCGTCCTGTCGTCAAATACAAGCCCATTGAGGACGACAACGACATCCCGGAAGTTCCGGAAAATCTAACATACGAGAAATATCAAGAGTATGTCAAAGAGCTTTACGATATGTACAGCGCTCAAGGCAGAAAAATGGCTCGTCAGGCGCACGAGGACGGCGTAGATTCGCAATCGAAAGAGTATGGCAATGCTATCGAAGCGATGTCCCAAAAATACTTCAGCCGCATGGAACAAGCGATTGACAAAGCTCTTCTTATCAAAGATCTCACGGATGAGCAATTTGAATATTTGGCAATTGATAAAGTTCGACTTGTAATGATTAATGACGATGAAAAAACGGTTGCCAAAACAAAAGCTTTCATAGAACAGCTTCGCAAATCGAACAAAGCAAAAATAGCAGACAACGCAGATTTTCATTTCTTTAGAGAAAGAGTTTATAATTGCATTGGAAAACGCGACGCCAAAACATTAGCTAAAATTGCCGCTGAAATCGACGAACAAATTGACAACGCTGGAGAAAACATTTCCCCTGTTTTGGCGAAGAAGGCAGCGGTAATTGTTGGGGCGCTGCAAGATGCCGTATTTCTAGCGCAACGCATGAAGAAATACAACATGGCGATATCAAAAGCTATTAATGCCAAAGATATTACAGATGAAGATCTTTCAGAACTGGCAGTCGGGAAACTTCGACTCATTGCATTGTCAGCGGGGAATAATCCCGAAGACGTAAAAACTCTTATCGGCAAAATGGAAGCATTCGTAGATCAGCTTCGTAAAATGGATAAAGAGAAAGCCGCAGATGAAGCCGAAGATATTGTCTTCCAGTTTAAAATCAATCTTTATATCAGTAGGGGCGATGTTAAAGAGTTTGCCAAGGTCGCCGCAAAAATCGATAAAAAAGTCGAAAAGGTCGGGAAAGAGATCAACGTCATACTGGCTCGAAATATGATAACAGTTATCCAGGCAGGAATGGCGATTCCCAATTATACAGCTCCTGAAGGTCGCTTGGAAAAATACTATAAAGCGTTATCCCAAGCCTCCGATCTGAAAGTCAAAAGCGCTGCAAATGTTTTAGAGAGAATTATGAGCAACGTAAAAGCCAAATCAGCCAAGGGCGATCTTGACAAATATGAAAAATAATCGTTAAAAGGTCGATAGAGATTTTACTATTAACCTTTTTCGTCCATATTGAGAAGAAAAGCGCTTGACGGTTTGTTCAATCGCTTTTCCTCTCTTTGCGGACGAATTTCTTTGAGGAACGTCTGGATTATTTATCGTAGTAAAGAATTAAGATGCCTCGTACCTCCTCTCGTCCAAATATTCCTATTGCAATCTTTTTAAAAATGAGTAAGATTATTCTATTATTTAATATATGAAATTGCCGATAAGCGTTGGCGATTGTCCGCCGTTGTTTGTCTTCCTGATAGCAGAGTTTTTCGGCAGAGTTTTTAATGCAATTTTATTTTTATGAAGAATTTTTTAATCAACGCGGTTAAGATTTTAGCGTCGGTCGGTATTTTGGCGTTCCTGTTTTATATGGCAATCAACACGACGGACGCCAATGGAAAGAACGTGTTTCACGTTCTGATGGAAACTCAAAAGAACTGGACGCTGTTGCTTTTGGCGTTTTTCTGCTGTCTGGCGGCGTCGGTTATCACGTTCGTTCGATGGCACCTGCTCAACCGCACCGTTGGATTTCAAGTCCATTGGCTTGACTCGATTCGCATCGGGTTTATCGGCTATCTGTTCAACCTCTTGCCGGTAGGGGGAATCGTCGGCGGCGACTTGCTCAAAGCGTGGATTCTTGCCAAAGAGCAGGAATCAATTGACAAGACTACAACCGGTGCGGAAAAGACGCCATCCCGCATTCCAGACGCTCTGGCAACCGTTTTTACAGACCGCCTGTTTGGATTGTACGCTCTGTTTCTGCTGGCGGCGGTTGCGATTTTCTTTTCCGGAATCGACAAAATCGACAACGCCGTCATTCAGAAAATCTGTTACGCTACGTATATAATTGCCGTCGCGTGGACGGCTTTAATCGGGATTATTCTCGGACCTGACTATACCAACGGCAAATCCATTGCGGCTTTGGGTAGAATCCCTTATATCGGTTCTGGCGTCAGACGCACCGTCGAATCAATTCGCCTGTTCCAGAAACACGTCAAAACGCTGGTTGCCATCACGGTTATGGGGTTGGTTGTTCATTCCTTTTTCGCGGCGTGCATATTCCTGATTGCCGCAGGGCTTTTTGACAATTCTCTGCCGCTGGAAACGCATTTGGTTATTACGCCGCTGGGACTGTCAACCGGGGCGATTCCGCTGAGCGTTGGTCCGTTTGAGGTTGTTTTGGATCTGTTCTACGCTAATATTCCTTTGGCAACCGGTGAAAAAATGCTCGTCGGTTCCGGGCTGGTAGTCGCTTTGACGTATAGAATTCTTGTACTGCTGGTGTCCACGTTCGGCGTTGTGTATTATTTTAGCAGCAAACAGGAAATTCAGAGCGTTATGAAAGACAGCGCCAACAAGGGAATAGGGAGTAGGGAGTAGGGAGTAGGCAATAGACAATAGTGCGGCGCTTGTGTAATTCCGAATTGGAAATGAGCTACTAGCTCCTAGCTACTAGCCGCTAGCTTGGTTATCCATATTTCTTGCGATAACGCACGAATCAGGTTTATCAAGCTAATAGCTAGAAGCTAGCAGCTAGAGGCTTATCAATCGCTAATTAAAAACTCAAGTCAGTTCAGTATACTTTTTTATATATCATGTCAACAGGAAAACCTAAAACGTTAGTCGAACTGCTTCAGGATTTCGCCGTTCAGCGAAAGCGCATGCAGGACGAATTGCAAAAAGTCATTATTGGTCAAAACGAGGTTATTGAGCAGCTTTTCGCGGCGATTTTTACTCGCGGGCATTGCCTCCTCGAAGGCGTGCCGGGGCTGGCGAAAACGCTCATGGTTTCGACCCTGGCGAAGATTCTGGACGTCCAGTTTAAGCGAATCCAGTTCACGCCTGACCTCATGCCGACGGACATTACCGGCACAAACGTTCTCGACGAAGACGAAAACGGTCGCCGCAACTTCCGCTTTGTTGAAGGTCCCGTGTTTACCAATATTCTGCTGGCGGATGAAATCAACCGAACCCCGCCCAAAACCCAGGCGGCTTTGCTTCAGGCGATGCAGGAACGAGAAGTAACCGTCGGTCAGACAACGTACGAGCTGCCCGCCCCGTTCTTTACGATTGCCACTCAAAACCCCATTGAGCAGGAAGGCACGTACCCGCTTCCGGAAGCCCAGCTTGACCGGTTCATGTTCAATATCAAAATCAATTATCCGACCTTGGAGGAGGAAGAACGCATTCTTGCCGCCACGACCAGAAGCGAAAAAGTCGAAATTGGACACATTCTCAACGGAAAGACGATTCTCGTTTTCCAGAAATTGGTCAACTCGGTTGCCGTCAGCCAGTACATCGTCAAATACGCCGCGGCTCTGGTCAGAGCGACGCGCCCGAAATCGGACGACGCGCCTAAATTCGTTCGTGAACTGGTCGACTGGGGAGCTGGTCCTCGCGCTGGGCAGTTTCTCATTCAGGGTGGAAAAGCTATCGCCGCCATGGAAGGTCGGTTCTCGGTCGCCATCGACGACATTCGCAAAATCGCCGTACCCGCTTTGCGGCACCGCATCAGCGCCAACTTCCAGGCGCAGGCGGAAGGCATGACGACGGACGACATCATCAAACGCCTTATTGAAGTAACGCCCCCGCCGATAATTAACAAAAACTAAAAGGAGCTTAAACACTTGACAATGGTTCGTTTTTAATTACAATATAGAATAACAGTAATAAACTGATAAAAAGTTGTTTTGACTATTCGTCCGTTCTTAACCAACTTAAAATCGAGAATACAGATTTATGACCGAGAATCCCAGACTGACGAATGACGTAGTTTTTAGCTTTTTGATGTCGAGCGAAGGCTCAGAACCTGCGCTTAAATCGTTTGTTAATGCCGCTTTAGCTGATGCTGGTCGTCCATTGACGAAATCCGTTTCGATACTTCATCCGTTTTCGCTCAAAACGTTTCAGTCAGATAAATTGTGCGTTTTTGACGTCAAAGCCCAAGACGTTGAAGGACGGTATTTCAATATTGAAATGCAAACAACGAACAAAAAGGGGTTCAATAATCGTATATTATTTTACTGGAGCCGTTTATATAGTAAACAACTTTTAGAAGGGGACAAATACGCCCTTCTAAATCCGGCTGTTTCGATTGTCGTTGCCAGATTTGTGATGTTTCCCAAATTGGAAAATATGCACAACGTTTTTACTCTGGCTTCGGAATCGAATCCGAAAGTTGTGTTTTCGGATCAGATTCAAATTCATTCAATCGAATTGCCCAAAGCTGATTTTACCAAACCGAATTCAATTCAAAAGACGTTGTCTCAATGGGTGGATTTTTTTAGAAATGGTCATGAAAAAACGGAGGCGGAAATGAACGATTTACTTTCAGACGAAGGATTGGCGCTGGCAATCAGGAAATATCGCGCTCTTTGTCAAGACCCAACGCTTAGCGAACTGGCGATGATGCAGGAGAAAGCCGAACGCGACCGTCAGGCAGAACTGGATTACGCACTCGAAGAAGGACTTGCCAAAGGAATGGAAAAGGGTCGTGCAGAAGGGCGTGCAGAAGGGCGTGCAGAAGGACGTGCAGAAGGTCGTGCAGAAGGTCGTGCAGAAGGGTTAAAGAATACAATTGTCAGACGTTATTCAAAGCAGTTTTCGGGTTCCGATTCGTCTAAAATTCAGCAGATTCTTGAATCTGTATCCGATGAAGAACGTTTAAACAATCTTTTAGATATTATTTTGGACAGCGAAACGGAAGCAGAATTTTTTGCCAAAGTTCAACAGACGCTGTAACTCATTCCCTCGCTGTTTGCAATAAACCAGGCGGCTTCTATGCCGCCTTGTTTTTTGTGAACTAATTTCGATTAAAACGTCCAGAAAAGCAGTCAATAATTGGCGGCTGCAAAAAAGAAATAAAATCATCAAAATTTTTCTGGTTAAGAATTTGCAAAAAACAAGCAAAAAAATCTTTTATTCCCCTTGTAAATCTTTGAGGGATAATTTATAATAAATATAATTGGATGCTTAAAAAATTTTTTTCCTACACACTATTAGCAAGGAGACATCAATGCATATTCCAGCTGAAATGTTAAATGGTTCGATTTGTCCCGTTACAGCAACAGTAGCCGGAGTTACGCTTGCCGCCGCGGCGGGCTGGGCGTTCACACATCGTAAAGAATCAATCGTACAGTCCGCGAAGAAATTTGTCGGCGTTACCGCGATTGTTTTCGCCCTTCAGGCGCTTAACTTCCCGATTTGGTCAGGCATTTCCGGGCACTTCATTGGCGGCGTTTTGGCAGCGGCGATTTTGGGAATTCCCGGTGGTATGATTAGCATGGCTACCGTGCTTGCGATTCAGGCTGTTTTCTTCGGAGACGGCGGCATTG
The DNA here is from genome assembly GCA_045546875.1 of Thermoguttaceae bacterium. GTDB lineage: Bacteria > Planctomycetota > Planctomycetia > Pirellulales > Thermoguttaceae > RUG11551. The sequence continues at coordinate 17,627 of JAZQDP010000159.1, read as the reverse complement.
ACGCACTCGGCGCAAACATTATCAACATGGGCATTGTCGGCGCTGGCGTTGGCGGTTTGATTCGCATTGGTCTTAACAAACTCGGAAGCAACAACCTCGTCTCGACGGGCGTTGCCGCGTTCTGCGGATTGGTTCTGGCTGTTCTGACCCTGGACGCTGAACTGATTATTTGTGGAAAAGGTTCAATGGAAGTTTTCAAAGCCCTCATGTTCGCTCACCTTCCTTTAGCTGTCATTGAAGGGTTGATTGCCGCTACGCTTTACGCTGTTTTGACCGGAGATCTTCGTCAGCCGTCACTGCGTTTCTCCGTTGCTGCAGCAGCTGTTGTTGTAGTCATCACGGTTGCTCTCCTCTTCTTCCCGGGCGCCAGCGAACTGCCGGACGGCTTGGAATGGACGATTGAACAGTGTAACCTGGTTTCCAGCTTATAATTAAGATATTGCCATGAAAATAGCCTGGTTTGACTGCCATTCCGGAATTAGCGGCGATATGACGCTGGGCGCTCTGCTTGACGCAGGCGTTCCCATAGACGTCTTGCGTTCTGCCGTTCAGTCCGTCTTGCCGACAATTACGTTAGACGCTCAAAGCGTTATGCGGCACGGGTTCCGGGCAACGCAAGCGTTAGTTGGAGAGCAAGAAGAACATAGCTCTCATCATCACGATCATGACCATGAGTCTCACGAACACGAACACCATGACCATGATCATCATGAACACAACGCTCACGCTCATCATCACGCGCACTGTCATCGAACTATGGCTGATATTTGCGCGATGGTCTTAAACGCCGCAGGGTTGACGGACAAAGTCAAAACGGAAGTCATCGGCGTTTTTGAACTCATTGCTCAGGCGGAAGCGCGGGCTCACGGGTGCGAGGTTGAACAGGTTCATTTTCATGAAGTCGGCGCGGCGGATTCCATTGCAGATATTGTCGGCGCTGTTGCCGGTTTGAACTGGCTGGGCGTAGAGGAAGTCTATGCGTCAGCCGTTCCAACGGGTTGCGGTACGATTCAAATCGCTCACGGCGAGGTCTCCGTTCCCGCTCCTGCCACAGCGCAGCTATTATCCGGCGTCCCGTTGGCTCCGTCAGACATTCCGTTTGAATTGACCACTCCCACCGGAGCGGGGATTCTTAAGTATTACGTCAAACGCTTTGGGCAGATGCCGCCCATGACGATTGATAAAATTGGCGTTGGCGCCGGCGGTCGAGACTTGCCACAGCAAGCCAACACGCTTCGGCTGGTTTTGGGAGAACTGTCAGACAGCCCGTTGCAGCCTAATGGCGATTCCGTTTGGCAGATAGAAACCAATATCGACGACATGCCTGGCGAGTTGATCGGGCGCGCCGTCGAAGAGCTTTGGAAGCTCAATCCGTTGGACGTTTGGACAACGGCTGTCAACATGAAAAAACAACGTCCCGGCGTTGTCGTGTCGGTTTTGTGCCGAGAAGACCAGGTCAAAGCGGTCGAGTCGGCTCTGTTTACTCACACGACCACCCTAGGCGTCAGAAAATGGAAAGTCGAACGAACTGTTTTACCGCGAGAATCGTGCCAGATTCAGCTGCAAAACGGTCAAACTGTTACGGGAAAAAGCGTTGTTCTTCCAGACGGTTCTCAGCGTATCGTTCCAGAATACGAAGATCTTTGTCGTCTTGCTCAACAGCTTGGCGTTCCCGTTTTGGATTTGTATCGATCGGCTCAAAAATAGGTTTTGTTTCCTTTAGACAACAATTAAAATCATGACAAATATTACACGAAAAGAATTTTTACAAACTCTGGCAGCTGCCGGAACCGCTGCGGCTTTTTCCTCCATCGGCGCAGTTGACCTGATGGCGCAAAATGTCGCATCAAACAACGTTTATAATCTGGTAGCCGTCATGGGCGGCGAGCCGGACGACATGTTTAATCTCGCTATTGCACAGATGGGCGGAATTAAACGATTTGTCAAACCCGGTATGAAAGTTACCGTTAAGCCAAACATCGGCTGGGACAAAACGCCTGAGCTGGCAGCTAACACCAACCCGATTCTCGTCTCCGCGATTATCAAAGCGTGTTGGGATGCCGGCGCCAAAGAAATCACAGTTTTTGACCACACCTGCGACGAATGGCGGCGTTGCTATCAGACCAGCGGAATTGAAGAAGCCGCGAAAAAACTCGGTGCGAACGTCGTTCCCGGCAACGATGGAAAATACTATCGGGAAATCCAATTGCCTAACGCTAAAAATATGAAGACCGCCATGGTGCATCAGGCAATTCTCGATTCGGACGTTTGGATCAACTGCCCCGTTATGAAAAACCACTCCGGCGCCCGTATGACATTGTGCATGAAAAACCACATGGGAATTGTTCTCGACAGACGTTACATGCACACTCACGACTTGCAGCAGTGTATTGCCGACATCTGCACGCTTAAACCCGCCGCTGTTTTGAACATTGTCGACGCCTATCGCGCCATGCTGTTTAACGGTCCTCGCGGTCGTTCTGAAAACGACGTTGTTCAGCCAAAAGCCCTGATTATGGGAACTGACATTGTTGCCGTCGATACGCTGGCAACCAAGTTCTTTGGACAGTTCACCTCAATGCCGCTTCAGGACGTCGGGCATCTGGCTCTCGGCGAAGAACTCGGCTTGGGTACGATGAATCCGCCCAAGGCTTCTATCAAGACAATCAATTTGAAAAAGAAGAATTAATTAACGGTCGGCGACGATTGGTCTTCAGCTGATATTCTCGGTACGGTATCTGCTCTGAATGACCAATCGTCCAACTTTGTTTAAACTCAAAGCGTTTTTTCGTCATTGCGCGATCGCGTTTGTTCATTGCGCGATCGTTTCCTGTTATTGAGTCTGTATGCCATGTTACGAATCCTTCGCATTATTGCCGCGCTGTTTTTATTCCTCGGAATTACGTTTTTCTTTGTTGACTTCGCCGGATTTATGCCAACGCAGTTCAGCTGGCTGGAACGCTTTCAGCTTGTTCCGGCTCTTAAGTCTCATTCATGGTTCATTATCAGTCTGCTGTTAGCGATAACGGTTTTATTTGGTCGTTTGTACTGCTCGACCATCTGCCCGCTGGGCGTTTTGCAGGACGTTATTAACTTTATTTCAAAGCGAATTCATTCCAAAAAGAAATTTGAATACAAAAAGCCTGTTTCTTATATCAGGTTTATTGTTTTGGTTATATTCTTTATGGAATTTACCCTGTTTTTCACGAAACTGTCAATAACGTTTGTCGATAATACGACTAAATCCATCGTTTCATACTTTTCGTGGGGGTCGCTGTATTTTGATCCGTATAGTATTTTCGGCCGCATTGCCTGCAATATTTTCAAACCGATTTATCAGACTGGAAACAATCTGTACGTGTACTTTTGTAACCAGTGTGGAATAAAAGAAGTCGCAGGAATGTCAGCTTATTACGTCAACGCGATTCCCCTTTCTCTGGCTGCGGTTGGCTTTGCATTGAGTTTCCTGATTATCATCGGTTACCTTGCCTGGCGAAACGGAAGAACGTACTGCAATACAATCTGCCCCATCGGCGCATTTTTAGGGTTGCTTTCCCGATTCTCGATTTTCCGAGTTTGGATTGACCGAAGCAAGTGCGTTTCCTGCGGTTTATGCGCTCAAAAGTGCAAGTCCTCTTGCATAAACTCTAAAGGCAAAGCTGTCGATACCAGCCGTTGCGTTGATTGCTTCGATTGCCTTTACTCTTGTCATAAAGACGCGATTCATTACGGTCTGTGCTTTGACAAAAACGTAGCGCTTATTTCAGAAATTGAAGATCATACGGAAAAGACGCCGGACGGCGAGAATCCTGCTCAGCAACCAACGGCGGAATTCAACGTTGACCGTTCGCGTCGCGAATTTGTCAGCGCTATGATTGGCGTTACCGGTTTAACGGTTGCCGCTCAAGCGATACCCAGTTCCGCTGCCGAGGAAGAAAAAGCCGCGCCTGCGGAACCCGCTCCAGCGCCTGCGGCAAAAACTGCGGGCGTTCCGGAAGGCGTAGATCCCGAAACTTTCCGTACCGGCAAAACGCCATACGAACGCAAAACGCCCATTGCCCCTCCGGGAGCGCAGAGCATCGACCATCTCAACGACAATTGTACGGCGTGTCATCTGTGCGTTGCGAAATGCCCAACAAACATTCTCAAACCAGCTACGTCGGAGTACGGCTTGAAAGGGTTCATGCAGCCGCATTTGGACTTCTCGCGCGGATTCTGTAATTACGACTGCACCATTTGCGGCGACGTCTGTCCGAACCACGCCATTGTTCCGCTGACAATAGAACAGAAACACAAAGTCCAAATGGGACGCGTTGTGTTCATTGAAGACAACTGCGTTGTAAAAGTCAAAGAAAACAGTTGTGGCGCCTGTTCCGAACACTGCCCAACTCAGGCGGTTGCCATGGTTCCGTACAAAACATTGGCGAACGGTTTGACGCTGACCATTCCCAAAGTCAATCCTGACATTTGCGTCGGGTGCGGCGGCTGCGAATCCATTTGCCCGGTGCGACCGTTCAGAGCGATTTACGTTGAAGGCAATGCTGAGCAACACGACCGCGCGGAATTCGAAGAGAAAAAACCAGAAATTACTGAAGTAGACGATTTCGGCTTCTAACGTGCGGCGGAGGACGCAACTGTAGAATTTCAAGCCGCAAAGAACGCAAAGTTCGCAAAGAATTTATAAAACTTTGCGAACTTTGCGTGAGCTTTTTTCGTGGGCTTACGCACCACTGCTTGCCGATTCCTTGCGGCGGAAGCGTACAGGGATGAGTCCGGTTTGCGGATGTCTTCGCCCGCTTTATTGCAATGTTTTATCTGTCTTTATTTCTTTGTTTTTTCTATCTTCTCTGTTTTAAGATTATTTTTCCAAAAACTTTCCGCTTTCACGCTTTTAATATATAAAAAATATTGTATAATATTATCTTAGTATAAAAATGACGATTATCCATTTTGCGCCCGGGCGTTCCGGAGCAAATGTCGTTTATAACCGTTTACCAGTTTTACCCAACAGAAGGAGTAAAATAATGGCGATTCTTCAAAACAGTAAATCTTCCCTCTTATCGAGCAGTCGGCTGACTGTTCTTGTTATAGGGCTTTGTGTTCTGACAGCCAACGCTATGGCAGACGTATCGTTTAACGGTACAACGTTTACCGGAGAAGGTACTTACGATCAGGCGGCAGGAACGGCGGACGTTCCCTTGTCAACCAATCTTGTTGTAACTGGTTCAACCGATACTTCAACCATTACCCTCTCCGGCGGTTTTTATACAACTGGTAATTTTTCCCATAACAAAGGCGTTCTTAAAATTGCTAAAGGAACAGTAAATTCATGTAATAGTTTTGGCATCCAGAAAGGCGGCGCCAATGGTACAACAGCATATATCTATGGTACAGTTAATGCAAATTCATTTACACTCAACAAGACTGGAGGTTGTACCGCCTACTTAAATATTTCAGGCAATCTGACCGTGTCTGGTTATGTAGAATTCAGTTGTGCCAAAAGCGGTCAAGGCATTCTGAATCAAACTGATGGCGTTGTCAGCTTTACAACGTCAGCAGATCAAGATATTCGTATCGCTCATTGGTATACCGATAACAAGTATCCATGTCGCTATAACCTCAGCGGTGGAACGTTTAACGTCCTCAATGCAACGGCATACGTTGGCTGGGACGGACCAGGCGAATTGAATATTTCCGGCGGAACAGCCAATATTAAAGGCATTCAGCTTGTAGGCGGATGGAACAATTCAACAGCAAGTGGGACAATTAATCTTACCGGTGGGAGACTAAACATTGGCTCTGGCGGTATAACGCTCAAAAAAAAGAATCACGCCATCAATCTGGGCGACGGTACGATTGGCGCATTGGCGAGTCACACGTGGGCAAGCGGTCTGACTGTTACATTAACAAGCGGGAAAACGCCAACGTTCGATATTGACGCCAATAAAACAATTACAATTGCCAGTACAGTAACCGGATCAGGAAATTTGAAAAAAATCGGCGCGGGCGCTCTGACGCTGTCCGGCTCTAATAATTATACTGGTACAACGACGATTACCAGCGGAACGTTGACGGCGTCCAAAATTGGTTCTATCGGTACTGGCGCTTTAACTCTCAGTAACGCCACGCTGAGCGCTCCTCAAGGCACAATTCCAGCAAGCAGCGTTACCATAACAGGGGATTCAACGTTTATTTCTTCAAGCGGCTGGAATCTGTTTAAGTCTTTTTCCGGGTCAGGAACGCTTACGCTTACGGGGTCTGGATATTTGGCTATTAAAGACGGTTATACGGCAACAAATTATACAGGATCATTTATAGTTGGTGCAACTGACGCCGCTGGCAGCTTTGCTTTAGAATCGCAAAACGTACTCAATGGAACATCAAATATCCGCTCCGTAAACGGTTGGATAGACTGGAATGAGTTAAATCAATCGTTCAATTCTTTTGAGTATTTGGACGGTGAAATGCGAAGCATGACTGGAACGTTGACACTAAGCAACGAATTCAAATACAATTCGTCTGCCGATTTAAACGTTCCCGGGGCTGTTGCTGGTACGGCGGATTTAGTAAAAGAAGGTTCTGGAACGCTGACGCTGTCCGGCTCCAATACGTATACCGGAACAACGACTATTTCCGACGGCGCTCTCAAACTTGCCGGCGACGGGACGCTGGGAACTGGCGCTGTCTCGGTTGGCAAAAACGCTGCGCTGGAAATTGCATACGCCAGTTCTGAAACGACCGTCAATATTCCTTCTATAACAATGGCGGAAAACAGCTCTATCAAAGTTACATCTGGAACGGTTACATTCGGAACTGAAGACGCAGCTCTCAATAATCTTTCAGGCGAAGCTGGGAATATCAACGTCAATGGCGCTTTAACGCTCAATAATGACCGCCAGACAAAATATATCGGGGCGATTTCTGCTGATACAATCCAAAAGACCGGCGACGGTACGCTTCAGATTTACGCCGCAGCAGAAAACATGATTGACGCTCAAAGCTTTGTTGTTTCTTCCGGTCGGCTGGATATGAAAACGTATTACAAAGGCGCTCTTGAAATTGGAGAAGAACTTGACGTTGAAAACTATTCTACTGCAACGTTTTCGCCGGGCAATTCGGTTGGAACGTTAAATATTGACGGCGATTTTACGCTCAATCCGGGGGCGACGTTGTTATTGGAATTCGACGAAACTGGCGCTGATTCCCTTATTGTTTCGGGAACGACAACGTTCGCTGAAGGGTCGTTTATTACTCTGGCGTTAGACGACGGCGCCTCTGTTTCGCCGAATCAGCAGATCAGTTTCCAGCTTTCTCCCAATATTGTTACATTTGATAACGCGGCGCTTTCATATCCGTCGTATCTTACGGGTGTAAGCTATAACTCAACGACAGGCGTTCTTTCCGCTACGGTAGACGCCAACGCTGTTCCTGAACCGTCAACGTGGGCGCTGCTCGTTCTTGGCTTTGCCGCGCTGTTCTTGCGTAAGCGAGTTAGGGGTTAAGATGGAGGAGTTAGGAGTTTTTTAATTCGGAATTCGGAATTCGGAATTACGCAAGCAACAGGCGAGCCGAAAATCCTTCCCCGGGGTGCGGACATTGTCCGCTTCCCGGGAACGAATCATGGTCGCTTGTTAGATATTTAATCAGCAAAGAACGCAAAGAATTTATAAAACTTTGCGAACTTCGCGTACTTTGCGTGAGATTTTTCCGGGCGGCTCTACGCACCCCGGCTCGCCTAAGCGTCATTCCGCTCGCTTCGTTCTCTCCATTACCGTCTTTTAATCTTCTCGCAACTCTCCCTTTTTTCAAAATATTTTTAAATATTTTGAAATAATTCTCTTTTAATAGTTGACAACGCATTGAAAGAGGGTTATACTTTATAATATACTGATACAACTTGAGTTTTTCCGAAATTAAGCCTCTAGCTGCTAGCCTCTAGCTATTAGCTTGAAAAACCTGATTCGTGCGTTATAGCAAGAAGCAGGAATAACCAAGCTAGCGGCTAGGAGCTAGGAGCTAATAGCTCTTTTTTTCGGGAATTTTCAAGTGGGAAATGTATATCATGGAGATTTGTATAAACTCCACCCCAAACTCTACTTTATTCCCCAAACAAGGAGAATGACTATGAAACAATCCCTTTTTGTTTTTTCAATGATTTTATGCTGCTTGCTGGCGACGGTTCCGCAATCGGCAAACGCGGCGCCGCTTTCAGATACCACCGTTTTTGTTGAGGCGGAAGGATTCGACAACGTCGGCGGCTGGGTTGTCGATACCCAGATGATGCACGTTAAAACGCCGGGACAGGCTGGCTCGCCGGTTCTGCTGGCTCACGGGATGGGCATTCCGGTCGCCAACGCCTCTACGACTGTTACACTTCCCAAGCCGGGCGAATACAAAGTCTTTGCCAGAACCCGCAACTGGGCGTCTCCGTGGCTGCCTAAAGATCGGGAACTGTCTCGTGAAGAACTGATTAAAGACTGGACGCCGGGCAAGTTCCGCATTCTCGCCGATTCCAAACCGCTGGAAAACACGATGGGAATTGACGGCGACGGCTGGGACTGGCAGCAAGCCGGTACGATTACGACCACAGAGGAAAATCAGAAAGTCAAAGTCGAACTGGAAGACCTGACGGGATTCGACGGTCGCATTGACGCTCTGGTTTTCACGCAGGATGATTCCTGCCAGGTTCCGTCCGACCCGAAGGATCTGGAACCGATTCGTCACAAGGCGCTTGATCTGCCGGACGAAGTCCCGACCGTTCCGGAAGAATACGAGCTTGTCGTCGTCGGCGGCGGCGTTCCCGGCTGCAGCGCGGCAATTTCCGCAGCCCGACTGGGCGTTAAAGTCGCCTTGATTCAAGACCGACCCGTCCTCGGCGGCAACGCTTCGACGGAAGTCCGCGTTCACATCTGCGGCAAGATCAATCTCCCGCCGTACACCCACCTTGGCGACCTGGTCAAGGAAATGGGCGCGTCCGCAACGGGCAACGGACAGTACAACGCAAAACTCTACAAAGACAAGATCCTTTACTATCTGGTCAAGGCGGAAAAGAACATCACGCTTTACACGTGCACCCATGTTTACAAGGTTGATAAAGATTCAACTGGTAAAAAGATTGTTGCCTGTTACGGTCAGGACATTCGCACCGGCGTTCAAACCCGGTTTGTCGGCAAATGGTTTGTTGATAGCACCGGCGACGCCATGCTGGGCTACGAAGCCGGTGCCGATTATCATATCGGTCGAGAATCCAAAAGCGAGTTCGGCGAAGCCGCCGCGCCTGACCTGCCCGACATGATGACCATGGGCGCGTCGGTTATGTGGACGACTATCGAAGACGCCAACCCGACCACGTTCCCCGTCCTGCCCTGGGCGCACCAGTTCACCGCAGAAAGCGCCATCCCCTCCGTTCACGGCGACTGGCAGTGGGAAACCGGAATCGGATACAACCAGGTTTACGACATCGAACGAATCCGTGACAACGGCTTGCGCGCTTTGTATGGTCATTGGTCTTATATGAAAAACCAGATTAAAGACGGCAAATGGTACGACAAATGCAAGAATCGAAAGCTGGGCTGGGTTTCCTGGGTTGCCGGCAAACGCGAGTCTCGCCGACTTATGGGCGACGTTGTCGTTAAACAGCAGGATATTCAGGGGAAAAAGCAATGGGAAGACGGCTGCGTTACTTCGTCATGGCAAATTGACCTCCACCTGCCGGAAGCGAGAAATCACAAGTTCTTCCCCGGCGACGAATTCTATTCAACAGCTCATTATTATCCGAAGTCTGATTACGTCATTCCATACCGAGCGCTGTATTCCCGCAATATCGACAACCTCTTTATGGCAGGACGCAACATCTCCGTTACGCACGTTGGGCTGGGAACGGTTCGCGTTATGAGAACCGGCGGCATGATGGGCGAAGTGGTCGGCATGGCGGCAAGCCTGTGCAAGAAGTACGACACCAATCCCCGCGGCGTGTACAATTTCCATCTGGGCGAACTGAAAAAACTGATGGAAAAAGGCATCGGGAAATGATTGGCAATTAGCGATTAGCAATTAGCAATTAGCAATTAGCAATTAGCAATTAGCAATTAGCAATTAGCAATTGGGCGAGAAACATAAATGTTTCTCGCCCTTTTATTTGTATGAACGCGAATCGCCAATGGCAAAAAGATTCGTTTTTAGTTTTTGACAACCGGGTTATCAGAGACGGTATTGTTTTGTGTCTCTACTGCGGCGTTGGCAGTTTTGACGTCAGACTTGTTTGCGTCGACCATGGTCATGTGGAGAATCAAAAGGGCAACGAATACAAACAGAAACAACAAATCAAATCGGAATTGGTAAAGCATGATGCAATCTCCAAAAGATGTAAATCAGGGTGTAAAAACTCTAAGTTGTAAACTCTTATGATGTGAGGGGCGATTAGCTCGCCTTTTTGTGTCTTATTCTCTGCGTCCAATCGGGCTGGCAGGATTGCCGGCGACAATGTCCAATTCTTCAACCGGTTTGACGACCACTGCGCCGGCGCCAACGATTGCTTTCGCTCCAACGTCCGCCATGACAACGGCGCGTTCGCCAATCCAGCTGTCAGCGCCAACGACAATGCGAACGTACTCGCCACCCTGTTCTCGGATAGGAACGTCAAGACGGTCAAAGCGGTGTTGTTTCGTTCCATTGCAAACGGAAACGCCCGACGCCAAAATGCAGTCGTCCCGAAGGTCAACGTCTCCGATTATGCAGTACGCGCCAATATAAACGGACTTCCCGATGGAAACCGTCGGATGGGAAAAAATCGTCCCAAATCCAATATGAGCGTCTCGACCGCAACGCGGCAAAACCATCTTGTAAAAGCCCCATCGAAGGAACACGCCCAGCAGCCCAGGAATAAGCGAAACCATCTGCGAGCAGTCAACAAACGCTCCCTGTCGCCCGCGAAATACGCTGTAGATCCAGTAGAATAAAACTACTGGAAACATCAAAACTATCGACAGGAAATAAAACAGGGATTTCATCGTAAACTACTGCCTATTGCCTATTGCCTACTGCCTTATTTAATCGTACCGGATTCTGGCGAGGTTGCGATAACCTCTGCAGGCTTTTGTTCTTCAGGCGTTTTCCCTTCGGGCTGAGCTTTTTCCTTCGCTTCTTTTTCCGCCTTTTCTTTGGCGCGCTGTTCTTCGAAAGCAACTCGCTCTTCTTCCGTTGGAATATTGATTCCCTCCGGCTTGGCAATCAATTGATCTTCATCCAGAAGGTTAGAAGGTCTGTTACGAACTTTTATCACAGGTTTGCCTTTTGCAGCAATCGCATCGTCTGATTTTTGGATGAAATACGCTTGATCGCGAATATTGAGTTTTGTGTCGTGATCCTTGTGCTCCCATAAATCAGCCAAGGGAATGTTAATATTTTGATCGCACAGTTCAGGCTGGTCGATAATATCGCCTGTTCGATACGGACCGCCGCCAAGCACCCATAAACTTCGGATTGTGGAGTCCTTTTCTCTTGATCCTGACTGCCACAGAGGCGACCCGGTTTTTCTGTTATAGGCAAACATGGCAACTTTTGCCGTTGCTCGTTGACCGACTTTTTTGGCAACTGAAATTTCTGGAATTGTCATCGTTGCAGCCCCAACGAATGTCGGGACGGTTAGTTCCGGAATGCCGTAAATAATTTGTTGCTCGTCTGTACCCAATGCGCCAGCGCGAACTTCGAGAACGTAGTCGGCTTCGTCTTTCTTCTCTTTTAGAAATGCCCCACAGCCAAGTATCTGCTGACGAATTGAACTGGCAAGATAATTAGAATCCTCGCCGCTGGGGAGGGAAGACGTATCTAAAAATACAGACCGGTTTGCAAGTACGCTAAAGTCAATTTCGTCGATAGCTCTGTCAACAGCGTCGGTTACGATGAGTTGTTCCGTTGCGGTGCGTTTGGTATTGGTCGTTTTCATTGTACCACAACCGCACAACGTTGACAGCCATGCCAACGCCACGACAAAAACTATTCGACAGGCGCTTCGATAATAATGCATTATATGATAAACTTAAGTTCTATTAGTATAGCGCTTTTTGAAAAATCGTAAAAGACGAATTTAACGTTTTTTTCCGTAAAATCCAATTATAACTACAGACTAATGATAAGCCTTAACGATTACGTGAATAGTATAAAGTTAAGATGAGAAGAAAAGAGGGAATAGGTAAAGTGTTGTTCTGCCAGAGATAGCTTGAATGACGAGCAACGCTGGGGGGAATTCCTTAAACGAAACGTTGGACGTTATTATTTTTCGACGGCGTACAGAATGACGTTCAAACCGATTTTGGCGGCGTCTTTAATGCTGTAACCGGGGCACGATGCGGAGGAGTATTGTTCCAGGGCGCAAGAGATGTCAATAGGTGAAAAGAAAATCGCGTATCTGCCGTTTACAGTTAGCGCCTCCATTTTAACAGAGCTTTTTATGACGGAGTCTTTTCCTGTTCCAGCAGCCGATTTTCCGGATTGACGAATTTCGACTTGTCTTAAATCGAACCCTCCGAATTGCGTCGTCCAAACGGGATCGGAACCGGGAACGAGTTTGAGCGTTTGGTCTGGATACATCAAGGCAATTTGACGTCGGAACGAATTGGTAAATGCTTCTGACCCGCAAATGGAGTTGACGAAAAGAACTCCGCCCCGATCCAGATACGCTTTTAACTTTGCTCTTTCAGTTTCGGTTAAGGTGAATGCCGTTCGTCCGTGCATAAATAAAATCGGAAATTCATACAGCTTCGCATCGCTAAGGGCGATTTGCCGTTCTTCGACGCCTGTTCTCAATCCGAGTTCTTTTGCAGCCGCTTGCAGCAGGTTTTGCAAGGCTCTGGGCGCAGACTGACATCCGCCGGGATGTTTAACGTTCGCAACGTATAGACGTCCGCGCACGGTCTGTTCAAAATTAGAAGATTCGTTTTGCGACGCCAGAACGAGGTCTTTTGTTTTAAGCTCTCGATTGGTGGCGTATGCGGCAATGTTGAGTCCAAGATTCAGCCCGCCCTCGATAGCGTCTTTGTTTTTATCGTTGAGTTCCGGGTCGTTATTTAACGCCGGCGCCGCTTCCCATAAACAGGACAGCGACGGAGTTCCCATCTGCGAGGGTAAATACACGATGCTGGTTCGACATCCGAAGCTGACCCCGTAGATTGGGCGCAGTTGAGTTGGCGAGATTGGAACTTCCGCTCGCCAGATAGGGTGTTCAGGAGGCAGCGGTTGAAGCAAATTCGATTCGCCCGGGAACATTAAATCGACCAGTCGTTTAAATCCGGCTTCAAATGCCGCTCCGGAACAAACGCTTTCTGCAACAATAAACCCGCCGCGATCAAGGTAGTCTCTCAACTTTTGCGCCAGCTTTTTAGCTTGCGATTCATTGGTGGGAACAGGGCTGTTGACGCCGCCAAGATATAAAATCGGAGACATCTGCAAGTCGTCTGCGGTTGCGGCATTGAGGTCAACGTTTTGCCACGTCATTTCTTTGTGCCAACGCTGTTCGACAAACGCGGTTAAATTTTTTATGTCGCTTTGATGAACGTTCCAGTTTTCTGACAGACCGTATTCCAGCTTGGAAACCAGCACGGCTCTGCGTCCTTTAGACAGGAATAACAGTGCGTAGCAGGTGGCGATAACAGGGTCGCGCTCTTCCGCATCCTCTCCGATCCAGTATTCCATCGTTTGATTGCGGTTGACTCTGGCTCCCTTGAGCCGGATTAAATAGTCTGCTCCTTCCCGGTACCAGTCGTGAGAACCGATAAACCGTTGTCCTGACATTCTTCCAACTCGTTCCAATGCGTAGAGGTAATACAGAACTCTGTTGTCGCCGGGGTTTCTGGAGACGCTAAAGTGAGACGCCAGCCATTGCAAACCGGCTCGAATTCGTCGTTGGTTATCGTTAGACGCGGCGTTGAGACAACAGCGGAATTCGTTGTTTTGTAATACGCTGTTGTTGGCGCTGGTTTTATCTGACAGAATTATCATTGACGCCAGCCCGGCGCATGTCATACTGCCGGTTTCTGGCATGTGTTCAGAATTGTAGTATCGCCAGGCTCCTGAATTGGCTTGCCCTTGTCGCCAATGTTTAAGTGACCGTTCCCAAACTAACGGCGAGACCTTAAATCCGGCGTTGGCGGCTTCATTAAGAGCCAGAAGCGCAAACTGAGTGTTAGAGTTGTCTCCGTAGGAACGAGTGGCTTCAAAATAAGACCACGTGCCGGGACGAGGCGGATTGAAATTTTGCATCCGCTCTAACCAGCGAACGTTTCTTTCGATTAGTTCTTTATCGCGTTGCGGGTCTGCGGCGCAGAAAACCATTGTTTGCAGCGAAACAACGTAAGTCAGTTTCGGTTCCACTCTTCGGAGAAATTCGATTGCGCGCGCTAAATCGGGATCTTCTTTTGGCACGCCGCAAGATAACATCGCCAAGGCGCATAGAGCGGTTTTCCCTCCCGCGTAAGCGGAATAGTCTCCCCATGCGCCGTTTTTAAGTTGCTGACCGCGAAGAAACGCCACACCGCCGTCGATTGCTCGCTGTACGTCTGACGCGCTTAAATCTGCGCGTGCAGATGTCGATGTAAATAACGCAACGACCATAATAATCGACAGCAGAAAGCAGGCGACTTTTAGTTTTGACGTTGAACGTTGCGTTTGTGTCACGGTTAGCTCCTCAAGCGTGGGTCAGTCGCTTCCTGCAATCCTTCTCCAATGAGGTTGTATGTCAGGACGGTTAAGAAAATCGCTAAACCGGGGAAAAAGCTAAGCCACCAGTAGTCCAGATTGCTTCTGCCGGCATTGAGCAGCATACCCCACGATGGGTTTGGGGCAGGGGCGCCAAAACCGAGGAAACTCAAACCGCTTTCGACCAGAATAGCCGCTGCAATTCCGAACGTGATTGGAACCAAAACCGGAGCAAGGGCGTTGGGGAGAATGTGCCGGAAAATGATTCGAGTTTGGCTTGCACCTAACGCTTTAGCGGCAGCAACGTATTCGCTTTGTTTGAGTTTAAGGAATTCCGCGCGAGTAAGTCGAGCTATGCCTGTCCAGCCGGTAACGCCCAGGATTGCCATGATATGCCATATTGTCGGTTTCTCGACAACGGAGATTAACGCTAAAATCAAAATCAGAGATGGAATGCACATGACAATTTCAATCGCGCGACTGACGATTATATCTGTCCAGCCGCCGAAAAAGCCTGCAATCGCTCCGACAACGATTCCAATCGCAGCGGCAATTCCGGTCGATACAAAACCGACCAGCAACGCTATTTTTGCACCGTGAATCATGACGGTTAAAACATCGTACCCTTGAGACGTTGTTCCCATCGGATGTTGCCAGCACGGAGCGCTGTTTTTCCCAAAATGGTTGCCAGGGCGAGTTCCCCATTCGTTATCGTGAACGCGGCGATAAGGATCGTTGTAAATTAAAGGGAAAAGCGCCCAGGAATTGGGGTCGTTCTTTTTTAGGTTGCTGGGGTAAATGCCGCCAAAACCATCGTGCATGAAAATCGGATTTTCCCACTTAGAGTAATAGTACCCCATCATGGGGAAATAAATTTTCCCTTTGTATTTACAGATAATTGGCTTTGTTCCTGCCAGCATTGGGGAGAAGATTGCAATAATCGACAAAAATACAATAAATCCCAAAGCGAACAGATTTGTTCGACGTTGAGAAAATCGATGCCACGTTTCCTGCCAATAATTTCGGGACTGTTCCATTTGATGTATAGGGTTAATCGGGTATAAAATTTTTAACCAAAATGATAGCGGCTTTTGTTCAAGTTGCTATTTTCTAAAAATATATTATAACACAATTAACTCAATTTGTAAAGAGCCGATTAAATATTAAATTGCAAATATTTAAGAACCAAAAATGTATGCTTGATTCCCAATTGAATTGTTCGAAATTCCTTCTATAATCCCTTGTCCCCCACTCTTGACAAAAATGATACTGACGGTAAAATATTTTCAAGTTGTTAAAAGAAGCGCCCGATAGCGGCGTTCCAAGTATGCAACATCCTATATTATTTGTAAAGGAACCATCATGTCAGAACGCATTGATCACGAATGCAGCGTTTCAGCGATTTATTGGATGGATGAGGTTGTCGCTCCAGAAGGCGACGCCAGTTCCATGGTCTCAAACAACAACATCACCCCTATGCTGCAGCAAATGCTGTGCGATCAGCAAAACCGGGGTCAGCTTGCGGCGGGGATTACAACTTACGATCCTGACCGTCCGCAAATTCTGGACACGTACAAAGACGTCGGCTCGGTCAATGAAGTGTTCAGGGTTTCTCATCCCGGCAAGTTTCAGGCAATTTTGAACGAGTACGCCGGGCGAGCAGGGATCGGGCATACAAGGTACGCCACCTGCGGACAGGAAGACCCGCGATACGCTCAACCTTTTGAACGACATCACGGACGGCTCTGGAAATGGTTCTCTTTTGCGTTTAACGGCACTCTGGCAAACTACCCTGAACTTCGCGAACAGCTTCTTTCAAAACAGGGTTATCACATTACTCTTGAAGGCGACACAGAAATCATGATGCACACCCTTTCTTACGCTCTGCGCGGAGAATCGGAACCGTCTTTTGTGGACGTCATGAGAAATGTCTACAAGCAGTTTGACGGCGCGTACAACATCGCCTTTATCAATGGCTGCGGAGAGATGTTCGTCGCTCGCGACCCGTTGGGGCTTCGTCCTCTGTGCTGGGCGGTTCAAGGACGTCTGTTTGCCGCCGCCAGCGAATCCATCGCCCTGCGAAACATGGGATTCCGTGAAATCAACCATCTGGAGCCCGGAACGATGGTTATCGTCAATTCCAAGGGCTACAAGGTCGAACGCTATGCAGACCCGGTTCCGCAAAAGCGCTGTTTCTTCGAATGGATTTACTTTGCCAACGCCGCCAGCGAAATCGACAACCTGGGCGTCTATCAGGCGCGTGAAGCCGCAGGACGCATTCTGGGCAAAAACGAAGACAACGTCGGCATCCTCCAGGGCGGAGAAGACGTCATTGTCGTTCCGGTTCCGGACACCGCCAAAGCCGCCGCGGCTGGATACGCTCACGTGCGCCATCTGCCGTGTCTGGAAGGTTTAATGAGAAACCGTTACGCGGGCAGAACGTTCATTCAAAGCAACACGGGCCGTAGCTACGCTGTGAGAAGCAAATACGCTGTTCTGCCCACCGTTTTGGGCGGCAAGAAAGTCGTTCTGGTTGACGACAGCATCGTTCGTTCTACAACAATTCGCGCTTTGATGAGAATGTTGCGAGAAGTGGGCGGCGCCGCTGAAGTCCATCTCCGCATTGCCTGCCCGCCGATTATCGCCCCGTGCTTCTACGGCGTCGACATGTCCCTGCTGGGCGACCTGTTCGCCCCTCATTTCCTGGAAGACGGATACAAAGGCGAATTCACGCCGGAAGTTCTCGACCGTATGGCGAAAGACCTCGGCGCCGACTCGCTCCGATACCTGCCCGTTGACAACATCGGCACGTCGATCGGCTGCGGTCAGGACACCTTCTGCCTGGGCTGCTGCACGCGAGAGTTCCCCACGCCAAAGGGAAACGAACTGTTCGAAAAATCTCTCAAAATTTTCCAGGAACACAAAAAAGTCGATAG
>JAZQDP010000158.1:0-1579 GCA_045546875.1 Thermoguttaceae bacterium | reverse complement strand
GTAGGCAGTAGGCAGTAGGCAGTAGGGAAGCGCGCTTGCGTAATTGCTAATTGCTCATCGCTAATTGCTAATTATTTCAACTCCTCACTCCTCACTCAAACCATCATAGATTTTAACAATACCCATAACCATGCTCCACACCCCCTATACAGCAGAAGATTTTTCCATCAACCCGTTGATGTTTTATTACGAAACGACTCGCGCGTGCGACCTGGTTTGCAAGCATTGCCGGGCGGAGGCGCAGCACGACCCGCACCCGGACGAGCTGACGCACGAGCAGTCGTTGGCTCTGATTCGTCAGGCGGCGCAGTTTCCTCGCAAGCCGAACATCTGCTTTACCGGCGGCGACCCGCTCAAGCGAGAGGATATTTTTGAACTCATCGAGCTGGCGCGAAGTCTGGATATAACCGCCGCGCTGACGCCGTCTGCAACGCCGCTGGCGACTTACGACGCGTTCAAAAGAGCAAAACAGGCGGGGGTTCATGCGATTGGAATCAGTCTCGACGGCGCGGACGCGCCCATGCACGACGCATTTCGCGGCTGGGAAGGCTCGTTCGAGAAGACGCAAGCCATGCTCTCTTATGCGAAGGAACTCAATCTTCCGGTCCAGGTCAATACGAGTTTGTGTCAGCGCAACTTCGGTCAGCTGGATCAAATCGCCCAACTGCTCAAAGACAAACAGATTGCCATGTGGTCGGTGTTCTTCCTGGTTCCCGTTGGACGCGGAACGGAAGAGCCGCGCCTGACGCCGGATCAGTACAGAATCGCGTTCGACAAACTGCACAAATACAGCCTGACGATGCCCTACGGGGTCAAGACGACCGAAGCCCCGCATTATCGGCGCTTCGTATTAGAACAGGGCGACAACCCGCTGGCTCCGCCCAAAGCCGGACATGGCGGGCGCGGCAAGGCGTACGCCGCCCCGCTGGGGGTAACAGACGGTCGAGGAATCATGTTTATCGGGCACAACGGCGAAATCTATCCCGCCGGGTTCCTGCCGCTGTGCTGCGGTCGGTTCCCGCAGGATTCCGTGATTGACGTCTATCAGAATCACCCGACGTTTGTCGCGCTTCACAACCCGGACAACTACAAGGGCAAATGCGGCGCGTGCAAGTTCCGATTCCAATGCGGCGGCAGCCGCGCCCGCGCTTTTGCCGTTACCGGCGACCCGCTGGAAACGGAACCGGACTGCTTTTATGACAATTAGCAATTAGCGATTAGCAATTAGCGATTGGCATGTTTTTAGTCCCGGCAAGCAGCCCGAAGCCGGGCTACATCCAAGGAAGTTTACTGGCTTCGTCAGTTTGGTATGCACGTTTCGCAGCTTTACCATCGGCGGCAGAACTTGCCCAACCATTATTTTTTGCCCCAAAATTTGAGCGCCCCGCCTGTCCCTCTCCCCGCTTGCAGAAAATGAAAAAATGAATATAATAATTATTTATATTGAAACGACTTGAGTTTTTCCGAAATTAAGCCTCTAGCTGCTAGCTTCTAGCTATTAGCTTGATAAACATATTCGTGCGTTATCGCAAGAAACAGGAACAACCAAGCTAGCGGCTAGAAGCTAGGGGCTAATAGC
>JAZQDP010000157.1:0-11137 GCA_045546875.1 Thermoguttaceae bacterium | reverse complement strand
AGTTCGTCCGGCAGCGGAAGCAGTTCCGGAAGTGAAAGTTCGTCCGGCAGCGGAAGCAGTTCCGGAAGTGGAAGTTCGTCCGGCAGCGGAAGCAGTTCTGGGAGCGGAAGCAGTTCCGAAGGCGGAAGCAGTTCCGGAAGTGGAAGTTCGTCCGGCAGCGGAAGCAGTTCCGGAAGTGAAAGTTCGTCCGGCAGCGGAAGCAGTTCCGGAAGTGGAAGTTCGTCCGGCAGCGGAAGCAGTTCCGGAAGTGGAAGCATTTCCGGAAGCGGAAGCAAATCATGGGGAAGTTAAATGGGGTGCGGTTGTACAGTAAAAAAATTGTGGAAAGATGGGCTAAAGTACACAAAAGCCGTTATAAGATGGATAAGAGCAGGAAAGCCGATTAGAACGGCGGCGGAAATTCAAAACAATTTTGATATATGCAAAAATTGCCCCCATTTTGTACCTATTCCAGGGAAGCCATGGAGGGGGCGTTGTGGCGTCTGTGGTTGCTATCTAGGGCGGCACGTTAAAAGGTTTATAATTGGAAATAAAATAGCAATGGAGACAGAGAAATGCCCGGAGGGAAAATGGAGCTGATAAACATCTGGCAGTATTGGCACGGAGAAAGATCAAAGGCGGTCTTGCGACTTGAAAAGACGGTTGAAAATCTTTATACGAAAGAAGCGGGGTTCAACTATCACCGATTGACCGATGCAGACATACCGGAAAACATTTTAGAACTTTATAAGACTTGCCGAAGAGAAAACGTTTCGGACGTTTTGCGCTATTGGCTAATCTATGAAAAAGGCGGCATCTGGTTTGACTCTGACATGGCAGTTAGAACGCGGATCGACTTTCAAAGCATGTTAAAGAGTCAAGAAGTAGCCATTTCCGCAAACGTGCGTAGACCAGGGACGGTCTGGTGTTCAACGTGCATTTTAGGCGGCAACAAAGGGTGTTTTTTATACAAAAAAATGCTTGACACCGGTTACAGCATACTGAAATCAAAGGGGCGAAATAGTGGCTATGCAGACGTTGGTCCGGTACTGGCAACGAGGATATTATCCAGACATCGGCACAAGTGGAGAGTTTTGCCTTGGTGCGGGTGGAGACATCAATTGTGTTTTGATGAAATGTTGCAGTATCGACAAGTTACCGATTCATTTAAATTTGAACAAAAAATTTACGGCAATAATTGGAGTTACGCCCATTTTTGCGGACATAACGTCAGATGGTGGGATGCAGCGGGCATGCCCGAAGGTACTGTAATGGGTGATACAGTTAAACGTTGCGAAAACGAAATCGCGGGGGTTGTAAATTGATTTTTTTTGATAAAATCTATTGTATAACGTTAGCGCGGCGTCCGGATCGTTGGCATAATTTTTTAGATGGACTGCCCGAAGGATTCGAACAAGCGTTTGGAAAAGTTGAAAAGTGGTTAGCATACGACGGGCGCCTTATGAAAGCTCCGCCCTACTGGAAGGGAGGGAACGGCGCCTGGGGTTGTTATAACAGCCATAAAAGAGCCATAGAAGAAGCGGTTATAAATGGGGTTGAAAGCGTCTTATTGCTGGAAGACGACGCGCTCTTTTTGCCGGGGTTTGTCGAAAACGCGAAAACGTTTATAGAAAATCTCCCTGGGGACGCGGAAGTTGTTTATTTTGGCGGGCAGCATTTGAAACGTAAAGAAGAACTGCCCCAAAAAGTAAACAGGTACGTTTACCGCCCTTATAACGTCAATAGAACGCACGCTTGGGGGATCATCGGGCAAAAAGCGCTATTAAAGGTGCTGGATCACTTAAACCGGCGGAACTGGACAACGCCCCATCATATAGACCACTGGTTGGGCGCTCTGACCGAATCCGGCAGTCTGAACGTCTATTGTCCCGCCCATTGGCTGGTTGACCAGCGCGGCGGGAAGTCAGACGTTGCAGGGCGGGAAAAAACTTTTACGCATTGGAGAGACGCAGCCGAAACGGTTGACGTATCGTCGGCGCCTTTTATCGCCATTTTGGGACTTCATAGTTCGGGCAGTTCCGCCCTAGCCGGGGCGCTCTATCATCTGGGGTTACATCTGGGTAACCATCTTGTAGGTTTTTACGGCAAGCCGCCCATCAGAGGCGGGGAAGCGGAAGGACTGCTTAAACTGTTCGAATGGGCGATGCCGGTACCGTCAACAGACTGGGTCGTTCCAGAGGAGGAAGTCAAGCGGCGGTTGCTGAACTGGATCGACGACCGGCGAGCGGAAGCAGTACGGCGCGGATTGATCGCGGCGGGGAAGTATCCACAGCTTGCAGCAACGGCGGGGTTTCTTCCAGACGCGCTGGGCGAAAATCTGAAAGTTATAAACATCACGCGCCCCTTCGCGGAATCCGTTCAGAGCTTGCAGCGGCGGTTCCGGAACTTGTCCGCCGAATCAATTGAAAGACATCAGAGACGCCTTCAAGAAGGCATTGACCTTTTCCGGGGAAAGGTTAAACCGGAAAACTTTTTTGAAATCTCATTTTCTGCCCTGGTTGAAAATCCAAAAAGGGTTCTTGCAGCGCTGGCGGCGGTTTGCCCTGGTTTGAGCAGCGCGCCGGATCGCCTGGAAGCCGCGGCGGCGTATATCGACCCGGCGAAAAAACATATATAGGTTTAATCTGTACAATCAGAACCGCCCGGCGGAAATTTAATATAATCCTTTACATCAGTTTGAGGCGCAGCAAAAAGGCGCAATTCAGACAAGGGCGGGAAAGTGTAAACATCGGGAATCGTAAAAGGGAAATTTTCTATTTCTTCTATATTCTTTTCCATTAGCCCGTTTTGTTCGCAGTACCGGATCGCGAGTTTAAGATATCGGCGCAGCACGTTCAGCGGCGGGAAACAGCCGCGTTTTAAGTGCCATTCTATAACATCGGTCGCGCCTTTAGAAGAGTTGCAAGAGCGGCATGAATAGACGAAGTTGTCCCCACAGTCAGAACCGCCCTTTGAACGGGCGATTAAATGGTCAAGGGAAAGGTTTTCACCGGAACCGCAATAGGCGCAGACTTCAGGAAGGTTTAACTTTTCGCGTTCATCTTTGAAAAGGGAAGCGACCTTCATTCTTCCAGACATCAAACCGTGAAAAAGCCTCCAACTAATCTTAAAATGGGTAGTTTTAAATTTAGAAGCGCCAGACCTTTTGGCGGCGGTTGCCATTGCTAAATTTGAGTAGCAGCGAAACAAAACTTCCTTGACAAGAGGCATTTTAGAGGACGTTTCAAAAAAATTTTAAAAAAATTTTTCCGGCAAATTTGCCGGAAAGAGGCAAAAAAAGGGGTCGGGATTTTGTCCCGAACCCCTAACTGTAAAACCTTCCCCTTCAAACACCAAATACAGCCGCGCAGACGCGGCAAAGAATCGAAGGGTAAGGGGCAGCCAACCAGCCCTCGAAGGTGAGAAGCCTTCTGACCGCAAAAGCGGAACGGGCGACGTCTGAACGTCAGCTTGTAAAATTGGGAAAAGCCTTGTTTTCCCGGTATATCGTTCCCCTACTGACAAACTCACAAACCGGGTAGAACCGGTTAAGAACAGCAGGGGAAAGGGAGCCACCCTGACCTCGAAGTTAGGAACTCTTCTTACTCTGGAAAACCAGAAACGGTCGACAATATGTCAGCGTAGTTTTATCAAATTGAGGGTGTCGGGGCTCGAACCCGAGACCTAAGCATTAAAAGTGCTTTGCTCTACCAACTGAGCTACACCCCCATCACTTTCGTGAAATATAGTAAAACACAAAAGTTAATTTACATTATACCCAAATTCTAAATTTTACAAGGGGGGGTAAAGGAAAAGAATACCCAAAAAATTCTTATGAAAATAAAAAAGACGGAATACGAAGAACGTCCTATTGAAAACTTTTTCATATTCCATCTTTCCAAATTTAATCTATTTCCCAGAAAACCGGCTCGCAATTATAGGCAAGCGTTTGCTGGTTAGAACCATTATTTTCTTTTACGGAAATATAAAACTCCCATGGCGCCGAGAATCAGCAGCGCCCAGGTGGACGGTTCCGGAATCTTGTTTGGATCAACGTTTTGAGCGTACGCCAGAACGTAGCCGTCTCCGTAACCGGCAAGCAGTGAGAAAGCGCTGTTCCACGCGTCGTAACCGCCTTCTGCCAGGTAAAGAGAAGCGCCTTCGTCGGACTGATCCAAATAAAGCATGTTTAATGCGTATTGACCAACTTCGCTTAACAACAGCGGGATGAATTCCAAATCGGCAGAACCTGTCGATTCAAATATCGTAGAGCCATTGAGCGTGAGTTTATATGGTTCATCGTTGCCGACAGCCAAGGTGTACATGCCGGAAGATTCAACGTTCAAAACCGACAAAACGTTAACGCCAACAGGAGCGCCTTCGTCAGCTTTGTAGTTGTCTAAACAAAGTTGAATGTCTTTATTTGTTGGCTCAGCTCCGCCGGTAATATAGTCAGCCAGCGCTGTCAAGGAATCAATTCCCGTTCCTTCCAGGTTATAAGAATCAGCGTTAAAACCAGGTTCAACCTCATAGTATGGCAAATTACGAGATTTCAACGAATTGTTAGCCGCAGCAACTTCAGCCGCCGTCGGGGCGAATTTGATCTGACGAACCTGATCGAGTTCCAAATGGCTCCAGCTGGTTCCGTTGTCGGTGTCAACAACTTGAATATAAACGGACTTGCCTTCCAGACCTTTCAGATTCCAGAAATCGTATCGGAAATCGTTGGTGTCGTTGCCGGTCGCGGAACGGTAAACTTCTCCCGAATCTGCGTCAACCAAATCAATGTGCTTGTTCGCAATGTTGTTGCCGCCTGAGATATAGTATTCCATAATGTCGCCCTGAACGAGGAACGGATCGGAACGAAGAACGCCCACAGAGCTTTCTTCGCCGCCATTTGCTGAACCGGTGCTGAGGAATCCCTTGACTCCAGCTTCAATCGACCCAGATTCGTCAACATAGTAATTGGTAATCGCGCCGTTTCCTCTGCTTCCGTTGGTAAAGTTAGAAACGGAAGGGAGTCTGTTCCCTTCAGCGTCAACTTCGTACATGCCGCTAAATTCGCCAGCGGTGTCGAAGTTGAAATTGTTAAGAACAATATGATGCTGCGCCGCGTCGGCAATAGCGCTGACTTGAGCGCCGTCAATCGTCAGATTGGTCAAGCCAACCCAACCCCAGCCGCCGGGATTGCGGTCAATATCGACAACCATCAAATTGTGCCCCTGCAGTCCTTTGAGAGAAATCGAACCGGCTTTAAGCGTGTCGTCATTATTACCGTTTCCATAAAGAACGTTGCCAGAACCATCGCGGACGTAGTCGCCAGCTGTCATATCCCACAGAGCAATTCCGCCTCCGCCGGCTGAACGATTTGTAACGTCTAACGCCGTACTTCCACCGACAGCGTCAAAGGTAAAAACAGCATCGTCTGAAGCCGTTTCCAAAACAGTAAACTGCGGACCCCAAAGCATGCCTGTGGTTGCGTCTGTACCGTTACCTTGATTATAAACAGTTGACGGGGAGCCGTCTGACGGACCATGATACATTGACAAGATGTTTGAAGTTGGCTTTGTATAATTCGCTGTAAGATTGCCCAGCGACGCGCCGCCGCCGGAATACCATTCGTCGTTTTTACCCCACTCAAAATTTTCAATGCGCCGTGTATCCGGATTGTTCATCTGCGCTTTAATCTGATCAGATGTCAAAACGGCGTCAGTAATAATAGCGCCTTTGATTTTGCCATTTAAATAACCGCCGCCCATGGACGTTCCCAAATCCAGAACGTTAGTTCCAGTGAAGGGGGTATGCCCTGTTTCCGTTTTTAATTGAGTTCCATTAAGATAAAGGGTTTGGGATTGAGCGTCTGCGTCGTACTGCCAGGTAAGATAATACCACTTTCCGGTTTCCAGTGTTTCTGAAGCTTGCAAGTCGTTGCCGTAGAATCCCATGTGAGGATGAGCGTCTCGAACAATCAAGTGCAATCCATTATTGTTTCCGGTCGCATTGTTGCCAAAGATCGATTGGTCGCCGCTGAGACTGTTGAGATAAACCCAGGCTGACGCGGTAAACGAACCATTCATACCAGCTGAGCCAACGGGAAGGTTAGTTCTGAGGTAAGAGCTGCCGTCAAAGGAAATATCGTCGTCCAGCCAATGGCGGGAAATGTTACCGTTGCGGGTGAGCGTAATGCCATCGTCAGCAGTCGGAGAATTTAAAGGAATGCTATAGGTTTTTGTCCCAGCTTCAACGGTAGCAATTTGAGTAGGATCTCCGCCGTTGCTAATGTAGGAGACCTGGTTATTTCTCAAGGCTCCGGAATAAATCGCAACGTTGTCCAGAGAAATGTTGGCAAAGCCTTCGTACGCCGCGCTGTTAGCGTTGTAACGACCGCTGAAAACCAGAGGCTCGCCTTCGCCGCCGGGTGTAACGGCAGTATCAGGAATGCGCGTAATGAGCTGACCATCCATGTACAGTTCACGGTAGGTTCCGCCATAGACTGCAACGAGGTTGTGCCATTCGCCGTCATTCAGGTTTGTATATGTTCCTTTAATATTGGGAACCGGATCGTCGTCGCCGTCGGAACGTCGATAGGTAAATGTCGGATGAGTGTTTCCTCCTTCGCGGCGCAGCTGATAACCGTAGTTGTTTTCACCGTATTTGGCAATGTACGGTTCCCAGTTTGCGTCAGGCAAACCCTTGACCCAGGCGGAAATTGTAAACGAAGCCCCTTTGAAGTCGTACGTTTCCAAATAATTGGGACTATCCAAATCCGCAACTGTAGAAGTGTTTTGAATTACCGCGTACGTATTATCGGTAAAGGAGATGTAATTCCCGGAATTGAGATGGTTTCCCGGTTCGTCCACAATGGGGTTATAAGAAACTCCGGTTCCTTTAATCAAACCGATATGCGTTCCAGAATCTGTCACATAACCGGC
The DNA here is from genome assembly GCA_045546875.1 of Thermoguttaceae bacterium. Lineage (GTDB taxonomy): Bacteria > Planctomycetota > Planctomycetia > Pirellulales > Thermoguttaceae > RUG11551. The sequence goes on along the minus strand of JAZQDP010000157.1, from coordinate 4,226 downwards.
GGATTCTGTAATGGTTCCGCTGTCGACGGTGTCTCCGTCAAACGTCCAGTACCCGCGCAAAACCGGATCTGCCTGAACAGAAGCTGTAAACAAAAACAACGCTGCAATAAATGTTGCGTAGCGGCATCCATTGCTGAAGGAATGGGTTTTCATGTTCTCTCTCGTCAAAACGTTTAATTTAGTAAATGGTAAATTATTGATTGCAGTTTTACAACTGTGTGTATAATTAGACAATTACACATTTATATTATAACATCATTTTGACTTTCACATGGCAAAATCTAAAAAATGTTAAAAAAATCACACAATGCGAGACAGATTATACAGATATTATAGACATATTGTCTGTAAATAAAGAATGTTAGCAAAACAAGATAAACAAGCCGCTTTCGTGCTTGACGGCTTGCCGTCAATGAGACCAGAATTGTAGGATCGGTAAAAGAAAAAGGCGAGCTATCGCTCGCGATCCGGAAGGGGTTTTAGTAAAAGAAAAAGCGGAAGCTATCGCTTCCGCACTACGTTTCACACCCGGGAACTAACATTCCCGGCTCGCCTAATTCTTTTAAAACTTCGCGAACTTTGCGAACTAGAACGTGAGGTTTTCTTTTACTACCTAAACGTTCGCCTTCGGCGAATGCGTAATTCCGCTCACTAACGCTCGCTGCATTACCGCCTTTCAATCTACTGTCTTTTCCGTAAGTACATCAGTCCCGCAGCGCCAAGAATCAACAGCGCCCACGTGGACGGTTCCGGAACTTCGTTACTTGGAACAAAGTAGTCTGCGTAGCTATTTAAGTATCCATAACCAAAACCGTTAAGCAATGCGAATTCGCTGTTCCAGCTGTCGAACGCTCCCTCTGCCATATAAAGGGAAACGCCTTTGCCGGAATTGTCCAGATAGAGCATTTCCAAGGCGTACTGACCAATTTCACTTAACGTCAGCGGAATGAATTCCAAGCCGTCTGACCCTTCGGATTCAAAGAACGTTTCACCATTGAGCATGAGTCTGTACGCTTCGTCGTTGGAAATTGCCAGCGTATACTGTCCAGAGGAATCAACGTTAAGCGTTGAGAAAACGTCAACGCCAACGCCCTTGCCAGCGCTAAATCCTCCGAGAGTCTGACGATAATATTGGTTTGTCGGTTCAGCGCCGTTGATGTAGGCTGCCAAATCATCAAGAGAAGAAATGCCGGTATCGGTTAAGTCGTAGGATTCTGCATTCAAGCCGGGCAATTCTGGATCGTAGTCCAAATTCGCTGATTTTGCAACGTTTGCCGACGCCTTAACCTGAGCTTCCGTTGGGGCAAACTTAATCTGACGAATCTGGTCAAGTTCCAGGTGTCCCCAGCTGCCGGTCGTTTGGTCTGTCAGCTGAATATAAACGGACTTGCCTTGAAGGTCTTTCAGATTCCAGAAATCGTAGCGGAAAGAGTTGACGCTTTCCGCGCCCGCGGTGTTATAAATCTCGCCGGTGTCAGCGTCAATTAAATCAAAATGCAATTCAGCAGGATTTCCACCTGAGATGAGGAATTCCAAAATGTCGCCTTGAACGAGGAACGGATCTGATCGCAGAATGCCCATAGAACCGTTGCTGTCGCCCGTGGGGTTTCCGGAACTGAGGAACCCTTTTCCTTCTGCAATGCCATGTTCGTCGACATATAATCCCGGTCTTTCAACGCCTGAACTTAAACTTCCGTTGACAAAGTGATTAATGCCGTCCAGCCTGTTGCCGGAATTGTCAATTTCGTACATGCCGTGAAATTCGCCGGCGTTGTCGAAGTTGAAATCGTTAAGAACCAGATGATGCTGCGCCGCATTGGCAATTGGGCTAACCTGCGTTATGTCTGCAGTTATGTCTGTAACAGCAATCCAACCCCAAGAGCTGGTGTGTCGATCGGCAGCGACAAGCATCAAGTTGTGTCCTTCTAACCCTTTGAGAGAAAATGAATTTTCAAGCCATGTTGCCGTACCGTTTCCATGCCCGGAAATAATGGCGCCACTGGAATCTCGGACGAAATCGTTTGTAGTCATATCCCACAAAGCAACGCCCGCTCCGCCGGCGCTGCGGCTGCTGAGGGTTAACGCATTAGGCGAACCGGCTACAGAATACGTAATTGCCGCATCGTCTGGCAGATCGTTTGCAACCGTAAACTGCGGTCCCCAGAGAATCGTTGTGTTGCCATCGTTATTTCCTTGACTATACACGGTAGAGGGCGATCCATCCTGAATGCCGAAATAAGTATGCAAGCAGTTTTTACCTTCGTATGAAGCAAGAACGCCAAATGTCGATCCGCCGCCAGCATACCATTCGTCTGTATTTTTGCCTAACGAAAAGTCTTCAAGACGAGATGAACCGCGGTCGGCGTTCATCATGGATTGTATTTCCGAGGCTGACAACGCTGCGTCTGTAATAGCAATGTCCTTCATTCTCCCTCTGAAATAGGAGTTGCCGGTTTCTTTCATTCTACCGATTTCCAACGTCTTGCCGCCGGCAAAAGCCGCGACTCCAGTACGTTCTGCGATTTGTTCTCCATTGAGGAAGATTCTCTGCGTTTGAGCGTCCGCATCGTATTGGAACGTCAGGTAATACCATTGATTTGGCTCAAGGGTTGTGTCAGCCGCTTTTAAGTCGTTATTATAAAATCCCAATATTGGATTGCCGTTATTAACTAAAAGATGAAGCGATTGATTGTTTGTTCCCCATGTTGTATTGCCAAAGATTGCCTGGTCGCCATCAATGTCGTCCATATTTATCCAGGCAGAAACGGTAAATGACCCGTTAAGCCCGGCAGAGCCAACAGGAAGGTTGGTTTGCAAATATCCAGAAGAGCCATAGAAAATCGCTTCGCCGTCCAGCCACGAATGAGCGGTTTTACCGGAACGAGTAAGAGTTGTGTAATTGTCATACGTATTGCCATTTGCCATGCTGATCTTGATGGTTTTCCCTTCAGCCGCTACCAGCTTGGTTGGATCTCCGCCTTCGTTAAGGTACGTAATCTGATTGTTACGCAGCGCGCCGTCGTAATAAGCGACGTCGTCAAGCGAAATATTGGCAAAACCGGTATAGGCTCCGCCTGTGTATCGACCGCCAAAAACCAACGGTTCGCCCTGTCCGCCGGCAGACGTTCTGGTGTCGACAATGCGCGTTACAAGCTGACCGTCCATGTATAGTTCGCGATACGTTCCGCCGTAAACGCCAACAAGATGGTGCCAATTGCCATCGTCTAAAGCGGCGTTAACGCCGGGAATGTTGACAGCAGGATCGTCGTCGCCGCCGGAAATTCTATACGTAAACGTGGGCGTGTTGCCGGTTTCGCGTCGTCGAAGCTGCCAACCATATCCACCTTCGCCGTTTTTGGCAATGAACGGTTCCCAGTTACCGTCCGGCAAACCCTTCACCCAGGCGGAAATCGTAAAATCAGCGCCGGCAGGATCAAACGTATTCTGATAGTTGGGGCTTACATCCGCAACATTAGTAGACGTATTGAGAATAACCGCGTATGAATCGCTTGTGAACGAGATGTATTTTCCGGAAGACAAATGGTTGCCGGGCTGTCCTTCAATGGAATTAAAGGAAATGCCGCTTCCGACAAGCTGTCCGTCGTGCGTTCCAGCCGGTTTATAACCGGAGGATTCCGTAATAACGCCGCTGTCGACGGTATCGCTGTCAAACGTCCAGTATCCGCGCAAAACCGGGTCTGCCTGAACAGAAGCCGCAATAAACGTTTGCATTGCTAAAAACAACGCAACAATAAATTTGTGAGTAACCGCAAGTTTCATTTTAATTCCTTATATCGAATTATAAACAATATGGATACATAAAACCATTTTAGTATATGTTTAGACTTCTACTCTATACATATAGCCGTATATATTATACCACAAAAGTTAAAAATTTTTCATAAGTATAAAAATTTTTTACAATTTTTCAGGCCACATAACTCTAATTACACAGACTATATTGATATTTATAATTTGACAAATAAAAAAAGAAAAGAAACATATAGAGGCATGCGGGGAACGGGAGCGACAGTATCCGCCTCCGCCGAAAAAATTGACGGCGTTGATCAGGCATTGCGTCAATTGCTAATTGCTAATTGAATAAAAAAAGCCCTTTGAGACATTCATCTCAAAGGGCGTAAATAAAGCGGCAGCGCCTACTCTCGCACTTGCAGGACTACCATCGGCTCGAAAAGCTTAACTACTGAGGTCGGGATGGGATCAGG
>JAZQDP010000156.1:0-7696 GCA_045546875.1 Thermoguttaceae bacterium | reverse complement strand
CGTCAAATCCGTGAACGGACTGACCTGCGGAAACACTAGGTACCAACTTACCGGAAGAGCCATTAATTTTTCAGAATTATCGCCATGACAAATCAGATATCCATTTTAAGCGTCGTTCTTATTGCTTTGGTCAGTCTTTCCAGCTGTAATCTGCCGACAGAAGTTGATGAGGCGGATTTAACGCAGCTTCTTTTTTATGAAGTCCAAAACAATAATCTGAGTCAGGCTAAAAAGCTTTTGGATCAAGGCGTCGACGCCAACGCAAAAAACAGTTCCGGATTGTCGCTCTTGCATTATGCCGTCTGTGACGGAAACCTGGAGATGGCGCAGACGTTGGCTCAACACGGCGCCGACGTCAAAGAAAGCAATCGTTTGGGATGGACGCTCTTGCATGACGCCGCCTATTTTGATCATTTAGATGTGGTTCAATGGCTTGTCGAACAAGGGGTAGACGTCAATGCACAAGACGCAAAAAGACAAATTCCCTTGGTTTTTGCCGTTTATAACGGAAATTTTGAGATGGTTCAATGGCTCGTTGAGCATGGCGCGGATATTAATGCAAAAGACAAATGCGAATTGACCATTTTGCATTACGCTGCCGAAAGCGGAAATCTCGAACTGGTTCAATGGCTCGTCGAGCAGGGATTGGACGTTAAATCAAACGTTTCCGGATGCACGCCATTGCATTACGCCGCTGAAAGCGGAAATCTCGAACTGGTTCAATGGCTCGTCGAGCATGGCGCGGATATTAACGCAAAAGAAAAATGCGAATTGACCGTTTTGCATTACGCCGCTGAAAGCGGAAATCTGGAACTGGTTCAGTGGCTCGTTAAACAGGGATTGGATATCAATGTAAAGATCAGCTCTGATTGGACAGTATTACACAGCGCCGCTCTAAGCGGGAATTTGGAATTGGTTCAATGGCTTGTTGAACAAGGCGCTGATGTAAATGCCAAAGACAGCGATGGGAAAACGATCCTGATTAACGCCGCGCAAAGTAAAAATGCTGAAATGGTTCAATGGCTCGTCGAACAGGGCGTTGACGTAAATGAAAAAGATAACGAGGGAAATTCCGCCATACTTTATGCTGCCAGCGCCGGGAATTCAGAGTTAGTTAAATGGCTCGTCGAGCATGGCGCTGACATTAACGCAAAAGACAATTCCGGGCATACCGTTTTGAAATATATCACACAAAACGGAAGCATGGAAATGGTTGTATGGCTAAGAGATCATGGGGCAAAATAAGAATTCGTAATTGTTAATTCGTAATGTGTAATTAACAGTGAACGCAGCGCTTTGCGCTAATTCCAAATTACGCATTACAAATTGATATACTTGTTCTACTTGAAATTCCCCGAAAAATGAGCTATTAGCTCCTAGCTCCTAGCCACTAGCTTGGTTATTCCTGTTTCTTGCATTAACGCACGAATCTGGTTTATCAAGTCAGAAACTAGCAGCTAGAGGCTTAACATCGGAAAAACTCAAGTCGTTTCAGTTTTCCACATTCTCGATATAAAAAACGTGACGCCGTCTTCCGTTCCGGCGTCACGCTAAAACATCAGTCTGGCTGGTATTGACTATATGCTTCCGTTCCTTATCAAATCAACCTGTGACTAATGTATTGTTATAAGAAAATTTTCTGCTTTCAGGGATTTGAAACAAACCGTCAATCGCAATCAAACGATTTATTTCCAGATTGCAAAAACTCTAATAAACAAGTATTATCTTAATTCCTTTCATCTTGAAGTAATAAGTATTATAGTACCAATAATTCGGTTTGCGTCAACCCCCCTCAAGAGGGAAAAATGCAAATAGAAAACAAAAATTTATGGAGTTTCAAAGGAAAAGGATTTAATCATTTTATTACTGCTACATTATCCAATATCATCGATGGATTAACCCGATTATAAACTGCCGCGAAGCCGTTCTTCCAAACTCTGAATTGCGGCAGAAATTTCAACCGCGCGGTGGTCCATATCGATAATGTACCCGCGGGAAATCCAGCTGTCAACTTTCTTTTGGGCTGAAATAACCGTTGAATGAGTGCGGTTGCCAAAGTATTCCCCAATTTCGCTTAACGCTTTGCGGGTATACTTGCGGGCAAGCCACATTGCCAACATTCGAGGATACGAATACTGACGATTTCTATTGTCGGATTTCAAATCGGCATCGTGCAAGTCAAACGCCTGGCAAACCGTCTTCTCGATTTTGGTAAGCGTAACCATAAAGTTTACGTCGCGAGTCCACTGATCCAGTATGCGTTCTACCAGTTCCGTCGTCAGAGACTGAGAAGCAATGGTCGGGTCTGCAATAAGGCTGATTTCCAGGCGGTTGAGAATGCCAATGATCTCGCGAACGTTGCCTGAAGTTTGGTTGGCGATTTGACGAATCGATTCTGGAGACAGGTTTAATTTTCGAGCCGAGGTCATTCGACGAACGATTTCCAGACGCGTTTCATACTCGGATCTGTGCAGAGGAGAAATGAGTCCGCCGTCAAACAGCGTTTGAATCGACTTTTCCAAACCGGTTAGATTGCGGGGATGTTCTGAACTGGCAAAGACCACCTGCGCCCCATTGGAAAGCAAGTCGGATACAATTGTATGCAGTTCCCGCTGAGTGCTAACTTTCCCTTGCAGAAAATCCAGATTATCGAGAAGGAAGAAACGCAGCTTTTGGAATTTTGCCCGATTAGAAGAACAAGCGTTATTTTTCAACGCGTCCATATATTCTGTCGTGAACTGCTCTGCGGTACAATACATCGCGCGAATCTTTCGACGGACGCATTCTGTATAGATGCCCTGAAGCAAATGCGTTTTCCCTAACCCGGACGCCCCCCAAAACAACAGAGGACTATACTGCCCCGGCATATCGATAATGCTATACGCCACGTTCAGGCTGACAATGTTCTTTTTCCCTGCAACAAAATCTTCCAGCGCGGCAAATCGACCAACGCGAGCGGGCTTCTGAACTTCCGGCTGAACTGGCTCAGCAGACGGCGCATTGGCAGACGAACCCGAGTTGCGGCGAGCCTGTCCTGACGATTGCAGAGAGTCAAACGTTTGCGCTAAACGCTCTACCGCGGCATTGAGCTTGTCTAACGACTTCGACGACGTTGACAATGCGGAGTTGGATCCACGGGAAAGAGCTGGCTCATTAACCGACTCCTGCTGCGCTGGAAACAAAGATTCGATATCCGTATCGCGATTATGCACGTCCTGCCTCTATGAAATGCAAACAAAACATTTTTTACTTTGAAAAGTATACAAATATACGTTGCTTGCTTTGAATTTTGCCTATTTTACCCATAGATTCCATTCTGTTAAAACGACGAGTTCATCCTTAAATTTACGGCTAATTCGTTTACCCGCTATCGTCTTCAACTTTTATAGGGGTGATTTTAACCACAAATTCTATTTCTGTCAAATGGGTGATAATGAATTTCTTAAAAAATTTTTTGAATTCCTGAAAAGTTTATTGGAAATACCGGAATAAGTAGTAAAGCTTCCTTCTCTTTTCTCCCAAAAAACTTTTGCTGTGACACGATAAAAGCCGAAACGAATTGTGGATAATCTGTTAATAAAATGTCGAATATAAAATCAGATAAAATTCTAAGACCCTATAAAATAAAGGCTTATAGGGCATCATTTGGAAAAATGCCGATGTCAATCGTATAAATCTGTCCAACGAGGTCAGGATTGGCATTGATTAAACCTGTTTTAATTGCTCCCATACTGCCGGTGAGGTCGGCTCTAACACAACATATAGTATATTGACCCGAATCAGCGTCAAGACCGCTGGGAATATCGACGGCAAGAACTTTTTTATTTTGTTTGTTGATTAAATTGATAACGGCGTCGAAAGGGGTTCTCGGGGCGCCGTGAGCTCCGGTTCCCAGCAGGGCGTCAACAATCCAGTCGGATTTCTCCAGAACAGGCGGCATAATTTCGAGAGCCGTATGGGCATCCGAAATGAATTGGAGTTTTATGTGAAGGTTTTGAATAATCTGCAGATTCGTCAACGCATCGCCTTTGTATTCTTCCGGCTTGCCGAGAGCAAAAACCACGACAGGCACGTTTCGCAGATTGAGATGCCTTGCCATGACAAAGCCGTCGCCGCCATTGTTGCCTTTTCCGCAGCAGATAACAACGCGTTGAGGAGCTTGTTGACAAAGTAAATCCGTCAAACCGCGTCCGGCGTTTTCCATTAAAACAATTGACGGAACGCCGTATTTTTCAACGGCTAAACGATCAAGTTGACGCGACTGAGCGCAGGTTAATGTAATCATGACAGTATTTGAATTTGCGGCTAAAACCGTTCGATAACCAGAAATGACAATATTGTTACAGAAGTCCGAGGCGGACTAAAAGCGTCCGCTTATTTCAATTCAAATGGTTTGTAATCGTCGTCTTTAGACGCTTTTTTAGCGGCTGTTTTGGAAGCGATTTCAAAGAAATCGGACATGGAGTACATATCGCTGTCTTCTTCCGTTTCCTCATCTTCGTTGTCGTCATTCTTTAGGAAATTAAACTGTTTCCTGTTGAAATTGTCGTCATTGCTCTCGTCCTTTTCAACGTCTTCCTCAGGCGATGGAACGACAAAGACCGGCGCACTATTGTTTTCGTTCTTTTGTTTGATCCTGGCTCTTCTTTCTACTCTGTCTTTAACATATTCTTGGTAATATTTCAATAAATCGAGTAAGACGACAATAATAATTATAACAATAAGGGAAATAGTATTCATCTTGCATCTCCAAATTCTTGGGTAAAGAATTAACAGCGTACATTGCATTAACGCAATCTGTGCGTCAGCACGCAGAACGAAAATAGTCTTTCGCTCAATTATGTATTGTAACAACTTGTTAGATAAATTGCAAGAGAATGCGCGGCGGGTTGGGCGATGTGAGGTGCGTTCAAAATTGGGGTTGCAATATGTAGATGAAGGTTGATGATGCGAAGCGTCAAAAAATCCAATCTCTAAAAGGGCGAAATGTTTCTAGTCCGCGCCGGTAATTTGTCCGGTTTTATCGTACGTATATTCCGCTGTACCGTCCACGGTTTCAAATTCCGTTATTCGGTTTCCAGCGTCCCAAGTAAACCCGTATCCCGCAAAAACGGCGTCCAAAGCGGTTTTGTGCTGAATGGACGAGCCAACGTAAACCAGACCGCGGCGTTCGAACCGGTCGGAAAAGAAGGGAGAAAATCGAAAAGAAGAATTGGCGGAATAACGGCGTCCAACGATAGAGAACGACTTCAAACCCACAGCCGAACGCGAGCCGGTATTGCCCCGTTTCCTCTTTCGATGGAAAAGAGGGGACGCTAATTCAACGGCAGAGTTATGAACCGAACGGGGCATTGGGTAATTGTTGTTTATCTTGAGTTATCTGTTGATATTATAAAACGTTCTAAAGAATAAAACAAGACCTGCGAAATGGAAAATACAAATAATTTCAAATATATTTCATACTCTTGGGAAATTGTCAGAACCTGAACTTACCCATAGATTTTGTTAGAGAGCCGTTATAATTTCCTTGCCGTATTTTCGGTTTTAATCAGTAATTCGTAGGACTTGATGTTCATATTAGTATTATACATCAGTCCAGAAAACAATCAATTACCTAATATTATACATCAATCCTAATTTAGATCAATTTACCGTTTTTTAAACCATAACTCATAAATACATGCTAAAACAACTGCCAGTTGTGAGAATATTAATAAGTAATACGTCGGTTTACCATCAATAAAATCTAAGCACCCTCTCACACCACTCAGATAAGCGTGTGGACCGCATAAAATTGTATTAATTAAAGCCAAACTAAAAAAAATAAACCCAAACCAAGTAATAATTTTATATAATTTCTCCATTAAATTTCAGCATTAAATGTTTTAATTTTAAAGGTTATTCAAATATGCAAGGACAACGTTGTTTTAATATTCGAAGTACACGATCTGTATAATCATAAGAATAATCTTCAGTCCAAACTTCTGTTCCTGCATGATAAGATTCATGTATTAGCGTTCGGAATTTTTCTTCTTTCGACGTTCTTTCAAAAAAATCTGATGGAAGTATGGTTCTGTTTCCATAGAAAAAAAATCGCCCATCACGTGTTTCAGCACTTCCTGGGTCATCTTTAGGGTATCCATCTTCAAAAATAGCGGAGATATATAATTTGCGGAGATATGCAACTTCAGTTTGATACTGTGAATATTTACTAAGACAACCAATCATTTCATTAACTAAGTCATTTACAGCTTCCCTTTGTGTATTAGTAAGCCAATCTGTATGCCAATCGGGTAATGCAATTATTAACAACGCTCCTCCTCCAATAATAACTATAGGAACAGTTGGTCCCCAAAGTCCTTTTGAATCGACGTTACATAATATCTGATTCCCTACGTACCGATACAGATTCGTGTCGGCGCCATTAAAGCCAATGGGGTCGGTGGAGAGCCATCTGCCAACAGTCGCGTCGTACCAGCGGTTGACGTTGTTCTGCAACTGGGTGTCGGCATCGAAGTATTTTCCTGTAAAACCGAAGAGGACGGGGTTGGAAACGTCGGTTCCGTTGGCGTCTTTGCAGCTCAAAACGTTGCCGTAGGCGTCGTAGATGACGTGTGCGGGAACAAGCAGACCGGATGGCGTATTTTGGATCATATCTCTGATGGTTCCTAAATGGTCGGTCAGCGTCCAGAGGGTTTCTGTCGGTGTAACGTCTGCTAGGAGTTTGTCTTGCTGTCCGGGCGTCCAGAGGTAGCGGTGCGAAATGGTCGCGTCCGTTGAATCGCTTAAATCGGCGTCGTCTAATTGAATAGCGGTTTGGTAGTTCTCCGGCAGGAAAATAGTCTTGCTATCGGATATGCCGTCGCCGTCTGCGTCTAAAACTTTTCGGATTAATACGTTGTTGTAGTCGTAAGCGTATTCAACGATCTGAACGGTTTCCCATTCTTGCGTTGTTGCGTTGTATTCCTGTTTTGTAACGCTGGAAAGACGATTCCTATAATCCCATTCGTACAGTTCCCGTTCCGTTCCGGCGGCGTTGGTCTTGGAAATGCGGTTTCCTTCGGCGTCGTAGGCGTACGTATACGCGCCATCACTGGTCAGTTCGTTATTCGTTCCCGTTGAATAAACAACTAAATCGCCGTTGGCGTTGGTTACAAGTTCCCGGTTCCCGTTGAGGTCGTACTGATACGATTCGTCGGTAATATCCAAGTTGGAATAGTCCGCGCCGGTGAGTTGTCCTAAGAAATCGTAATCGTACAGAACGGAACCGTCAATAGAATTTGTATACTGTGTAATGTTCCCGTCAGCGTCGTATAAATAGCCGTGAGTAACGATATTGTTATTGTTTGAATCTTGATGGTTAATAGACGTAATCTGATTTCTGGCGTTATACTGGTACTGCGATAGAGCGATCAGATTATACAGTTCGTCTGTATCGTCCCATTCAAAGCGTCGAACGTCAGTTAAAGCGCCAACGGCGTTATAGTCGAATTCTGCTAAAATATCGTTTAACGCGTTCCCGGTCAGTTCGGCGGAAAGAGCGCGTCCTAAATAATCGTATTCGATATTAATTGTTCTATCCTGAACGCCATTTAATCTTAACGACGATTCCGTTTGACGCCCTAATGTATCGTAGGTATAGCTAAATACCGCCATTTGAGCGTCAAACATTATTGTCATTGAATCAATACGATTC
>JAZQDP010000155.1:0-2536 GCA_045546875.1 Thermoguttaceae bacterium | reverse complement strand
TTATCGCAAGAAACAAGAATAACCAAGCTAACGGCTAGGAGCTAGAAGCTTCTTTTCTAGAATTTATATTCTACAACATTCCTGTCCATCATACTCTCAATAAACGTTTTAAACCGTTTTTGGACGTCTTCGTCCATTTTGATGATGTTAGCTTGCGGAAATCCCGCAAGTTTTTTCAGTTCTTCCATCTGAGCCTTGCGAGTCTCTTCCGAGGCGGAAAAGTCGTATTGAAACTGATCGCCCAATTTCTCTTTCAACTTTTCTACCGCCAATTCTCGAAAAGCGGGATTATCAGACTCCAGGAACGTTATATACAGATAATCTTTTCCCATAAACTGATTGGCAATACCTTCATCGTCATCCATTTGTATAACATCAAAAAAGCTGTTATTTATTGCAAGTTTCAAACGAATTCTGGCTTCAGAATCCAGCTGACTTAAATCAACCTTTCTGATATACGCGTCAAAGACTTTCCCCTCATTTTTAATCCTGTCTGTTGCCGCCAATCGCGTAACAAAATCGTCGCTCGACAAGTCGGCAACCCATTGTTTGTACTGAGCCTCTTTTTGTTCGTCTATCTTTGGTATTTTTGATATGGCGCTGTTGAGCAGAAACAACACATTTTGTTCGGCAGAAAAAAACGATGCATTGTAATGACGGCATAACGTACAGAGGTCTTTCCGCACGTTTGCCGGGACAATCAGAAACAAATCCCAGAAATTGTCGGTTCTGTATTCGTGCAAAGTCGTTTGATCCACCTGAACGAGAAGTCGAATCTGCCCTGCTCCATCTTGCTGCAACGCAATGGGATACTGTTTAGGTTCATTCTTTTTGGATTCTTCAGCCGTCCCCTGCCCTTCTTTTTTCACTTCCTGCGCCCCGTTCTTCGATTGAGAGGCGTCTTCAATTTCCATCACAAGAGGATGCATTGTCAACGACGACAGTTTTATCGAGCCAAAAAACTTAATCGGCTTTTTCTCGTCATTCCCCTTCTTGTCAGGGGTGTAATACGTCATACACATGGCATAATCGGCGCCATTAATTCGCAGCGCCATGCCATTATTTGTATTTGAATTTTTGATAATATAGTCCACCTTGAACATATTATCTGAAATGCGCGAATAGGAATAATACGTCTCCGACGTTCCTGATGTACTTGTTGACGTACGAGAGACAGAGGTTGAAGAACTAAAATTCAGTTTTCCGTTGACGATGTACGTTTTTCCTCCATACATCTGTATCATCGACTGCGCCTGACCTTGTTGTGAACTTGCCAAAAGTACAGTCAGTAAAACAAAGAGCGTAAAGCGTTTAATCAGCTTTAACAGCGTCAAATGGCAGTGTTGTGTTTTCATTTTTCTAATTGCTAATTGCTAGTAGCTAGGAGCTAGAGGCTAACGAAATAACTTTAAAAGGCTGTTTTCCTGAATTATCTGAAATAACGAAAATAAATTCCACGCCTGGATTTTTTGTACAGTATTCTTCCGCCGCGTCCGGGCCGAGGATATAAAAAGCGGTTGCCAACGCGTCGGCTTTCGCAGCGGCAAAATAATCATACCCAGCATTTTCGTTTTGAATCGGAATGATAGCCGTTACGGAGTAAACGTCAGACTCTCCGGGCGGCGATGAAGCCGGATACCCGGTTCGCGGGTCAATAATATGCCCATACCGTTTCCCGCCCGCGCGGAAAAACTGGGTTTGCGCCCCGCTGGTTGCCAACGCCTGATTTTTCAAGCGAATGGTTTCTAATCGGGTTGCGTCCCTATTGTTTGGCGACGATTGACGAAGCGGATTGTGCAGCCCGATTTCCCAGCCGTCGCATTGAGTTCGACTCCCCATCGCGACGACGCTGCTGGCTCCGCCATGAAAAAGGAAATCGGAAATACCGCTATCGACCAGAAAACGAGCCGCTCTATCAAGGGCATAACCTTTTCCGATAGCTCCCAAATTAAATCGGGTTCGAGCGTCTGTTCTGGCTATGCCGGAAACGTCGTCCAGAAAGGCGAGCTTTCCCGCCCCTTGAGTTTCCAACGCAGAGTGAATTTCGTCCTCGGTTGGGACCTGCCCTGCGCGACGCGAAAAACCCCATATTTCCCACAGACAACCGGCTGAAATGTCGAACGCGCCTTGCGTCTGATGGGATAACGACTCGCACAGTTTAAACAGGGCGTAAATCGAATCGTCTGCAAAAACAGGCTCCCCCGCCTCAGAGCGGTTAAGCTGACCGATAACGCTTTCTGGAATGAAGTAACTCAGTTCCCGTTCCAAACGGGAAACGACGTCCAGGGCGTCCAGCGCCGCTGACTTGTCGTTAGGATACTGTCCCATATTGATTTGCAGCACGAAGTCGGTCGCCATCGCTTGCCGAACGAACTCCAAATACGGGGCGTTTAGCGAACGAGCGCCGGACTTGTTATCGACGTCGGCTTTTCTCATGACTCTATCTCCGTTTCTTTAGATATTATACACCATTTTTGAACGTTTGAAAAGAGGCGGCAGAATCTTTTTTTCGACTGGGGGTGCGTTCAAATTTGGG
>JAZQDP010000154.1:0-16325 GCA_045546875.1 Thermoguttaceae bacterium | reverse complement strand
GGTACTGACAGACCCGCCCTACTGTTCCGGAAGCGCAGGTAAAGGGCTATCTAAATATTATGACGGTGAAACCCTCAATATGGTTGAGTATTTCAACGAAGATTTATCTCCTTCCGCATTTCTAAATCAAACGCGCCTCTGGACGCTGGAAGCAACAAAGCTGCTTAAAAAGGGCGGTTACTTCTTCATCTTTTCCGATTATAGACAAATTCCGTTTTTTACAATCTGTTTAGAGTTGAGCGGAATCAATCATCGCGGGTTAATCGTATGGGACAAAAAGAACGCACGCCCGCAAAAAGGACAGTTCACGCAGTCGTGCGAGTTCATCATTTGGGGCACAAAAGGACGTCCGCTGACAGAAAAAATTCTTCCAGGACGGTTTGAAGTTGCGAGCATTTTAAGCAAAAAAAGAGCCCATCCTTGCGAAAAGCCGGTTCCGTTGCTTGAAGAAATCTTAAAAATTCTTCCGGAAAATTCTTCAGTGCTTGACCCGTTCATGGGGAGCGGCTCGACCGGGGAAGCCTGCTATAATATGGGGCTGGATTTTATCGGGGTTGAATTTAACGAACATTATTATAAAAAAGCCGTTGAAAGGTTATCGGCTAAAGAACAGCAAAAATGATTAAAAAAGGAACAACAGCAACAGTTAATTTTTACGTTGAATCAGACGGAGCGCCGGCGACAAACAAAGCGTCCAGCATAACCGCCGTTATGTGTATTGATGGAGGAGAAGGCAGCGTTATTTCTAACGCCGTTATAACCGAAATTGATTCTACAAACGCTCCCGGGTGGTATAGGTTTAATCATCTGTTTGACACAGCAGGGAACGTTTTTATTATTTTCATTTGTGCCGGTTGCAAAATATCTCCTTGGGAAGAAAGCGTCGTTGACGTACCGACCGCGGCGGAAAACGCAGCGGCGGCGCTGAAGTTAGACGTTGCAGCGGCGCAGGGAGAGGCAGCGGCGTTATCGCTGGCAACTCTCATTTTATCGCAGTTCAACTCTTCCATCGACACGGACGGACGGTGGACGGTTTACAAAACAGACGGCACGGTTCAGACGCAGCGGCAAGTCTCGACATCGGACAACGCCGAACCGGTAACTGGCATAGGAGCAGTGGACGCCTAATGGATTATATATATTATTATCCAATAGTCAGAAAGAGAAACGGACTTTTTGAAATTGTAGTAGACATCAGAGAGAAAAAAGCCTGGCTATTTGAAAAGTACTGGAACTTGTTCAATTTTGACTATTGCAAAAAAACAAAGAGTAAGACAGCGGACTACACAATCAAGGGCGCGGAAGACTACATAGCGATTGAACGCAAGAGCTTAAAAGACTTTTTAGGCACGCTATCGCTTGAAAAGACAAAATACGGCATACGCAGAAGAGACAGGTTCGAACTTGAATTGGAGCGAATGCAGAAAGCGGTTCAAAACTGCTATGTTATTTGTGAAGCGCCTATATCGCGTATTTTGCAAGCCGGGGCGGGCTGGAAAGGACAGCTTGCAAAAGCGTTATTATTAAGAGCTATTGTCAGGCTAAAAAGACGTTATCCGAAAATCAAGTGGGAATTTTACGAAAACAGAGACGCAGCGGAGGCTCGCGCCTTCTATTTACTGCTATCGGCATACAAAACACTTCGAAAAAAAGGACTATTCCCATAATTAAACCCGCGCTATTTTAGCCCGGCGCCCCCTCCCCTCAAAAAGGTACTTTCCAGCCGAAACAAAAGAGAACCCCGGACAAAGAAGTTCGGAATTTACAGACACTTTCTTTCTTTAGTAAACATTTACTAATTTTGAGTTTATCAAAAAATCAAAATACTAACGTTAATAGCGCAAAAGAAAAGAGCGCATACGAAAGGCATAAAGAAAGAGCAGCAGAAAGACAGGCGGCAATTGCGCGCGCCGGGCGCGATATTGGAGCTATTCCAGAATGTAAAGACCCGGAATTAAAAGAGCGCATGAAAACAGATTTAGCCCTATTTCTTAAAACCTGCCTGCCGGATTCTTTTTGTCTGCCGTTCTCGAAAAACCACAAGCGGATGATTCCGTATTTTCAAAGCGCATTTATAAACGGGGAGCAGGTTGTTTTTGCAGCGCCGAGAGCCGAGGGAAAAACAACCTTTTCAGAAGGGGTGAGCCTCTGGGCGCTCTTGAACGGCTGGACGAAGTTCTTAATTTATGTAGGCGCCACAAAAGAGGCAGCAATGGAAAGCTTCGAATCAATCCGTACCGAATTAGAAAGCAATGAACGCCTAGTCGCCTATTATCCGGAAATCGTCTATCCCATTCAGAAGCTGGAAGGGCAGGCAAACAGAGCCAAGGGGCAGCTATCAGAGGGACGAAAAACCGCTATTGTATGGAAAGCCGATAAAATCGTTTTACCGACCATTCCAGGCAGCGTTGCAAGCGGAAGCATATTTATTGCTTGTGGGTACGACGGGCGATTGAGAGGGAGGCATTATAAGACTGCCGATGGGCAGTATTTGAGACCAACGGCAATTATATTTGACGATGTGCAGAAAGACAAGACAGGGAAGAACCCGGCAAATGCTGAACATCTGGAACAAATCTTAAAAGGAGTTGTAAAGTTCCTAGGAAAACGCGGCGACAAGCTGACTATTCTTGTACCAGGAACGCGCCTTAATTCAACTTGTTTTATGAGCCGTATGCTTGACAAGAAACGAAACCCTTCTTATCAAGGGTTGTTAATGAAAGCGGTTGAAACGTTCCCCAAAAATATGAACCTATGGAAAGAGTATTGGGAAATATGGAAGACAGAAGCAGAAAGACTTGAACAACTCCCAGTACCGCCCGACAACATCTGGACGACAGCAAAGGAAAAGGCGCAAGAATATTATAAGGCGCATTTTGAAGAAATGAACGAAGGCGCGGAAATAAGCTGGCCGGAAAATATGGCGCCGGGGGATTTAACGGGGTTGCAGTCGTTGATGAACCTTTATCTGGAAGATGAAAGCGTCTTTATGACAGAACTTCAGAATGAGCCGCAAGACCAAAGTGCAGCGGAAAAGGTCTTGACACAGGAAATTCTGCTGAAGAAGGTTATAAACTTAAAACGCGGCGTAATACCAATAGGAGCCAATAGACTGACCTGCGGAATGGACTTGCAGTTGAACCTGATATATTGGCTTGTTTGTGCATGGGGGGACGGGTTCACGGGGCACGTTGTAGACTGGGGAACGTTCCCGGCGCAGCCCTACTCGACATTTACCACGGAAAACGCGCCGGTTACGCTATCGGATACGTTCCCGGGCTTATCGTATGAAGGGCAGCTATACCAGGGCTTGTCGAAAATCTGCCCGGCATTGTACGGCAAGACATGGACGCGCGAGGACGGGGCAGAGTTGAAGATTGAGCGCGGACTAATTGACGCTAACTGGAGCCGAACGACGGAAACCGTCTTAACCTTTCTCCATCGATCGCCGGAACTGCCTATTTATCCTTCCAGAGGAAAAAAACCGTCGGCGAGTTCGTTCTATCCGGCAAAGAACAAAATGGCGAGTAAAACGGCGTTTTCGTTTTTAACCAGGTTGCAGCCGGGAGAGTTGAAACAGACGGTCTGGATTGACACGAACAAAGCCAAAAGCGCCGCATTAGGCGGGCTTTATAAACCGCAAGGCGAGCGCGGAACAATCACGCTCCCTACTGTAAAGAGGGTAGAGTACGAAAATATTATTGACCACTTTACAAGCCAATATATCGAAAAGTGGCAAACCGGGGAATTACAGTTTGACATTTGGAAAATCAAACCGGGGCGAACGGAAGACCACTGGTGGGACTGCCTGACGCTGAACGTAGTAGCAAACGCAATGTGCGGCGGCGTAACAGACGAGCAGGAAAGACAGACAACAAAAAAGCCGGTATTTTCTTTTGAGGATATGAAACGGCGCAAGTAAAAAAGGAGTATGAGCAATGGCGCAGAAATTGAAGTGTACATGCAGGGGCGTTATTGTTTGTACTGGAACTATAACACACAAATTAGGAAACGGCGAGTATTTAATAATACGTTATCGCCGGTGCCAAAAGTGTAAAAAGGTATTCAAAACCTTCGAAAAGATAAAAGTTGAAGAAATTCCAGATATGGAAAAATAGGACTTCTAACAAATCAGGAAGGGCGTATAATAACTATATGACAGACGAAAAAGAAATCACGCCGGAACAGGCGATTCAAGACGTTATGAAAGACGGATTCCAAAGTATGACGAACGGTGAACGCTCGACAACGAACTTGTCAATCCGTGATCTTCTTGAACTAAAGAAAGAGGAAAAGAAAGAACAGGCAGCCGAAAGCGGGCGAGTTTTTGGAAAAGTCAGTATAAAAAATAATTCCGCGCGGTTTTAAAAATGGGTTTTATCGATTCTCTCAAATCGTTTTTCAGAGCCAAAAGCAAACCGGCGGCGCAAAACCCGCGAGCGGTTGCAGCGGGTATGTTTGACGCCGGAAGCCCGGTTACACACTTGTCGGCATACTGGGCTGAAGCAGCGGACGATTATTCAGACCGAATGGCGGACGCGGCGACCCGCTCTCTGATCAGAGCGCGCGCAAGGAAAGAGGCAACGAACAACGGGTACGCGGCAAATGCTATCAGAGCCTTCGGAAATCACGTAATCGGGAAACACGGTCCGCAGTTGCGAATCCTTCCAGAAGCAGGATTGACCAGGGAGGAATCTAAAAAAATAGAATTTGCCTTTTGGCAATGGCAAAGACGCACGCGGGACGCCGAAAAGTTACAAAGAGCCGTGCGCGCTCTTATGTACGACGGGGAAGCGTTCCAGCGGTTTATATTTGACCCGTCAATCGATAACGCCGAATTAAACGTTCAGGAAATTGAAGCAAAACGGGTTGATAATCCGTACGGATCAGACAATCCGAACCAAATTGAGGGGATCGTTTTTGAAGGAATTAATCCCGTTTTATATTTCATTCAGAAACGAACTATAAACCCGTTATATGCTGAATATCAAGAGTATGAAGAAGTTCCCGCGAGCGAAATTATGCACCTTGCAGCGCGAACCTTTCCGGAACAAAAGCGGGGAATTCCTATAATGGCGTCCGTCTTGCGTTTAATGGCAGACCAACAGCTCTACGAAGCCTACACTCTGGAAGCAGCGAAAGCAGCAGCTAAAACCCCAATGTACATGTACACGGACGTCGATGAAATCGCAACGCCGGAGTACGGCGCCCTGCCCGCAGCGAACCCCGGCGAAATTAACGTTCTTGCAGCGGGCTGGAAGCCGTTCTCGACTGAAGTAAAGTACCCGACCGCGACCTATTCTGACTATGAAAATGCCTTGACGCAAAAACAGGGCGCCGGGCTGGGAACGCCGCTCGGTATGATCCAGGCAAACACAAGCGGATATAATTATTCAAGCTGGAGGGGCGAAAAACAGAATTATTGGGTTAATATTGGCGTCTGGCAGGAAGCGGTTACAACGTACCTCATGGAGCCGCGGTTTGAAAAGTGGATACAGTGTTTCGCGTCTTGCGCAGACCGAAACGAATCGGCGCGAATCGCCGACGCTCTCCTTGAAAAATGGGATCCATGGGCAGTGCCGACTTGTTGGCGGTTTGAACAGCCGCCTTCGGTTGATCCGGAAAAGGACAGAAAAGCGGATCAGATCGCCCTTGCGCTGGGGTTGACTTCCATACATCAAATTTGCGCGCGGGACGGTACGGACTATGACGACCTTTTGGGCGAATTGGAACAGGAAAGAAAAGACTTCCCGCAAGCTCAAACGGTTGCAGCGGCGGGCGCTGGGGTTGAATCGCTATTAGCCGGGTTGCAAGAAGATTTAGAACAGGAAAACAAAGATGCCCAAAACATTTAAGTTTGAGCCGTTGTATTCAGGCGGAGCCCTTCACATGACCAACCACGAAATACCGGTTATTATCGACATTGAAGGGTGGAAAGACGAACCGGGCGGCGCTTATCCCGCTTGCGTTCAACACTACCCGGCAATAGTTGTAGGGCAGATTAAACCGAAAATCGGGACGAACAAAGACGGCACTCCAAATATTGAGGCGGAAGGCGTTTTCAACGATACGTTGCAGAGCGTTTTTTTGCAGAATATCGCCAAAACCGGGGGACGCTGGGAATCGTCAATAAGAACAAAAGACCCGTTGCCTACTGATTATGAGTATGTAGGAGCCGGGCAGAAAGTTAAAGTAAACGGGCGCGAATTTCTGGGACCGTGTAAGGTTTTGAGAAATTGGCGTTTTCAAGAAGGTAGTTTTGTATTCGAAGGGGCTGACGCTTATAACGAAGTTACGGTAGCGGCAGCCGCTGACTCGAATTTTCCATTACAGCTATTTTTACAGACAGGAAAAATAATGAGTGAAGAATTAAGAGCTTACATCGTGAGCTTAGGGTTCACAGAGCCGGAACAGCTGACGCCGGAACAGTTCAACGTAGCGGAACGGGCGTTTAAACTGCTGACCGAACAACAGGCAGCCGCAAGCGCAGAAGAAGAACCGAAAAACGAACCTTGCGCGGCGTCTGAAGAGGAACCGCCAAAAGAGGAAACGGTCGCAGCGGAAGGCGAATCTGAAGAAACGCCAAAGGAAGAAACGGAAACCGAAAAGAAAGAACAGGTTGCCGCTAGCGCGGGATTCAAGCCGCGGTTTAATCCTGCCCGCACGCTCTCCAAAGGCAGCGTAGGAACGGGCGCCGGCAGACCGTCAAAGAACGAAATTCTGGAAGCAGTGATGCTTATTAGCGCCGGAATGAATCCAGACGCGGTCGCCGCAAGCGGAATCAGTCAGAACGCCATGAACGAAGCAGCGTCGGCAAATTGGCGCGGCGTTACCTTGCAGCAAATGCTTTTAATGGCTCTTGAGGAAAAAACTGGGAAACGCTTTTACAATTCAGGCGCCTGTACCCCGGAAATCTTCAAAATGTTGCACGCTGAAGCCGATGGACGAAATCCGGTCGCGGCAAGCGGCGGGTTCTCCACGATTGGAGCCTTGGCAATTCTCAACAACGTTTTGAACAAGACGTTCCGGGAACGGTGGACGAACTTTAATTCTGTTATCGACAAAATCTCAATGAGAAACACGAACAAAGACCTTCGGAAAGGTTATTTTGTCGATTATGATATTCAGGGAAATCTTCAGGAGACCGGACAAGACGGCGAAATCAAATCCGTAACCCTCACAAGCCCCGAAATCGCAACGCAGGTGCTCGAATGGACTATGAGCCTGACGTTGACGGAGAGAATGCTGATTAATGACGATCTGGGAGCCTTCGCGCGCATTCCAAAGAAGCTGGCGCGGAAAATTCGAATTCATCGCGAGAAAATGGCGTTCAAGAAATTGGAGGACAATCTTTCTTCATTCTGTACCAGCGCGCGCGGAAACGTTTTGACAAGCGCAAACGCGCTTAATATCGCCGGATACAACGCAGCCGCGGCAGCCTTGCGTATGATGGAGACGGACGGCTCGACAGCAACGGACAAAGAGTTCACGGACGCCGAAGGAAAATTTGTCTTGGCGCCCCCTGCCCTTATGCCGACCGCCGAATCGCTTTACAGGGACACAAAGTGCGACCTTGTGGGACTGGGCGGCGACCCTATGACCAACCCGCACGTTGGGCGTTATCTGCCTATTTCCTCTCCATATTGGAGCAGCGCCTTTAATTCACAGACCGACACGCAGTGGGCTATGTTTGCAGACCCGGAAGAATCGGCAGCGCTGATTATTTCAAATCTTGCCGGACAGGAAACGCCGCGAATCGAACAGAACCCGACGCAGCCAAACACGCTGGGGTTCTCTTGGCGCGCCGTTCATCGGGAAGGGTACGACTTGGGCGACTACCGCGCGATGGTGTACAGCGCCGGAACTGGCTCTTGATTTTAACCTGACACAGCGCCCCCGCGTAAAAGGCGGCGGGGGCTTTCGGAATTTCAATTTTTATATTTTTAATAAAGGATAAAAAATGGCAGTACAATTTGTTCAATCGGCGGACTGTTTAGACTACAAACCGACGTCCGCAGCCGTAACAGCCGGTTCCCCCGTAGTTATCGGGGAAATGCTGGGTTTTACGAAATATGACATCCCGAAAGATGAACTGGGGACTATTCACCTTTCCGGAGTGTTTGCAAACGTTCCAAAAACAACGGGAACGGCGCTGACCGCCGGACAGGTTGTTTTCTGGCAAACTTCCAGTTCGAAAATCGTTGCAGCCGCAGCCACAGGCGCCTTCGCTTGTGGGTATGCAGTAGAAGCGGCGGCAAGCGCAGCGGATACTTGTACGATCTTGCTTGTCAACGGGGCAAACCTTAAAAAGACTTCTTAACGTTCTTTTCTGAAAAAAGGGCTGGGCGTTCAAGTTGAGAGGCAAAAGTGAGGGATTCCAGCCGCGCCGGAGCAGTACCGACGGCGCCCGCCCTTGGGTAAAATCAAAAAAGAGGAAAACAAAAAATGATTAAAATTTTACAGATTATTACAAAGCGGTTTATATTAAAAAGCCTGACAGTAGAAGCCGTTCAAAACTTCTTAGCGCAAGCCGTTGCAGTTGCAAAACAGGGCGCAGAAGCAACGGAAATAAAGGTTGACGACTGGATTGTTGACTTTTTGGAAAACATCGTTCAAGACCGCGCAAAGGTTGAAGCTCTTGTCAATAAGGTTAAAGACTTTATCAACGTTATAGACGGCAAAATCTGCTTTACGCCTAACAGCGACGCAAAAGTTCAGTATTTGACAGCCTGCCTGTTGACAGGCGGGGAACCGTTGGAACGTGAAGTTGAGTTGACGCGCGCCCTGGTTGAAACGCTGGCAACAGCCGAAAAGAGCGAAAAGTAAAAAATGAAAAAAAGCAATACTGAAAACCCGGTTCGAATCGGTGTTTTACCGAGCCTGTTTTTCTTGTTCACCTGGTTGTTTCTACCGCTTGATTACCCGGCAAGCGGTGAAACGAGCGGCGCAGCTTTACCTTCGCCGGTTGACGTTGTACGTTCACCGGCAGAGCCGACGCCCACGCCGACAAAAAACGCTATTCAAGGCGCGGACTATATCGCGGCGGGCGAACTTGCGGTTTTTACATCGGACGCCCCGGCAGCCTGGAGCGTTATTCCTGAAACCTATTCAAATTCAATTCACGTTGACAGCGACGGGCGGAAGTTGCTTTTCGCCTCTCCCATAAAAGGGACGGTCTCAATTATCGCAGCGACAACAGCGGACGGAAAGCCGCAAATCGCGGTTCACACGTTCACCAATGGCGAAAAATCGCCAACGCCGGAACCAACGCCGGAACCGAAAGACCCCCTGGAAGAACTGACCCGGAACGAATTTCTAAAAATCGACGCCACGGCAGCGGACGCCGGGCGGGAAAAACTCACGGACGTCTTCCAGAAGTGTATTGACTTCATCGACGCCGGAACAGTTCAGACGCCAGCGGGCGCGCGCGAAACGTTCCGCCGGTATTGGGAGTTTGAGGCGGCGCGCGCAGGCGCGGGAACGCTCGACGCGTTCCGACCCCTCTTGTCTGCCGTATCCGACGCGATCGACTGGTCGACAATTATGTCGGTAAGATCGGACTTTTCCAAAATCAAAAAGGCGCTGACCGAGGCGGCGCGCGCTGATCGCAAAGCAGCTGCGGAATCGGCAGCCGAAAAACCGGCAGAAAAAGAGACGCCAAAACAGACGCAGCCGAAAAGTTCCTGCACCGGAGGGAACTGCCCGACCGGCACTTGTCCGACCGGGAACTGCCCGACGAACGGAAGGTTTTTCTACAGGTACTAAGGGAGGCGCGAAATGACGGAATATTTTTTAAAAAATTTTGGCGTAATCCCGAACAACGAACAGCGGAAGAAAGCCCGCCTCATGAACATGAAGGCGGACATCGACCGACTTCTTGAAGTTGCCGCGCCCTATTGGGACAGCGAAGACAAGCCCGCGGTTGTCAGTTGGCAAGCATACAGACCGGTTCTCGAAGCGGAAGCGGAACAAATAAAAGAGATCCGAAAAGCGGGACGACTGGAACAGTGGTGGGAAACGGCGCGACGGATAGGGAAGCCTGCCGAAGTTCTCTTCCTGGAATCGCAGGGGAACAAGGGTTCTTGCGCCGGTTGTTCCATGTTTGAGCGCGCCTATCTTGTCAGCGTCTTGAAGCAGATCAGCCTGGGCGCGGAATTGGACGTTGAGCGAATAAATCCGATGGTAACATACGCCCAAAGTTTGGGTTGTAACCGGGACGGCGAACGGATCCCGGACGGACAGACAATTGCGGCAGTTCTTAACGCAGGCGCCGAAATTGGGACGTACCCGGCGCGCCTGGTTGGAGATTATGACCCCTACTTGCGTTATTCCAAACAGTGGGAACAGTACACCGGGGAGGCGGCGCAGCGGCAGATGGGCGTTTGTCCGTTGACTGACGAAAACGGCGACAGTTTGCCGGGCGATGATATGGCAGAAGCAATCGCGCTTGCGCTGAAGGCAAACAAGGTCGTAGAGTTCGGCAACATGAACGCCGTTATGAATCAACTGGCAGACGATGGTGATGAATATATTGGTGTTATTTCCGGACGCTGGAGTCACGCGACCATTTGGAGCGGTTATAAAGTCCACTATGGCAAAGAATATTTTCGGTGGGAAAACACGCACGGAAATATTTATAAATGCAAATGGGGAGAACCGAAGTTCGGGTGTTGGTTTGATTGGGACGGGTTAAAAAAAATGTGCAGCGCGGCATTTTGCGACGCTGGAATCATTACATACGCAGAAGCCCCGCGCGGCGAAAAAAACCTTGATTTAAACCCAAGGGGGTGAATTATGACGGACGCAACAACGGCGCTTTATGCAACTTGTTTTTATTTGCTTTCTTCTACTACTGGCATTCCTGACGCAGTGGAACAGTCAATCGCCATTATCGTTTTAGTTACTGTAGTTGGGTATTTGCTCACGCGACAAGAGCGGTTTAATCAAGAGTTTATAAAAAGTTTAAGAGGCAACAGCGACGCCGTAAACGCGCTGGCAAGCGCTATCGCAGAACTGACAAAATCGTGCGACAAATCGCAAGAGGACAACGAAAAAACAATTGAGATTTTATTAAATCAGTTGACCAATGAGCGAAAAAGCGGGAAAGAGTGATATATGCGTAATAGACGAAGGAACAGTCAAAGTGGTTGAACTACTTCTAAAATCCGGTTATTCATACTTAGACATTGCTTATTTGTTAAATTTAAGCAGAACGCAGGTTTTCAAAATCGTCAACAAAAAGTATAAAATCAAAAAATATAAAAGGTGTAAGAAGTGCGGTTGGCTTATTAAAGGCGATTATTGCATAGCTTGCAAATTAAAAGAAGAAGTAAAGGAAGATGCGGCAGAAAGTAAAGAAACCGGGGAAATCGAACTTGAACTAAAACCACAAGATTATAAAAGGTATTTGAAAGTTAAAAAAAAGAAGGAAAAAGAAATCGACAAGAAGGCAAAGGAAAAGCTCGATTGGCTGGAAAGGAAAAGGAATTGAGACAATGATTGAAAAAAAATTAAATTCAACGTATTATATTTTTCGAACGGTTGAAAGGTTGCGAAACATCAATCGCGAAATGGCAACGCTGGAAGATGAACGGAAAGGAATCGTAGAAGAAATCAAATCGTTTATGGAAGACGAAGGGGCTGACGCGCTGATGGATCCAGACGGTAAACTGTTAATCGGAATTTTGCAAGAGAGAGGCGGGACGCCGAAATTTGATGCGCAGAAGTTCAAAGAAGAACAGCCGGAACTATTCCAAAAGTACCAAAAGCCAACGCAGCCGTTTAAAGTATTTTTAGCAAAATGACAGGTGGGTTTAAATCTCCATTTCTGACGTTCAAACTGGCGTTAAAACGGTTGAAGGAAACGCGCATTGACAGGCGGGTTTATCGCTTTTACGAACGCCTCCGGAAAGTGGACGGGCGGGTTCTCTTTTACGTCAGAGGCAACCAAAGCGTGAGAATTAAAGCGCTGGTAAATAGGGCGCATGAGGAAGAAACAGAAACAGATTCATTCTCAACGCAGTACGGCGTCAAAGAGTTCGTATTTTTAACATCAGAATTAAAGTTAGGAAATAATTTAATCATACCACAGGAAGGGGATAAAATCCTTCTTGATGGGAACGCGTATTTTATAACGCCTGGACCGAACGGCGCTTATTTTGACAATACGGAAGCCGGGGGAGTGCTTACCAAAGTTAAAGGAGTTTTACATTGACTTTACCGCTTATTGAAAATGTAGTTCGTAAAGGCGCGCAGGCAGTAACCAACTTCTTGAAAAGTCAGGCGCAGACTATTGGAGTTAATCCTGACGCTATTTTAAGGACGTATAACCCGGAAGCCGTCAAAACTGGTTTGACCGAAGCCGCGCCGCTGAAAATCGCCGTCTATGTATCAGACGCAGACCCTGACGAAATAGAAGATAAGGCGGTCGCCGGGAAGAAGATCACGGTTTCCGTTGCAATCGTCAAAAAGCTAACAACAACGGCAACAAGCGAAATAGACGCGGTCGCGGAACTGTTTGAAACAGTTCAGAACTTGTTACTATTAGCGCAAGAGGTAAACGCTGAAGGGCAGCGGTACCAATTATCAAAACCGGAAACAGGCTCGTATTGCGATCTTGACACGTTAAGAGACGCGCGAACCGCTTTATTTATAATTCATCTGGATTTACAAGCACACGTTGCGGCAAACTTCCAGACGGTAACAACAACAATATAAGGAGTAAAAAATGCCTACAGTAAACGCGCCAACTTTTGGTTGGCAATCGACGTTAAAAGTGGGAGGCGTAACGCTGAAAAACGCAAGCGCCCTGAACGTTGAACAAACTCGAACAACGGAAGAAGTGGACGTAATGGCAGCGGAAGACAAGGAGCTTTTTGTCTACAACAAGCTGGGTTACACGATCACGTTCACGCTCAAAGCGTTCAATATTGACGGCACGGCGTCAACGGAAATCGAAGCGTTCCAGGAAGCCTGCCAAAACGGAACAACGTTAAATATGACGCTCGACGACGTAGAGGGCGAGTTTATTTGTACAAAGTGCAGCGCAAACCGTGAAGCCGGAAAGGTTGTCAGTTATTCAATCGAACTGAAACCGACTATTTCAAGCGGCAGTTCTTCCAGCAACAGCAACAACCAAGAACCCTAATCGGGGAAATCTGGGGGCGTCTTGCAAAAATTGAAATAATGGGCTATAATATATTTATCGTTCATTATTTCAATTTGAAGGATTTTATAGAAAGGAATCAAAAGCAGACATGACGCCAGACGAAGAACTTGAAAAAGCTCTGAAAGAGCTTAAAGAAGCCGTTGAAGAAGCAAAAGCGGCAGGAATTGACGTTGATTATGATACCGTAGTTAAAGAAATCAACGAAAACGCTGAAAAAAGCGAAGAAGATTTAAATAAATTGGTTGAAAAAACAAGGGAAGAATCGGCAAAACAAAACGAAAAGCTGAAAAGTTCCTTAATACAAGCAGGCTTATTAGGAGTAATAATAAGCAAAATAGGAAAGCTATTTGAGTGATGGAAAGAACGTTAAAAACATTCAAAGACGCTAACGGCGAAAGCTGGCGTATTAAAATAACAATCGGAAAAGTAAAAGAAGTGCGGGATTCTGTTTTAGACAAAGACGGAAAACCCGTTGACCTGTTTGAGTTTGTAAACGACAATTTGGCATATCGTCTATTTATCGACCCGATTTTATTTGTGGACGTTTTATGGGCATTATGCAAAGACGAAGCTGAAGGACGCAAGCTGACAAAAGAAGCGTTTCAAGACCTGTTAAATGGTGAGACGCTCGAAGAAGCTGAAAGGGCATTTGTGGAGGCTTTCGTTGATTTTTTCCCGCAAGCCCAAAAGGGGCAAGTTCTGACAATAGCGGAAACAGCGGTTCAGTTCAGAACAACGCTCAGGGAAACGCAGCAGAAAGCGGTGGCAGAAGAGATAAAAAAGCTGATGCCGTAAAGCTCTGGAGCCTAATTGAAGAAGCAACGGCAATCTTGCGAATGGAACCGGACAAATGGACGTTTGCCGAAATATGGCGAATGGAACAAATCCGCGTTCGTTACGACTGGGCGCATACTTCGGCATTGCTTGCAACAATTTTAAACGTCAACAGAGTAGGCGGGAATGCCGTACCGTTTGACGCGTTCGTGCCCAAAACAGAAGAAGAACGGGAAGCGGAAAGAGTTGAAAAAGAAAAGACGCCGGAAAATAAAGCGGCAAAAGAAGAATTTCTAAACTACTTGCGAAGAAACTATCGTCAGGGAAATGGGAATCGAAGTTGATATAAAGGCAGACGCAACATCTGCCTTTAAAAAATTAGACGATGCAACAAAAAAAATAAAGCGGAAAATTAAAACCGCTGAAGAACAAGCGGCGTTTGCTCTATTTGGACATGCACGAAGCCAAATCACACGTAGTGGGCGAGACGTTTTTATAAAAAGACCAGCGCGGCTATTCACCCCAAAAGGAGAGCCTATAGACGGAATAAGCCCTTCTCAGTTCTTGCGAGGAAAGAGAATCACAAAAGGAAAACAACACGGGCGACCGGTGAGAGAGACTTCTGACACGCTGGCGTATCGCTGGACGCCAAAGGCAGCGAAACGCGCGAAAACTTACGTAAACAATCCTAACCAATCATTCAAAACTTGGTTGAGAAACACAATTAGAACAAAAGTTGAAGGAAATCAAATATTCCTATATTCAAATCCAGTAAGTTCAAAAAACGGCGTTTTTCTTTCTACGGAATTATTCGAAAAAGGCGGAAGTCATAAATGGAAAAGAAATATTATGATAGGGTACAAGGTGGAAACGCTGACCCACGCGCATATTCGCCGCGGAAAGTATGCTGGCAAAAAACGCAAATTCAAAGAACGGCGGGTGGCTTTACGCCGATTTTATTTGAAAGAAAAAGGGGTTAAAGTTTTAACGGCAACGCCTTTTCTGGCGCCGGCGTTATCAAAGTTCTTGCAGAAAAATTACAGTAAAATTTTCGGGGAAGTAGGAGAGGGCTTGTAGAATGTCAGAAGTAAAACCGGGCGGCGTAGAAATAGCGGTAAACGTTAATGATCTATCTCAAGAGGGTATAAACAGCGCAAAACAGAATTTAAAGTCCTTAGAAAAAACCGCTGAAGGAACAGCTGAAAAACTTGCTCCGTTGAAAGACGAGTTATCAAGCAAACTCGACACAATGAACGGGCTAAATGGTCTAGTAGCAATGCAAGGGGGCTTCAATTCATTATTTAGTTCCGCAACAAGAGCAGGAACCGCTCTAAAAAAAACAAGAGAATCCATTGAAGATTTAAGCGCAGAAACAAAAGGCGGTTTAGGGAACGTTCTAAATTTTGTAGGCGGTTTAACTTCTGTTTTACAAACTCAATTTTCTGTAACAAACAGGTTAGGACAAGCGCATAACAATCTAAACAGCGTAATAGCTAATTCAAAAACCGTTTACGAAAATTACATTAATCAACAGCAGGCAGCAAAACAAGAATCCGCTGCAATGTACCAAAATAAAGACAGGTTAATTGAACTTGTGAAAATGCGGAAAAAAAACTCTGAACAGATCGCAGAAAGTATCAAACTTGTTGAACAAATGAATGCGACTTATAAAGGGTTAAATTTGACTGTTGACGCGAACAATGGGAAAATCGGCAATATAAAAGATTTAAAAAATAGAATTGATACATATCATAAACTAAATAATGCGAAAGCAAATACTGAAATACATGTAGGAAAAATAAACCAGTTAAACTCTATAGCAAGAAGTTTCGGTTTGCAAAGCATAAGTGTAACAGACCGACAAGCGGCGGCAACGTTGTTATTGTCAAATGCAGAAGCGGGCGCAACGCTAAAGAGAAAAATCTTATCGGCTGAAACATACAAAGGAATCGCGGCAAACATACAATCTGTTTTTTGGAAGAAATCCGAAACGGCAGCAACTCAAGGTCAAGCAAGAACGAACCTGTTTTGTGCAGCAACAAATGTTGCATTAGGGGTTACAGCTAAAGGGGCGTCGGCGGCGTTTCTGGCATTAAAAGCTAGTATGGCGACAAACCCGCTGGGGTGGATTCTACTTGCAGTTGAAGGTGTTACGCTATTGGGTGCCGGAATATATAAGTGGGTGAAAAGTTTATGGGAAGTGCCGTCCGCAGCGGAAAAAGCCGCAGAAAGCATGGAAAAACTTAACAAGGCAAGCGCCGCAAGTTACGAAGCAAACCACACCAGCGGGAGGATGGAAGACTTCCCGGCTCCATTGCCTGTGAAAATGGCAGGGTGATTCCCCAGTTCAACAAATATCAGGGATTCTGCTTTCCGTTCCACG